>VGID01000008.1 GCA_016868035.1 Betaproteobacteria bacterium | reverse complement strand
CAAGGTGCCACCCGCAGTCTACGCCGCGAAGCTTGCCCTACAGGCGAACCAGGAAACGGTCGAATCGGCTACAGTTTGACGGGGTGGACTCTAAATCAAACTGCTACTGAAATTGGGGATCACGTCGTCGGCACGCCGAGCACATCTCGTGGGAAACGGAGGTGTGGATTGCTGACAATCCAACTCACCTGATCCACTTCAACGGGGCCCGTTATCTCGGGCCACACGGCAAATAGGCGAGAACTCGGCTGAGCCCCTATGTCAAAATCGGGGGGCCGAGCTAACGGCGCTAGCGCTAAGAGGGTCAGGTGTTACTTTTTGGCTCACCTCGTCCGACTATATCTACCGGCGCGAGCTGACACGTCAGAAACGAATATAGTCCGCGTTGAAGGGCCGGCCCTGATGTCGGGTCTGCATGACGTCCACAACCAATCCGGTCCGCGGCGTTGTTAACCTTCCATGCGACGCAGCGATTCCGGGCAATGAGCGTAGAAGGTCTCTGCAGTCGGGCACCGGCCCTTCGCCGGATACATATGCTGGTACCCAACACACCGCTTCGCCAGCGTGCCTACCCATTTGCCGATGCGCTCCTCTTCCTCAGCATACTTTGGAGGAAGAAGCTTCTCAGCTATTTCCACGTGGCGCCGGAAAAAGTACGCCAGAAAATCGGCGACTTGTAGCAGTGGCACGTGCGTCGAGTCCGCAAAATATGGCGCATCAATGATGTGATTTAGCGCCTCCTGTTTCGCCCCACGCGAATAATACGAGTCACTCCAGCTTGGCGGAAAAAGGACCATTCTGGTGAGTGGCTCCGCGTCGTGCCCTTTGTTGTCGAACACTAGAAGTGTGTGACCTTTATTCTTCTCAAGGGACTGGTGCGCGCGCTGAAGCGTCAGAATGCAATGGAACGCTCCCATGCGCCAAGGTGTCTCGAGCTCCCGCGGCAACTTTCCGGCCGCCTTACTCCTCTCGAATGTCTGTTTGTGAACCGCGCTATAGACGACGTCGTGTTTCCGCTCGCACAGCCACTCCACGATTGCCGATATGTACTCCGCGCGCTGGTGCCCCGGAAGACTCTTAAATGGCCCGCTCCCCGCGTAGAAATCCTTGGTATGGAGCTCCTGTAACTTCTTGCCACAGATTTCGGAGAGATGGGCAAGGAGTTTACCCCAATGCTCCTTCGTGATATGCATCCGCTGAGAGTCCACGATGACTCCCGCAACTACCGCGATCGGCTCTTGACCGGTTCCACTTTCGTCCAGGTAGCAAATTTTCATATCGAAGACTAGCGTTCTGCATAACTAGCGGTCCACAGAGATGCGCGGCGCCGTTCTTGAGGGCGCCTTCTTATGTGCGAGTTAGACCGCATTTTCAATGTATAGTCGATTAATCTCGTTCCCGGATTTGACGATCGCTTCTGACGCTAGCTTGTAAGCAGGGCCGAGCAATTCTGCAATCTTTGCCTCGGGGAACGATTTTCCTGAGTGCTGAAACGCGGTGAATCGGATTTCATGTCTGTCCTTTCTCGTTCCGGTCATGTCTTCGTTTAAGCTTGGTTTGACGATCCCCTGATGCTTGGCCTTGTTGGAGAGAGCCGCAACGTGTTTGAAGTTTCCGTCATTACAGAGACTCGATAGCGTACTTCGCAAGATCTGATGATGCGGAGCCCGTTTAAGTATGTCGATCACGGTAGTTGATGACACCGCTCGCTCTTTCAGCGGTGTAGGCAAAAGATTTAGGCCGAGAGCGAAGTAAATTGCATGCGCCAATAGATCGGGTAACGCGTGAATACAATGCGCGCATGCGACTGCGTGAGCGCCAGTCTTCGTAAGGAAGAGCTCTAGCATGGCTCTTCCGTCTCCGTCCCCGAGCGCCACTTGTATGAGTGGCTGTCCCGACAAGTGTATCTTCGCGAATCTCTTCAGAAGGCGGACCACCTCTTGATAGTGATAACGTGCATAGGCCTGTCTGTCCGATAGTGCGTCAAGAGTGGGCTTTACCAGCACAAGCTGCGAATGGCCAAAGCGCCGCTCAATATGCGAGCGCGTCTCTGCGATGCGCCAGCTAGTCATGTCGTCTAACGCTGCGGTCGAGCGGGCGTCGAGGAACGAAGCGACGAGGGAACGCAATAGCCAAGCTGTTGGGCGCTCCGCTCGAGCCGCGGGTTAAGTATCGGATAGCTCATGCGAGCGTGCATCTTGCTCGAACGGGCAGTTCCAATACCCTACTTGAACAATCGCACCGAGGTAGGTCGGAAGAAAAGAAGCAATTGATCCCGCTTGCTCGTACTGAGCCACATGACGACACTCGTGCGATAGCAGGCGCCGGGACAGGTGACCGTGGCAGATCAGGATCGTGTAGCCGAGAGTAAGGCCGCTCATCGTGGGCCCGAGAAGGCCGGTTTGTACTGCAGCAGCTTGGAGCTCGAGGTCTGCGGGAAGTGGAAGGCGATCGACCATCAGCACACGAATGTTCTCGGGTCGCTGCACTCCCACTGCTCTCGCGTCGGCCAGTCCGGACGCGCTCAATGCCCTTCCCCGCGCAGCGGCGTCGGCGGCAACTGCTTCCGCCCACGCAATAGCGCGTGGCAGCAAGCGAGGGAGGAGAACTTGGAGATCCATGCGCGTGACGGATTGATGGGGTGAGACGCGGTTGTTTCCCGCTCCGTTGGTAAATCAATGCATCGATGTAGTCTGACCCCCTTGTTTATGCTCGGCCGTGTTATATTTTAAAAGGGTGAGGGGTGCGGGATTCGAACCCGCATGGCAAATTGCCGGCAACTCCCAAAGCTCCTGCGTATACCGATTTCGCCAACCCCCCGTAACCTGAAAAGGGCGCTAAAGGAAACTCCAGCGCTCTTTTCTTTCCATTGACAGGATGTTGCATGTTCTTGGGTTCGTCTTACCAATCGATTAAGTTTTCCCTTCTCAGGGTATCCGCTCGAATCCTGGCATCCAGTTCCGGTACTCGAAACGCACGTTCGATATCTGCGATTGAGTGACAGTGCCGCCGAATCAGCTCCACCGGCAAAGCGAACTCGTGCGAAAACAGATCGGCTTGTACTTCCGAATCTTCTACGGCAGGATGGGGAGTAAGCGAGGTTGCGCGAGCCAACGTGATCGTGTGCTTGAGTACAAAATGACCGAACTCGTGCGGGATCAAGAGCTGCTGTTTGACGTCACCATCGTAAATCGCATCGTACGCATCTCTGCACACGAGGATTCTTCCCTGTTCGGGAATAGCCTTCGCCGCCTCATCGGGAAGCAGGTGGTTTTCAACCACGTGAAAACGAATTCCGATTTTCCGAAGCCTGTTTTCAAGTAGGTCAATCATGTTAATGCACGGTTCATTAATTCCCAGACCCAGTCGCGCGTTTAATGCGGCCTCGCGAATCTCGCCTGTCGACCGAGCTGGCACACGAATACCCCTCGGTCGCGCCCAGGGGCCAGTGATCATTTTTTTCCCTCCGTTGCTGTCCCGATTTGCCTGAGAAACCTCTCGCGCGCATCTCGATCTAGGTCAGCCCACTTCCGTGCAAACGCCGCTACCGCGAATCGCCCCGCGCCATCCAGCGAGCTTACGTCTACCGTGCGCCGCGTCCGATCTACCGCGACGTGTAGCCTGACAATTTCTTTCGTCTTTTTGCCTCGCTTCCGGAGGAATCCAGTAACCTTTTGTACGAGATCATCGGTTATTCCTTTTTCGCCAATCTCCACGGCGGACACGTAGGTCGGTGAATATCCAATCTCATCCGCCATCTGGCGAAGAGACGTTCCGACATCCTCTCGAAATTCCCTGACTACCTTTCCGTATTCCGTAATAGTCATGCTGTTCACTCTCCTCAAGTAGACCAAATAGGCACGACACAGAGAATAATAACGGGAGCAGGGTTGCGTGTCAACCAAAAAGGAGGACACCCGAAAACTTCGTATCCGTCAATGTGTTGAATGCAACATGTGCCGCTAATCTCTACAGGGACAGCCGTGCTTTGCTGTTGGGGCCCCTGCGAGCCGCCGAGCAGCGCAGGCCAGCCCGGGGTTTCGGTCGAGCACTGTCGAGCTGTGACGCGCGCGTGCTTCGCGGGGAGATTCAGCTTCGAGAACGTGTGCCGGTGCGACGACCGTTCGTGAGTTGCGCAGACCGCCGGGCTGGTCGAGCAGCGCAGGGGAACAGAAAATCCGGGACAGACCCACGCCCCAGGTCTATCCCGGTTTTCTGCGGCGAACCGGGGCGCCCTTTCTCTTTGGTGACTTTCGCTTTGGGCGAGCAAAGAGAAAGTCACCGGCACCCGGGGCCGCCCCTGGCCATGCGCGACGCCGTCGCGCTACGTCGAGCAAGTCGAAAGTCGAAAGGCGACCCAAAGTCAGAAGGCAGAAGGCAGAAGGCAGAAGGAAGAAGTCAGAACGTAGAAGAAACAGGTCCTGGCTGATTTTTTCATCCTTCATCCTTCATCCTTCTGCCTTAGGAACCGGCGCGACTCGTCACGCAGTTCCGGCCAAGGCGGAAGCGCCTGACGGCGGTCACTTCCAGCGCTTGCGGCTGCGCCTGACGGCTTCCTCGGCAAGTGCACGATAGGACGCGAGGCGGCGCTTCAGGATCTTGCCGTCCGCGCAGGCGGCCGCCATGGCGCAGCCCGGCTCGGCGAGATGCCGGCAGTCGTTGAACCGGCACGAGCCCAGCCGCGGCCGGAACTCGACGAACGCCTCTGCAAGCTCGGCGATGTCCAGATGGTCCAGCCCGAACTCCTGCATGCCCGGCGAATCGATGATGTCGGTGTCGGCGTCGAGATGGAAGAGCCGCGCGTGGGTGGTAGTCTGCCTGCCCGAATCGAGCGCCGCCGAGATTTCCGCAACGCGCACGGCCGCCTCCGGCACGAGAGCGTTGATGATGGTGGACTTGCCCATTCCTGACTGCCCGACCAGAACGCTCGTTCGCCGCTTCAGGTGCGGTAGCAGGGGCCCGGGATCGCTTTTCGCGGAAAACGCCACCATGCGGTAGCCGAGGTCGCGGTACGGCGTGAGCGCGCGCGCCGCGGCCGCGGCCTGCGGCAGATCGGTCTTGTTCAACGCGAGCAGCGCCGCGATGCCGCCCGCCTCGGCCGCGACCAGGCAGCGGTCGACGAGATCCTCATGGAAGGTGGGAACCGGCGCCACCACGATGACGACCTGCGTTACGTTGGCGGCAATGAGTTTCTGGCGAGCGCGGTACGATCGGTAGAGCAGCGTCTCGCGCGGCAGGAGGGACTCGATCACGCCTTGCCCGCGGGCGCTGCGGACCACGCGCACCCGGTCGCCGCACGCGAGCGCGCCGCGCTTGCCGCGCGTCACGCACTCGAGCGTGGAAGAGTCCTCGAGCTCGACCAGGTACCGGCGCCCGTAGCTCGCGACAATCCGGCCTTCGAGCCGTCCCGGTGGGGCGTGACTCGTGACTCGTGACTCGTGACTTGAAGTCTTATCGCGAACGCGTCGGTTCACGAGTCACGGATCGCTTCATAGCTCGAAGAGCTTATCGAGCTTTGCGGCACAGATGAAGTCATTCTCGCTGAGGCCGTTGATGGCATGCGTGCTGTACTCGACCCGGCACTGGTTGTAGCCCACGCTGATGTCGGGGTGATGGTCCTCCCGGTGCGAGATCCAGGCGGCGGCATTCACGAAGGCCATCGTCTGGTAATAGTTCTTGAACGCGTAGGTTTTCGCGATCTTCCCCCCGGCGTACTGCCATCCCTCGAGGTGGTTCAGGAAGTTGTCAATCTCGGCTTTCTTGAGCGGGGCAACGCCGCCCTCGCACGGTTTGCATTTCTTGCTGGTCAGGTCGGAAACGGGTTGGGTCATGGCAGCCTCACTCTATACGTGAATCGTGAATCGTGAGTCGTGAGTCGTGAGTCGATATCCGCCGGGCACGTATTTAACCAATCACGAGCCACCAGTCACGAGTCACGCTTTTTGAAGCCGGGCGATGCGCGCGAGCGCCGGTGGATGCGAATCATAGAATGCCGAGTGCAGCGGGTCCGGCGTGAGCGTGGCTGCGTTGTCCCGGTAGAGCTTGATCAACGCGGTCACCAGGTCACCGGCCGAGGCGTAGCGCGAGGCGTACTCATCGGCCTCGAATTCATGCTTGCGCGAGTACATCGCCCCCAGCGGCTGCAGCAGGAACGTGAACTGGGGCACCACGATGAAGAAGAGAATGAGCGCCATCGCGGTGGAGGGTGTATCCACGTTCAGGCCGTGGTAGAACCAGGGCTGCTCCATGAGGTAGCCGAGCAGCCACATGAACCCGAGGCTGGCGAGGAACAGCCACGCCATCCGCTTCAGGACGTGCCGCAGCTTGAAATGGCCGAGCTCGTGCGCGAGCACCGCCTCCACTTCCGCCGGGTCGAGGCGGGCGAGCAGGGTGTCGAAGAAGACGATCCGCTTGGAAGCGCCGAACCCGGTGAAGTACGCGTTGCCGTGCGCGCTGCGCCGCGAGCCGTCCATCACCATCAGGCCCTTCACCTTGAACGCGCATCGCTCGAGCAGGCGCTCGACGCGTTCCTTCACCTCGGCATCCTGCATTGGCGAGAACTTGTTGAACAGCGGCGCGATCCACGTCGGGTAGATCGCGAGCATGACGACGTTGAACGCGATCCAGAGCGCCCACGCATAGAGCCACCAGTAGCCTCCCATCGCCTGCATGAGCCACAGCACCGCGGCGGCAAGCGGCAGGCCGAAGAGCGCGGCGAGCGCGAGGCTCTTCGCTAGGTCGAGGAAGTAGAGCCCCGGTGTCATCTTGTTGAAACCGAAGCGCTCCTCGATCACGAACGTGCGGTAGAGGCCGAAGGGAATCTCGAGCACGGTAAGCAGCGCGGCGAGCAGGGCGAGGAGCGCGAGCCCGCGTGGAATTCCCTCCGCAAGCCACTCCGCCGAGACCCCGTGCAGCAACTGCAGCCCGCCCCCGAAGGTGAGCGCAAGCAGGATCGCGGCGTCGTACGCCACCCCGGTCATCGCGAACCGGGTCTTCGCGCAGGTATAGTCGGCGGCTTTCTGATGCGCGTCGAGATTGATGTTGGCGGCGAACTCCGCGGGCACGCGCCCGCGGTGCGCCGTCACGTAGGTCACGTGGCGCCACCCGAGCCACAGGCGCGTCGCGGTGGCAAGCGCGAGCGCCGCGAGAAATACCAGGCTGAAGGTCGTCATTTACGTTGTATCGGTCCTAACCGGGTGGTGGATTCTGTGACACAATAACAATCGAAAAATTCCGCCGCCATTCGTGCGCTCGGGTTGAACGGCGACCGGTTCGTCCGTTCGGACTCGCGCAGTTAAAGCGGCGGCACATGCTGTGCACCTCATCCGGTATGATGACACGGAGGCGGTCGAAAATCAGTTGTCGTGCGCTTTGGGCGCGAGTTGAACGGCGATCGGATCGTCCGCTCGAACTCGCGCGGTTAGAGCGGCGGCACTGCCGTCCGCTTTAACGGAAAATTATGGCACAGGACCCCAACCACCTCATCTGGATCGACATGGAGATGAGCGGGCTCAGCCCCGAGACCGACAGGATACTCGAGGTGGCCCTGGTGGTGACCGACACGCAGCTCAACGTGATCGCGGAAGGGCCGGTGCTGGTCGTGCACCAGGGCGACGAGGTGCTCGCGCGGATGGACGACTGGAACAAGTCGACCCACAACAAGACCGGGCTCATCGAACGGGTCAAGGCTTCCACGCTCTCGGAACCCGAGGTCGAGGGGCGGATGATCGGCTTTCTCGCGGAGCATGTGCCGCCCAAGGCTTCCCCGATGTGCGGCAACTCCGTGCACCAGGACCGCAGGTTCCTCGTGCGCTACATGCCCGCGCTCGAGGCGTACTTCATGTACCGCAACCTGGACGTGAGCACGCTGAAGGAGCTCGCGCGCCGCTGGAAGCCCGACCTCATGGCGGGACTCACGAAGGAAGGCAAACACGAGGCGCTCGCCGACATCTACGAGTCGATCGGCGAGCTGAAATACTACCGCGAGCACTTCCTCAAACTATAGAGAGACGAGAGGAGAGAGGGGAGAGGAGAGAGGGGAGAGGAGAGAGGCGAAAGACGGCGAAAGCCGCCGCTCTGACCCCTCTCGTCTATCGCCCAGCGTCTCTCGTTGCAGTGTCACTGCAGCTTGATCTCGCCGTCGAATTTCACCTCGAGAGCGAGCTTGCCGATCGAGAGCGTCATCGTCGCGGGAAACGTCTCGCTACCCTTGAGCTTTCCTTCCGCGATTGCCTTCCTGACCGCCTTTTCGATGGCAAGCTGCGAATTGACGCCCACGGTCTTCAGGAACTTGCGCACGCTCATGTTCAGAGCTTCGTCGTTCATGTTTCCTCCATGGTTGGGACCCGTGCTAGCGCACGGCTTTCAAGTGGTTGATGAGCCCGTTGGTCGAGCTGTCGTGCCCTGAGACCGGATCGGCGTCGGCGAGCTCCGCGAGCACGCGATCGGCGAGGCGCTTGCCGAGCTCCACGCCCCACTGATCGAACGCGTTCACGTTCCAGATCACGCTCTCGACGAAGACCTTGTGCTCGTAGAGCGCGATCAGCGCACCCAGCGTCCCCGGGTCGAGCTTGCGCAGCAGGATGGACGTGCTCGGCCGGCTCCCGGGAAAGGTCCGGTGCGGCAGCAGTCTGCGGATCTCCTCCGGGTCGAGCCCGTCGGCGCGCATTTCGCCCTCGGCTTCCTTTTCCGTGCGGCCGCGCATCAGCGCCTCGGTCTGGGCGAAGAAATGGGCGAGCAGGATATCGTGGTGCGCGGGCAGCCGGTGATGAGGCTCGCAGCACGCGATGAAATCGGCGGGCACGACGTGCGTGCCCTGATGCAGCAGCTGGAAATAGGCATGCTGGCCGTTGGTGCCGGTGGTGCCCCACCGCACCGGCGCGGTGGCGTAGTCGGTGACACCGCCATCGCGCGTCGTGCGCTTGCCGCAGCTTTCCATCTCGAGCTGCTGCAGGTAGGCGGGAAGCAGCCGCAGCCTCTCGTCGTAGGGCAGGACGGCGGTCGAGGCCGTGCCGTGGAAGTCGGCGTACCAGACGGTAAGCAGCCCCATCGCCACGGGCATGTTGCGTTCGAGCGGCGCGGTAGCGAAGTGCTCGTCCATGGCGCGCGCCCCGGCGCGAAGCGCGTCGAAGTGGTCCATTCCGACCGCGAGCGCCACCGGCAGCCCGATCGCCGACCACAGCGAATAGCGGCCTCCCACCCAGTCCCAGATCTCGAATACGCGCTGCGCGGCGATCCCGAATTCGGCGGCTCGTTCCGGAGCCGCTGTCACCGCGCAGAAATGCGCCGCAGCCGCGCCGATACCGAGCTTCGCCGCCACCCAGTCCCGGGCCGTTGAAGCGTTGGCGAGGGTTTCCTGCGTGGTGAAGGTCTTGGAGGCCACGATGAAAAGCGTGCGGCCGGGATCGAGCCGCCCGAGCACCGCCGCGATCGCGTGGCCGTCTGCGTTCGACGCGAAGTGGATGTTCAACGTGGGGATCGCGTAGGGGGCGAGCGCCTCGCAGGCGAGCGCGGGCCCGAGGTCGGAGCCGCCGATGCCGATGTTGACGATGTCCGTGAAATGCTGGCCGGATGCTCCCTTGATCTCTCCCGAGCGCACGCCTTCGCTGAACGCGCGCAACTTCGCGAGGACCGCCGCCACGTCCCGCGTGACGTCGCGGCCGTCGAGCAGAACGGGCCGCTCCGCGCGCAGCGCGAAGTGGAGCGCGGCGCGATTCTCGGTGAAATTGACGCGCTCCCCGGCGAGCAGGCTCCGGATCGAGCCTTCGAGCCGGCATTCGCGCGCCAGCGCGACGAGCAGCCGCATGGTCTCCTTTGTGACGAGCTGCTTCGAGAAATCGAGCAGCATGCCGTCGAGCCTGAGCGAGAACCGCCCGAAACGCTCCGGGTCCTGGTCGAAGAGCTGTCTCAGATGCGTGCCGGAGACCGCCCGGCGGTGGCGCTCGAGGTCCTGCCATGCCGGCAATTTCGTGAGGGAAGTGGCCATTCCGGATTCGTCAGCGCAACGCGATCGGTGCCCGGAACATTCTACCCGTTTTCTCCCCATTTCCCATTTTCCGGTCCCCGTTTACCATTCACGTATGATCGGCGCGCTGACGACGCTGCTCGGCTACCAGCTCGCGGGCGAGATCGTCGTTCACCTGCTCGCATTGCCCGTGCCCGGGCCGGTGGTCGGGATGGTGCTGCTTTTCCTGTCGTTGTGGGCGAGGGGCTCGGCCCCCGAGCCGCTGCGCGACACCGCCAGCGGCATGCTGCAGCATTTCTCGTTACTGTTCGTGCCGGCCGGCGTGGGCGTGATGGTGCACCTCCAGCGGGTGTCGGGCGAGGTCTGGCCGATACTCGTCGCGGTGCTCGCGAGCACGGCGCTCGCGATCGCGGTCTCGGCGCTCGCCATGCAGTGGCTGATCCGGATGCGGCACGCGGCGCACGGGGACGCAGAGCGATGATCACGCCGCAAATCGCCGACATCTGGGTCTATCTTTCGGCGAGGCCGCTGCTCTGGCTGACGCTCACGCTGGTCGCGTATCAGGGCGGCTATGCGATCTACAGGCACTTCGGGTTCCATCCGCTGCTCAACCCGGTGGCGCTGGCGATCGTCGCGCTGGTCGGCACGCTCGCGCTCTCCGGCACGCCGTACCAGACCTATTTCGACGGGGCGCAGTTCGTGCATTTCCTGCTGGGCCCGGCGACAGTGGCGCTCGCGGTGCCGTTGTACGCGCAGTTCGACAAGTTGCGAGCGCTGCTCGTGCCGCTCGGCGGCGCGCTCGTCGTGGGCTCGGTGACCGCCATCGTGTCGGTGCTCGGAATCGGCTGGGCGCTGGGCGTGGCGGACGCGACGCTGCTCTCGCTCGCGCCGAAATCGGTCACCACCCCGATCGCGATGGGTATCGCGGAGAAGATCGGCGGCATCCCCTCGCTCACTGCCGTGCTCGTGATCCTGACCGGCATCAGCGGCGCAGTGATGGCGAAATACGTCCTTGACGCGCTCGGCATTGCCGATCACAGCGTTCGCGGATTCGCGGTGGGAATCGCGGCCCACGGCATCGGCACAGCGCGCGCATTCCAGGTGAGCGAGCAGGCCGGCGCCTTCTCCGGCCTCGCCATGGGGCTGAACGGAGCGGCGACAGCGCTGCTCGCGCCCGCGCTGCTCGCGCTGTGGCGGGTGCTCTAGGAGCTTGTCGGACTTGCGCGCGACAAGCTCCTATTGCAAAACCGCCTCATGAAAACGAGAGGACAAAAACATAATAATGACGCCGAGACTGGCTCGATGCGCGTTTTCGGGGCCTGCCGGGGTGGTTTTGCATTGAACGTAAGCCCGATCATGAGGCGGTTTTGCTGTGAGCAGCCTGTCGGGACCCTAAGTCCGACAGGCTGCTAGCCGCTGGGGAGCCGCGTGCATCCCGTGGCCACAGCCCTCGTGCGTGCTCTCGGCGACCTGCGCCAGCCGCGCATCATGGTGTTGATCCTCATCCCGCCGCTCGCGGCATTCGCGGTCTGGGGCGCATTAGTGTGGACGTATGCCGGAGACTGGGCGCGGTGGGTGTCGGACTGGGTGGCCGGCGCCTCGTGGCTCGCCTGGGTGGGCAGCCTCGGCCTGTCGTGGGTCTTTATCTGGGCCAGCACGATCGTTGCGGTGGCGCTGCTTCTGCCCGTCATGCTCATCACGGCGCTCGTCGTCACCGAGCTCGTCGCGATGCCGGTGATCGTGCCGTGGGTCGGCAAGCGCCATTTCCCGCGGCTCGAGCCGCGCAGAGGCGGTACCGTGGCGGGCAGCCTGGCCAACGCCGCGGCCGCGATCGCCGTGTTCGTGGTGCTATGGCTGATCACGCTTCCGCTGTGGCTGACGGGGATTGGCGCGCTGCTCGCGCCGTTGCTCCTTGCGGCGCATTTCAATCAGCGCATGTTCCGCTACGACGCGCTCGCGGAGCACGCGACGGCGGCGGAATACGCCAGCATCGTCGCGCGCGCGCGCGGACGGTTCTTTGGGCTCGGGGTCCTGCTGGGGGCTTTGTACTGGGTGCCGTTCGTGAACCTGGCGGTTCCGGTACTGGGCGCGCTTGCATTCACGCACCTGTGCCTGGGCGAGCTGGCGCAGCTGAGAGACAGGATTGAGGATCGAGGATTGAGGATTGAGGATTGAGGATTGCGGGGGGCGAAAAAGAAGGGGCGCCGCAGCGCCCCGATTCAGTGCTCAGTCCTCAATCCTCAATCCCGCACCTCAGTGCAGCCGCTCGAAGACGGCGGCGATGCCCTGGCCGCCTCCGATGCACATCGTGACCAGGGCGTAGCGGCCGCCCGTGCGCTGCAGCTCGTAGAGCGCCTTGACCGTGAGCACGGCGCCGGTCGCGCCGATCGGGTGACCTAGACCCACCGCGCCGCCGTTGGGGTTGGCTTTCTTGGAATCGAACTTGAGGTCGCCCGAGACCGCCAGGGCCTGCACGGCGAACGCCTCGTTCGACTCGATCACGTCCATCTGCTCGACCTTGAGTCCCGCGCGCTCCAGCGCCTGCTTGGAGGCTGGAACCGGACCGATGCCCATGTACTTGGGATCCACGCCCGCCAGCCCGTAGGACACGAGCCGCGCCATCGGTTTCAGGCCCCTCTTTTCCGCGGCCGCGCGCTCCATCAGCACCACAGCCGCGGCACCGTCGTTGATGCCGGACGCGTTGCCCGCGGTCACCGTGCCGTCCTTCTTGAACACGGCGCGCAGCTTGGCGAGGCCTTCCACGCTCGCGTCGGCGCGCGGATGCTCGTCCCGGTCGAACACCGTCGTGCCCTTGCGGGTCTTCAGCTCGATCGGGAGGATCTGGTCCTTGAAATAACCTTTTTCGATCGCGTTGATCGCGCGGCGGTGACTTTCCACGGAGAATTCGTCCTGTTGCTCGCGGCTGATCTTCCACTTCTCCGCGATGTTCTCGGCGGTGATGCCCATGTGCACGGTGTCAAAGGGATCGGTGAGCGCCCCCACCATCATGTCCACCACGCCGCCGTCGCTCATGCGCTGGCCCCAGCGCAGCGTGGGCAGGATGTAGGCGCCGCGGCTCATCGACTCCGCTCCGCCGCCGACCGCGACATCGGCGTCGTTCAGCATGATGGACTGCGCCGCGGAGACGATCGCCTGCAATCCGCTGCCGCACAGGCGGTTCACAGTGAGCGCGGTGGCATCCTGCGGCAGCCCGCCTTTGATGGCGGCGACGCGCGAGAAGTACATGTCCTTCGGCTCCGTATGGATCACGTTGCCCAGCACGCATGCGCCGACTTCCTTCGCCTCCAGCTTGGCGCGCTTGACCGCCTCGCGCACGACCTGCGCGGCGAGTTCCGTCGGCGCGATGTCCTTCAGTGCGCCGCCGTATTCGCCAATCGCCGTACGCACGCCAGCGAGCACCACTATTTCGCGTCCATTACCCATGGGGTTCTCCTTAAGTCTTTGATGCTATAAGGATTAATTCGCTGGTTGCCCGACATACGGCACCGGCAGGGAAGGCTAATTTTACGCCGCCTCGGCGCCTCTGTCGAGAAATTTGTGCGCCACAGCATGACGCGCGATGTGCGCGGTTTCGAGTTACGAGCGGCGCGTTCGCGATTGATCTTGTTTCCGCGAACCTGGAACCTTAAACCCGAAACCCCAAACCCGAAACTTGGAACCCCGCACCGCGGTTAGTGCTGCGTGCGTGCGCCCGGGGAGTCCGTGGCGAATGCCCGTTCGGTTTCCGCGCGGTCGAAGCGGTAGGCCTTGTTGCAGAATTCGCAGGTGACGTCCACCGCGCCGCGCTCGGCGAGGATCTCGCGCACCTCGGCGTCCCCCAGCATACGCAGCATGCTTGCCACGCGCTCGCGCGAGCACGGGCAGCCGAAGCGTACCGGGCGCGGCTCGAACACGCGCACGTCTTCTTCCCGGTAGAGGCGGCGCAGCAGCGATGGTCCGGGGAGCCCGAGCAACTCGGCCTCGGTGACCGTCTCTGCCAGGCGCTGGGCGCGCTGCCAGCTGTCGGCGTCGCGCGCTTGCTGCGGGAGCTTCTGCAGCAACAGTCCCGCGGCGCGCGTGCCGTCGGTTGCGAGCCAGATACGCGTGTCAAGCTGCTCGGAATGACGCATGTAATGCTCGAGTATCCCGGCCACGGTCCCGCCTTCGACCTGCACGATGCCCTGGTAGTTCTGCTGGCCGTCGCGCGCGGCGAGCGTGATCGCGAACCGGCCCGCGAAGAGCAGATCGGGCAGTTGCGCGGACCCGATCTCCCCGGCCCACTTCGCGGTCGCGCGCATGGTGTACTCGCTGGTGCACTCGACCACGAGCAGCCGCGCGGGGCTTTCGCCCTGCATCTGCATGATCATCGAGCCGTCGAACTTGATCGTCGCCGCGAGCAGCGCCGCCGCGGCTATCATTTCACCGAGCAGGGAGCGCAGCGCCGGCGGATAGTCGTGGCGGTCGAGCACGGCGCGCCAGGTCTCGTCGAGGCGCGCGATCTCGCCGCGGATCGGGGCGTGCTCGAACAGGAAGCGCTGGATCGAGTCGTTCATGGAACCTGTTGTCGTGAGCGGTAAGCGGTAAGCGGTAAGCGGTAAGCGGTAAGATTGGACTTGCCTGTTACCGGAAGTTCCCGCTCACTGCCCACCGCTCCCTGCTTACTGCTGTTCTTGAAGTTCCCCGCTCACCGCTGACTGCTTACGGCTTACCGCCTCTGATAGAGGCGATAGCGCTCGTCCTTGTCGCCCGGGCGCGCGCCTTCCCAGATCTTGCGCCACGGGTCGCTTGGCGCGAGCTCCTGGTGCGGCCTGCCCTGCACCAGCAGTAGCTCGCAACGCCGGCGCCGGTCCGGCACCTCGTCGCGATAGGTGATGATGCCCGCGAAGTAATGAAGCAGCGCACGCTGCGGCTCGCCCAGGTCCTTGCTCGAGATGCAGTCGTATTTCTTGGGCAGGGCCTGCTGCATGGACACGATCATCGAGCGGTAGCTCTTCGCGTTGTCCGCCCACCCGACGAACAGGATGGCGAGCAGCGCCCAGGCGGCGGTCATGCCGGCGGCCCACACGACGACCGGCCGCACCGAGCTGCGCTTGAACGACAACAGCACGCCGAACCACGCGAGCGTGTAGGCGAGGCCGAGCGCGAAGGGCAGAGAGCGGAAGCCCGGATCGTATCCGGGTCGCATGCGGTGCAGGTGCTCGTGCAGCCGCGCGGGGACGCCCAGCTCGAGCCCGCTCCAGTAGAACCAGAACACCAGCAGGAAAAAGGTAAACACCATCGCGCTGAACCAGTACCACGCCTGCGCGGCGCCACGGCGCAGCGTCTCGGGCGCTGGCACCGCCAGGAGCGACAGCGGAAGCAGCAGGGGCAACGCATAGAGTTCGCGCGCGTCGGCCGTGCCGGAGAGCACCGCCAGGGTCACGGCAAATCCTGCGAGCGGCAGCACGATGGCCGGTTTGTACAGCCCGCCCAGGCGCTCGCGCCACAGCACCCAGAGCGCAAGCGGCCACACGGGCCACGCGTACCAAGGCAGGATGCGCAGGTAATGCGCGGTGACGCTCTCGGGGCCGCGGCCGGCCGTGCCGAAGTAGCGCCCGACGTTCGCCTGCCAGAACCACGCTTCGAGCAGCGTGCCCGAATGCTGATAGAGGAGCAGCGGCCAGATTGCGAGCCACGGGGCCGCGGCGACACCCGCCACCGCCAGCGCCATCGCGTAGCCGCGGTTGCGCCAGTGGCTCGACACGACCGGCAGCAGCAGCGCAATGAGCACCAAGATCGCGGGACCGAGCACACCGTTCGCGAGGAAGGCCGCGCCGATGCCGGTTCCGATCCAGAAGCCTCCTGGCGCGCCGCGGCGCAGTGCCAGCGCGAAACCGTAGTAGGCGATGGCGAAGCCCGCGAGCAGCGCCACGTCGGAGATGAGCTGATGGCTGCGCATGACGAGCCCGAAGCAGCCGAGCAGCAGCAGCGCCGAGACCGCGCCGTAGCGCTTGCCGTAGAACTCGCGCCCGGTGATCGCGGTGAAGGCGAACGTGATCGCCATCCAGAAGCCGGTTGCGAGCCGGGCCGCATCGTGCAGCGGCAGGATCGAGGAAAAGACGAGCGCGCTTGCCGCGGCAGTCAGGTGATAGAGCGGCGGCTCCCCGAGAAACGGCTCGCCCGCGAGCGTCGGCACGATCCACGACCCGCCACGGAGAATTTCGTAGACGACCCCGAAGGTGAAGGCTTCATCGGGCTTCCACGGATCGTGCCCGATGAGCCCGGGCATGATCCAGGCTGCGCAAAAAATGGCGACGAGCAGGCTGCGCTGCGAAATCATCGGTGGAAGCCCCCGCAGGGCTCGCGGAACGTGCGCATTTCGTCTGCTTGTTCTTCTTCAGGCGCGATTATCGCATCGCGCGCACGGCGAGCGAAAGCCGCCCGCGCGATTATTCGACGATCTTCACCGGCTGGCCGGCAACCGGCTCGCCCCGGGGATAGAGTCCGTTGATCACGCGCAAATGGCCCTCGGCAAACTTGCCGAGCGGGGATCGGCGCGCCAGCTCGGCGAACGTGAGGCCGGCGTCGGCGGAAATCACGCGCATGCGCAGCGGACGGGCAAGCGCGCGCTCCTCGGCCGTGATCGCGTGGAAGCTCATGAGCGAAGCGTTGATCTCGGCCTGGTGCTGGCTGAACGCGGGCTGCGAGCGCGCTTGTGCGCCGATGAGGTACGCGAACTTCCCGAGAAATACCGAAACGACGCGCGTCGGCTTGCCGCCGATGCTCGTGTTCGCGACTGCGGCGGGCAGCCCCCCGACGGTCGTGGACGTCACTTCCGACCCGAAAGGCAGGCGCACGAATTTGCGCAGCACCTCCGACGGGGTGCCCTTCGCCGGGCCGGCGATGCGCAGGTCGATCAGCGCTTCCGCGTTGGGGCTGACCGCCTGGACGTTCTGCGGCCGGTTCTGCACGCGCCACCCCGCCGGGAACCGCATTGCGAGCCCAAGCTCCGCGTGGTAGAGGTGGTTGTTGCGCACCACGCCCTGGCTCGGGCTGTCGCCGAAGATCATGCGGTCGGCCCGGCGCAGGAATTCCTCCTGCCCGGTGCGCGTGGTTGCCTGCTTGAAACGCGCGGCCTCGCCCACCACCTGCTGCAACCGCGTGTCGCTGTCGGGGTGTGTCGCGAACAGGCCGTGATAGCGGCGCGGTTGGCGGCCCTCTGCCTTGGCGACCTCTGCGTCGAACAGTTCCTGGTTTTTCAGCACGCCCACCACTTTCACCATGGCCTGCGGATCGTAGCCGGTGCGCGCGAGATACTCGGCGCCGAGACGATCGGCTTCGAGCTCGTGCTCGCGCCCGTAGCCCGCGAGCAGGGCCCCGCCCAGGACGTTGATGAGATTGTCGCCCACGATGCCGCGCGTTTCGGGCACGAAGATCTGCAGGATCGCCGCACCGACACTGGCGGCCGTAGCCGCCGAGATCTGCTGTACCGAATGGCGCGCCGTGACGTGGCCGAGCTCGTGGCCCAGCACCGCGGCGAGCTCGGCCTCGGAGTTGAGGTAGGCGAGGATGCCGCGGGTGATATAGATATAGCCGCCGGGCAGCGCGAACGCATTCACGTCCGGCGAGTCCACGACCAGAAACTGGTATTCGAGGTTCGGCCGGTGGCTCGCGCGCGCCAGGCGCTGGCCGATCTCGTTCACGTACTGCTGGAGCGGCGCGTTCTCGTAGACGCCGTACTCCTGGCGCACCTTGGGATCCTCGCGGCGGCCGGTCGTGATCTCCTGCGATTCGGACATCAGCACGAGGTTCTGCTGGCCGGTGACGGGATTCTGCGCGCAGTTCGTGAGCGCGAGCGCAAGCAGCAGCGCGGTGATCCGGGACGAAGCGTTCGGTGTCATGGACAAATTCTACTGCGACCAAAAAAGAGGCGCGAAAGCGGTGCACCCTGCACTAATAACGTGCATGATTGCCGCTGGTGTACCGGCGGCAATCAAGGGCAGGCCGCCGGGATATCCACCGATACTTCAAGCAAATCAGGTTGTTAATGGTCTCTTTGTCGGCCCGCGCTGTGTCGCAGGCCGATCTGGTATGCATCGTGCAGTAACGCAGGCATCAACTCTCACAAGGAGATGGCGATGTCCGCGTTCGATGATCCGTTCCGTTCCGAAGCAACGCTCATTCACGGCTGCAGCTGCGGCCGCCATGCCACGCAAAGCGAGCACGCGGCCGACACCGCGCGCGCCGATTCCGCCGCGCTCGCCGGACGGGCGGTCGAAGGCGCGGTCATGCGCGCGCTGTTCCCGCACGACGAGACGCGCCGGCGCTTCATCCGGGCGGTCGGGTCCGGCACGGCGCTCGCCGCGGTCTCGAGCCTGTTTCCGCTCGGCGCGGCGAAGGAGGCCTTCGCCCAGCAGAAGGGCAGGATCGAGAAGTCGAAGCTCAAGGTGGGCTTCATCCCGATCACCTGCGCCACCCCCATCATCATGGCGCACCCCATGGGCTTCTACTCCCGGCACGGGCTCGACGTCGAGGTGGTGAAGACCGCGGGCTGGGCGGTGATCCGCGACAAGACGCTCAACAAGGAATACGACGCCGCGCACATGCTCTCGCCCATGCCGCTCGCGATCACGCTGGGCGCGGGCGCGACTCCGGTTCCCTACACCATGCCGGCGGTCGAGAACATCAACGGGCAGGCGATCACGCTCGCGATCAAGCACAAGGACCGGCGCGACCCGAAGACATGGAAGGGTTTCAAGTTTGCCGTGCCCTTCGACTACTCGATGCACAACTACCTGCTGCGCTACTACGTCGCGGAGTTCGGGCTCGACCCCGATCGCGACATCCAGATCCGCGCGGTCCCGCCGCCCGAGATGGTGGCCAACATGCGCGCGGACAACATCGACGGCTTTCTTGCGCCCGATCCGGTGAACCAGCGCGCGGTCTACGACGGTGTGGGCTTCATCCACACGCTCTCGAAGGACATCTGGGAGGGGCACCCGTGCTGCGCCTTTGCCGCGAGCAAGGAGTTCGTCACCGAGCTGCCGAACACCTACCACGCGCTGCTGAAAGCGATCCTCGATGCGACCGCCTATGCCCGGAAGTCCGAGAACCGCAAGGAGATCGCCGCGGCGATCGCGCCGGCGAACTATCTCAACCAGCCGGTGACCGTGGTCGAGCAGGTGCTCACCGGAACGTTCGCTGACGGGCTCGGCAACGTGCGCAAGGTGCCGGATCGCATCGACTTCGATCCGTTCCCGTGGCATTCGTTCGCAGTGTGGATCCTCACGCAGATGAAGCGCTGGGGGCAGCTGAAGGGCGACGTGAACTACGAACGAGTCGCGCGCGAGGTGTTCCTTGCCACCGACGCGGCAAGGCTCATGAAGGAGGTGGGACTCACCCCGCCCGTCACCACGACGAAGAAATTTGCGGTGATGAAGAAGGAGTTCGATCCCGCGAGCCCCGAGCGCTACATCGCGAGCTTTCCGATCAGGAGGGCGGCGTGAGCCAGGGAGCAAGGGCCCCGGGAAGAGTTCTGGGTTCAGAGTTCCGGGTTTCGGGTTCAATTTCCCAAGCGCAGGTTTGCGGGTTCCGGGGACTCGAGCGCGGAACCTTGAACTCGGAGCGCGTACCCTGCGCGGTGCTAGCGCGGATGCGACCAAGGCGAATCGCCGCACGCCGCCGACACGGAGCCGCGCACATGACGGTCACCTTTTCAGAGGCGGCGCCGTAGATGGGGCGCGCGAGCCGATGGGCGGCGCCCGCGCTCTCGGTGCTGCTGTTGCTGCTGTTCCTCGGGGTGTGGCACGCGGCGACGCTGCCCACCGCCGGTCAGCAGGTAGTGGACGCCGAGTACGCGAAGCTCGTGGGCGCAGCCGCCGCCACCGGCCAGAAGACCGCGTTTCCCTCGCCGGCCGACCTCGGAGCCAAGCTCTGGCAGCATCTGAAAGAGCCGTTCTACGACCGCGGCCCCAACGACAAGGGCGTGGGTGTCCAGCTCGCCTATTCGCTGGCGCGCGTGCTCGCGGGCTACTTCCTCGCGGCGCTCGTGGCGGTCCCGGTGGGCTTCCTGATCGGCATGTCGCCCACCGTGTACCGCGCGCTCGATCCCTTCATCCAGGTGCTGAAGCCGATCTCGCCGCTCGCGTGGATGCCGCTCGCGCTGTTCACCCTCAAGGACAGCTCGATCTCGGCGGTGTTCGTGATCTTCATCTGCTCGCTGTGGCCGATGCTCATCAACACCGCTTTCGGGGTGGCGAGCGTGCGCCGCGAATGGCTCAATGTCGCGAAGACCCTCGAGGTGGGCCCGGTGCGCAAGGCGTTCCGCGTGATCCTGCCGGCCGCGGCGCCCACCATCATGACCGGGATGCGCATCTCCATCGGCATCGCCTGGCTCGTAATCGTGGCGGCCGAGATGCTGGTCGGCGGCACCGGCATCGGCTATTTCGTGTGGAACGAGTGGAACAACCTCTCGATCACCAACATCCTCGCCGCGATCCTCGCGATCGGGCTCGTCGGGATGGTGCTCGACCAGATGCTCGCGCGCCTCACCAAGCTCGTGACCTTTCCTGAATGACGGAAATGGGAAACAGGAAATGGGAAATGGTCAGCTGGGCCGCCGTGCCGGGGTTGTCACCATTCCCGATTCCCCATTCCCCATTCACGCCGTTGAAGCCATGAGCGATCCGCTGATCCGCGTCGAAGGCCTCGCGAAGCGCTTCGCGGGACGGGACGGCGCGCACGCCACGGTGTTCGAGAACATCCATTTCTCGATCGAGCCCGGCGAGTTCGTGTGCCTGATCGGCCACTCCGGCTGCGGCAAGACCACCATATTGAATATCCTCGCCGGACTCGAGCCCGCTACCGACGGCTACGTGTTCGTCGGCGGGCGGGAGATCAGCGGGCCGAGCCTGGACCGTGCCGTCATCTTCCAGAGCCACGCGCTCATGCCCTGGCTTACGGTGATGGGCAACGTGGGCTTCGCGGTGAGCTCGCGCTGGCGCGACTGGGACCGCGCCCGGGTGCGCGCCCATTGCCAGAAGTACATCGACCTCGTTACACTTGCCGGGGCGGAGAACAAGCGCCCGGCCGAGCTCTCGGGCGGCATGAAGCAGCGGGTGGGGATCGCGCGCGCGCTTGCCATTCAGCCGAAGATGCTGCTGATGGACGAGCCCTTCTCCGCGCTCGACGCGCTCACGCGCGGCATGCTGCAGGAAGAGGCGCTTCGGATCTGCGCCGAGACGTCCCAGACTGTATTCATGATCACGCACGACGTGGACGAAGCGATTTTGCTCGCGGACAGGATCATTCTCATGACGAACGCGCCGAACGCGAAGATCGCGGAGATCGTGGTGAACACGCTGCCGCGCAACCGCAACCGGCACGACATGCACCGCCACCCGCATTACTACCGCATCCGCAACCACCTGATCGAGTTCCTGGTGGACCGCTCGCGCGCCTTCGACGAGGAGAGCGCGGCCTCGGGCTACGACCCGCGCCATCCGCCGCTGGTCCGGCCCGGCCTCGCCGGGGATTCCCCCGCGCCCGAGCACAGCATTCCCGCCCGCCCGCCGACGGCCGCGAAGCCGCTGGTGGCGGTGGTGAAGTAAACCTCAACCCAAAGGAGACACCGATGACCAAGCCCGACGCACCCGAAGCGCTGCTTGCCGCGGCGAGCATGACGAAACCGATGACGCGCGCCGACGTCACAGAGATGGTGGTGATGGCGCGGATCCAGAAGGGCCTCACGTGGGCCGCGATCGCCAAAGCGATCGGACAGAGCAAAGAGTGGACCACCGCCGCGCTGCTGGGCCAGATGCAGATGACGAAGGAACAGGCCGAGACCGCCGGAAAACTCCTGGGGCTGCCCGAATACGCGGTGCTGCTGCTGCAGCAGGTGCCGTACAAGGGCTCGCTCGAGAGCGCGGTGCCGACCGATCCGCTCATCTACCGCTTCTACGAGCTGGTGATGATCTACGGCACGACCTTCAAGGCGCTGATCCACGAGGAGTTCGGCGACGGCATCATGAGCGCGATCGACTTCAAGATGGATCTCACGCGCGAGCCCGATCCCAAGGGCGACCGGGTGAAGATCGTCATGAGCGGCAAGTACTTGCCGTACAAGACTTATTAGACGCGCCTGGCCTCGGTCTCCGGAACGGTGGTGCGGGACGGGCGCGGGCGGCCGACTCCACGGCGCTTGCGCTAGCGATCACGGTTCAGAGGCCGCGGACATCGGCGCGCCTTGGGGCGTCCGATGCCGATTCAAGTGCGCGGGATCGAACGGACGGAACGCCACCGTTCGTCCGGCGCTTTTTGTTGCGGCGCATCGCGCACCGCAATCCGCAACGGCCCGTTGCGCGGGGTCGTTGCCTCCCGTGGTGGTTTGGGAGTAGGGTGGACCGCGCTCCCTACATCAACCCAGAGAGGAGAACTCCCATGAGCAGCGGCCGCAGAAAATTCCTGAAAGGCGGGGCAGTTGCAGCGACCGGCGCAGCGATCGCCGGCTTCCCGATGATCGCGCGCGCGCAGCAGACGTTCAACTGGAAGATGACGAGCGCCTATCCGAAGGGCGCGCCGTTCTACATGGACGGGCCCGGGAGCGCCACCGACCTCGCGAGGCGCATCGAGGCCATGTCCAACGGGAGGATCAAGATTACGGTCTACGGCGCGGGCGAGCTGATCCCGGCGCTCGAAGGCTTCGACGCCGTGCGCGCAGGCACGGTCGAGATGAACCACGCGAACAGCTACTTCTGGACCGGCAAGACGTTCGCGGCGCAGTATTTCACCGCGGTGCCGTTCGGGCTCAATTTCCAGGGAATGAACGGCTGGCTCTACGACGGCGGCGGAATTCCGCTGTGGCACGAGGTCTACGCGCCGTTTGGCATGGTCGCGTTTCCGTGCGGCAACACCGGGGTGCAGATGACCGGCTGGTTTCGCAAGGAGATCAAGTCGATCAAGGACTTCAACGGCCTGAAGATGCGCATACCGGGCCTTGCCGGCAAGGTGTACTCGACGCTCGGCGTGGACGTGAAGCTGCTCCCGGGTGGCGAGATCTTCCCCGCGCTCGAGCGCGGCGTGATCGACGCGGCGGAGTTCGTCGGCCCCTACCAGGATCGCCGTCTCGGCCTGCAAAAGGCCGCCAAGTACTACTACACGACGGGCTGGCACGAGACTGCGACGGTTTCGGAACTCCTCATCAACCGTGCGGTGTGGCAGAAGGTGCCGAAGGACCTGCAGGCAATCGTCGAGAACGCCTGCGCCGCGTGCAACGTGATCAGCGAAGCATGGTGCCAGCGCACCAATGCGGAGGCGATGGAGGATCTCATCAAGAACCAGGGCGTGCTCACCAGAACGCTGCCCGATGAGGTGGTGAAGCAGCTGCGCGCGGCAACCAGGAAGGTGCTCGAGGAGGCGGTTGCCAAGGACCCGGTGACGAAGAAGGTGCACCAGTCGTACATGGCCTACAAGGCGAAGTACGACGCATGGGCGGGCTACAGCGAGGCGGTCTACCACAGCAAGATCCGCGGTGCCTGATCCGGGGCTCCAGCCGGGCGCGCGCGCGGCCCGCGGCGCGCGCGCCGGCATCGAGCGCTTCATCGACGTCGTAGGCGCGTGCACGTCGTGGGTCGCGCTTGCCATCGTGCTGCTGATGGCGGCCAACGTGCTGCTGCGCTATTCCTTCAGCGCGGGCTCGGTCTGGGCGCAGGAGCTCGAATGGCACCTGCTCGTGCCGCTCATACTCTTCGGCATGTCCTACACGCTGCGCCACGGCGAGCATGTGCGGGTGGACATCGTCTACGGAAGATTCTCCAGCCGCACGAAGCTCGCCGTGGATCTCGTCTCGGCGCTGCTCACCATCGCGGTGTCGGTGCTCATCATCTGGTTCTCGCTCAATTACGTGCAGCAGTCGTATGTGATTGACGAGGGCTCGCCCGATCCCGGGGGCATCCCGCACCGCTATTTCATCAAGGGCCTGATCCCGGTGGGCTTCGCGCTGCTGCTGCTGCAGGGCGTCGCGAATGCGATCGGCTGCATCGAGAAGCTGATAAAGCCCCTTCGGTGAGCGCCAACGAGATCCTTGCGCTGCTGATGCTCGCGGGATTCTTCGCGTTGCTGCTGGCGGGCGTGCCGGTGGGGATCACGCTCGCCACCTCGGGATTCGTGTTCGGCTTTCTCGGCTTCGGCGGGGGGCTGTTCAACCTCGTGCCCGCGCGCATTTACGGCGTGGTGACCAACTACCAGTGGCTCGCCTTCCCGCTTTTCATCTTCATGGGCGTGATGCTGGAGAAGTCGCGCCTCGCGGAGGAGCTGCTCGACGTGGTGGGGCATCTCGCGGGCAAGTTCCGGGGCGGCATGGCGCTCGGCATCATCGGCGTCGGGGTGCTGATGGGCGCCACCACCGGGATCGTGGGCGCGACCGTGACCACGCTGGGCCTGCTCACGCTGCCGACCCTGCTCAGGCGCGGCTACAACCCGGGTGTTGCGTGCGGAGCGATCTGCGCCTCGGGCACGCTCGGCCAGATCATACCCCCGAGCCTCATTCTGATCCTGCTCTCCGACATCCTTCAGCTTTCCGTCGGCACGCTGTTCGCGGCAGCGGTGATGCCGGGGCTGATGCTCGCGGCGCTCTACTGCACCTATATCGTGATCCTCGGGATGACCCGCCCGGACCTGATGCCCGTCATTCCCAGGAAGGAACGGGAGGCCATGCCGCGCGCCGAGTTGTGGATGCGGTTCGTCAAGGTCGTGCTGCCGCCGGTGGCCCTGATACTCTCCGTGCTCGGATCCATCATCGCTGGCGTGGCCGCACCGACGGAAGCCGCCTCGATGGGCGCGCTCGGTTCGATCGTGGTGACCGCGTTCGCGGGTCGCATGTCCTTGCGCGTGCTCAGGGAAACGGTCGAGACCACCACCCGGATCACGGCGATGGTGATGTTCATCCTGATCTGCGCGCAGGTCTTCGCACTCGCCTTCCGCGGGCTGCGTGGCGAGGACCTGATTCACGACATGTTCAGGCTGCTGCCGGGCGGCGTGAACGCGGACATCTGGTTCCTGATGCTGCTCATCTTCGTGCTCGGCTTCTTCATCGAGTGGATCGAGATCAGCTACATCGCGGTACCGCTGTTCCTGCCGGTGTTCGTGCAGCAGAACGTGGACATCGTCTGGCTTGCGATGCTGATCTGCGTGAACCTGCAGACTTCGTTCCTGACCCCGCCGTTCGGCTGGGCGCTGTTCTTCCTGCGCGGGGTCGCGCCTCCGGAAGTCACCACGCGCGACATGTACCTCGGCGTAATGCCCTTCATCGCCATACAGCTGATCGGAGTGGCGCTGCTGTTCTTCTATCCGACGATCGCGCTGTGGCTGCCGAAAGTGATCGGCTGGTAATCTGGAACGCGGCGCACGGCTGCAACACGACTCCATTCAACACGCGCGGGGCGTCGCGTAGAATCCGGGGATGACCCAATCGACCCGCGGCACGCGCGGCATGGCGGTCGCGCCCCACGCGCTCGCCTCGCAGTCGGCGCTCGCAGTGTTGCGCGAAGGCGGCAACGCGCTGGAAGCGATGATCTCGGCCGCGGCGACGATCGCGGTCGCGTATCCGCACATGAACGGGATCGGCGGCGACTCGTTCTGGCTCATTCATGCGCCGCGCCGCGCGCCGCGGGGAATCGACGCCTGCGGCGCAGCCGCGCGCGCGGCCTCGATCGAGTGGTACGCAGCACGCGGCATCATGGAGGCGATTCCGCACCGGGGCGCCGTCGCGGCGAACACGGTGGCGGGCACCGTCTCCGGCTGGGCGCTGGCGCACTCGCTGTCGCGCAAGTGGGGCGGCAGGTTGCCGTTGAAGCGCTTGCTCGCCGATGCCATTCACTACGCCGGGCACGGGATCGCGGTGACCGCGAGCCAGGCGGTGAACACCGAGGCGAAGCGCGTGGAGCTGGAGTCGCAGCCGGGATTCCGCGCGACGTTCATGCCCGGCGGCGCGGCGCCCGCCGCGGCCAGTGTATTCAAGCAGCCGCGCATGGCGGCAACGCTCGGGCGGCTTGCCCGGGCAGGGCTCGACGATTTTTATCGGGGCCGGATCGCCAAGGCGATCGCGCGTGATCTCGCGTCGGTGGGCAGCCCGCTCGTGCTCGATGACCTGAAGCGGCATCGCGCGAAGCTCGTCGCGCCGCTCGTCCTCGAGCACCCGCTCGGCACGCTCTATAACATGCCTCCTCCGACCCAGGGGCTGGTGTCATTGCTGATCCTCGGCATGCTCGATGCGCTCGAGGTCGGCATGACCGGCCCTGCCAGCGCGGACTACGTGCATCTGACGGTGGAGGCCACCAAGCAGGCGTTCGCGATCCGCGATCGCTACCTCACGGATCCGAGGTACATGACGGTGCAGGCGCAGGACCTGCTCGCGCCCTCGCGCATCCGAGAGCTCGCGGCGAAAGTGGACCGCGCGCGCGCCGCGCCATGGGGCGCCGGCAGCATGCCTGCGGACACGGTGTGGATGGGAGTGATGGACGGGGCCGGGCGCGCGGTGAGCATGATCCAGAGCATCTACCACGAGTTCGGGTCCGGCGTCGTGCTCGACGAGACCGGCATCAACTGGCAGAATCGCGGCTGCAGTTTCGCGCTCGATCGCTCGGCGCTGAACGGCCTTCGCCCGGGGTGCAAGCCCTTTCACACGCTCAATCCGGCGCTCGCGCTGTTCCGCGGCGGCCGGACCATGATTTACGGCACGATGGGCGGTGACGGACAGCCGCAGACGCAGGCTGCCGTCTTCACCCGCATCGCGGTGTTCGGGATGGACCCGCAATCCGCGGTCGCGGCGCCGCGCTGGCTGCTCGGGCGCACGTGGGGCCGGGCGAGCGACACCCTCAAGCTCGAATCGCGCTTTCCGGCCGGAGTGCTTTCCGCGCTCGGAACGCATGGCCACGAAATCGAGATCCTCGCCGATTACGACGAGGCGATGGGGCACGCCGGGGCGATCGTGCGCCATCCCGACGGCGTGCTCGAAGGCGGCGCCGACCCGCGCTCCGACGGCTGCGTCGCGGCCTATTGAGAGGAGCGTGACGACTGACGAGTGACGGGTGCGAGGGTCGCGCCGGAAAAACAAAAAGGGCAGCCGAGGCTGCCCTTTTTCTGCGGCTTCCGTGACGTTCAGGTCGTGGCCGATTTGTCCTTGGCCGCTGCCGGCTTGCGCGCGTATTTCTGGCGGAACTTTTCGACGCGCCCCGCCGTGTCCACGATCTTCTGCTTGCCCGTATAGAAGGGGTGGCACACGGAGCACACCTCGACGTGCAGGTCGCGCCCCAACGTGGAACGCGTATCCCAGGTGTTTCCGCAGCTGCAGGTGACCGTGATGGTCCGGTATTCAGGATGGATCTTCGGTTTCATACGGCCTCCTTGCCGCTGGACTCCGAGAGAAAGTCGCGCATTATCCACCGATGGCGCCTGGCTGGCAAGCGCCCGCGCCGGCCGGTGGCGCCTCGTTCAAGGTTCCAAGTTCAAAGTTCAAAGTGCCAGCTCAAACCTTGAACCTTGAACCTTGAACCTTGAACGCGGAGCGTCAGCGGAGCAGGGGCCGCTGGCCCGGCGCCCAGTTTTCGAGCAGCGCGCAGCAGGCGAGCACCGCCTGCTTGCCGCGCTCCGGGGAGACCAGCGCGAAGTGCGAGTGCCCGGCCGCAACGGTGAGCGACACGAGGTACAGCCCCCCGGAGTGGGTGTGCAGCGTCATGCGCCCGACGTCGGCGTAGGCACCCTCGATTACGTTCACACCCGCACGCACGTCCACGCGGAAGAACGTTCCCGGCAGTGTCGCGCCGATGAGCCGCCCATTGATGACCAGCACGGAGTCCCCCTCGAGCGTGGGGATGTCGCCGCGATAGACGTAGATCGTGGCCGCGTTCGGGTGGGTAAGGAACCGCTTCGCCTCCGCGTCGCGTTCGTCGGAGGCTTGCGGCGTCGAGGCGCAGCCGGCGAGAACCAGGAGCGCTCCAACTATTGCCGTCAGCGCGCGTACTGTGCCGGTCATGGCTCGTGTCCCGCTACGGGGATCCCACTAGGATCCCGAGTTTCGGGTTCCAGGTTCAAGGTTCAAGGTTCAAGGTGGCGCGATCCAGATCTTCGAACGTGGAACTTTGAACTCGGAACTCGTAACGTGCGCGATGCGCGCGGGGATGCGACCCCGGAGATGGCCATGATTTTTTCGTTCCAGAGCGTTTGTCCAGAGTGTTACGAGGGAATTGCGCTAACCGCGTCTCATCGAGTCGAAAAAATCGGCATTGCCTTTCGTCGCCCGGACCTTGTCGAGCAGGAATTCCGTCGCCTCCAGCTCGTCCATCGGGTAGAGCACCTTGCGCAAAACCCAGATCTTCTGCAGGACGTCCTGCTTGATGAGCAGCTCCTCGCGGCGGGTGCCGGAGCGGTTCACGTTGATCGCCGGAAAGATCCGCTTCTCGTACATGCGGCGATCGAGGTGGATTTCCATGTTGCCGGTGCCTTTGAACTCCTCGTAGATCACATCGTCCATGCGGCTGCCGGTGTCGATGAGCGCGGTAGCGAGTATGGTGAGAGAGCCGCCTTCCTCGACGTTGCGCGCCGCGCCGAAGAACCGCTTCGGGCGCTGCAGAGCGTTCGCGTCCACACCGCCGGTGAGCACCTTGCCGGATGCGGGCACCACGGTGTTGTAGGCGCGGGCAAGCCGCGTGATGGAATCGAGCAGGATCACGACGTCCTTCTTGTGCTCGACGAGCCGCTTCGCCTTCTCGATCACCATCTCGGCGACCTGCACGTGGCGCGAGGCGGGCTCGTCGAAGGTGGAGGACACGACCTCGCCCTTCACCGACCGTATCATCTCGGTCACTTCCTCGGGGCGCTCGTCGATCAGCAGCACGATCAGGACCACGGCGGGGTGGTTGGCGGTGATCGCGTGCGCGATGTGCTGCATCAGCACCGTCTTCCCGGCCTTGGGCGGCGAGACGATCAGCCCGCGCTGGCCCTTCCCGATCGGCGCGATGATGTCGATGATGCGCCCGGTGATGTTCTCCTCGGCCTTGATGTCGCGCTCGAGCTTCATGTGCTCGGTCGGATGATAGGGCGTGAGGTTCTCGAACAGGATCTTGTTCTTCGAGTTCTCGGGCGGCTCCTCGTTGACCCTGTCCACCTTGACCAGCGCGAAGTAGCGCTCGCCGTCCTTGGGCGTGCGGATCTCGCCCTCGATGCTGTCCCCGGTATGGAGATTGAAGCGCCGGATCTGGGAGGGCGAGACGTAGATGTCGTCGGTGCCCGCGAGATACGAAGTGTCGGGCGAGCGCAGGAAGCCGAACCCGTCGGGAAGGACTTCGAGCGTGCCGCCGCCGTAGATGCTCTCGCCTTTCTTGGCCTGGTTCTTGAGCAGCGCGAAGATCAGCTCCTGCTTGCGCATGCGGTTGGCGCCGTCGACCTCGTTCTTGACGGCCATATCCAGGAGCTCGGAAACGTGGAGGCTCTTGAGATCGGATAGATGCATAAACTGCGACCCTTTGTGGGTGGATGCGGCGGAAGAAGGGGGAGAAGCGGCGTCGGCAGCAGGACCGCTGTCGGGGTCCGCAGCCGGGCGTTGGCCGCCTGGATGCTTGCGGGTAAGGGTGGGTGTTCTAGATATGGCTGTCAATAAATGCCGTCAGTTGTGATTTGGAGACCGCGCCGACCTTCGTCGCCTCCACGGTCCCGTTCTTGAACAGCATCAGCGTCGGGATGCCGCGGATGCCGTACTTGGGCGGCGTCTGCGTGTTCTCGTCTATGTTCAGCTTGGCGACCTTGAGGCGCCCAGAATACTCCTTTGCCACCTCGTCGAGAATGGGCGCGATCATCTTGCACGGGCCGCACCACTCCGCCCAGTAGTCCACCAGCACCGGCGTGGACGACCGCAGCACCTCGGGGCCGAACGTTTCGTCAGTCACGTATTGAATATGCTCGGTCATGAAACTCTTGCCTTCGGGAATCGACAGGAAATCGCCACAGGAAAAGCGTGGCTCAGGGGCTAGCGGAAGCTATGCTAACCAAAATCCCCCTCTTTTGCAAAGGGCCAAGGTCCGCCGCCGCCGCGATTGGCTGCTCCTCACCTCTGCTAAAATGTGGCCTTTTCCCGCAATTGCAAGCAGCACGAAATACCGAAGGAATACTATGACTTACGTAGTTACCGAGACCTGCATCAAATGCAAGTATACCGATTGCGTTGATGTATGTCCCGTGGATTGCTTCCGCGAGGGGCCGAACATGCTGGTCATCGACCCGGACGAGTGCATCGACTGCACGCTTTGCGTCGCGGAGTGCCCGGTCGAGGCGATCTTCGCCGAGGACGACGTGCCCGACAGCCAGAAGCACTGGACCAAGGTCAACGCCGAGCTGGCGAAGGCGTGGAAGCCCATCATCGAGAAGAAGGCCGCCCCGGCCGATGCGGACGATTGGGCGAAGATCAAAGAAAAGGAGCATCTTCTTGAGAAATAATTAGCGGTGGAGCAGTCCGCATCGGGACGTGCTCCAGGGTCACATCCCCACCAAGAACGTGGGGCCCCTGTTCCGCCCTCCGCACGTCCACGCCTCCGAATTGGCGAAGGTGAAAGAGAAAGAGCATCTCTTGAAGAAATGACACGGGTTTTCTGAACCCGGAACTCAGAATCCCGAACTCGGAACCCGGAACTCGAAACACAGGTAGCAGCCATGCGGCAGGACCTCGCACAGCGGATCGAAGCCGGGTGCGTGGTCGTCACCCCCAACCGCAGGCTCGCCGCCCACCTGAAGCGCGGGTACGACGCGGCCCAGCTCGCCTCCGGCAAGGCGGCGTGGGCGAGCGCCGATTGCCTGCCGCTCAACGCGTTTCTCGAGCGCACCTACGCGGAGCTCGCGCGCTATGCGCCGGGCGAGAGGCTGCTCTCCGCCGACCAGGAGATCGCGCTGTGGGAGCAGGTGGTCGCCGGATCTCCGCAGGGCGAAGCGCTGCTCAATCTCCCTGCCGCGGCGCGCGCGGCACGCGAGGCGTGGGGGCTGCAGCACGCGCACCGCATCGATCTCGCGGGCAACCGCGCTGCGCTCGACGACGACGGCCAGGCGTATTTCGGATGGGCCGCCCGGGTGGAGAAGCTCACGCGCGAGCGCGGTTTCCTCGACGGCGCACGGCTCCCGGATGCGATCGCTCGCTCGCTCAATTCCGATACCGCCGTTGACGCTCGCTCGCTCGTGCTCTACGGGTTCGATGAGCCAGCACCACAGTTGCGCGAGTTGCTTCATGTACTCGCGGCGCGTGGTTGGAAGATCGCGGAACTCGCTCCGGCCCCGCGCGCGGGGCGCGCAGCGCGCAGCGTTTATCCAGATGCCGGTGCTGAGCTGACCGCCGTTGCCGAGCAGGTGCGCGCCGTGCTCTCCGCCGACCCCGGCGCCCTCATCGGGGTGGTCGTCCCCGATCTCGCCGTGCGCCGCGCGGACGTTGCGCGGATCTTCGACGACGTGCTCGAGCCCCCGCGCATACTCGCCGCCGCGCGCGAGCGCGCCCGGCCCTACAATGTCTCGCTCGGGCGCGCCCTCTCCGATTGCCCGCTCGTGCACACGGCATTGCTGACCCTGTCCGCCGCGCGCGGGGAGGCCGCGCTCGATGACGTCGGCTCGCTGCTTCGCAGCCCGTTCATCATGGCGGCGGAGCAGGAGTTTGCACGCCGCGCGGTACTCGACGCCGAGCTGCGCAGCGACGGTTGCGCTGTGGTCGAGTTGCGCGCGCTCGCGCGCCGGGCGCCCGGCCGCCACGCCCGGGATCCCGCGGCATCGCCGCAGCTCGCCGCGCGGCTCGGCTCGTGGGTCAAGCTCGCAGCCGACGCCCGCAGGGCGAAGCAGCCGCCCTCGCAATGGAGCATCACGTTCCAGAGGCTGCTCTCGGGCCTGGGCTGGCCCGGGGAGCGCGCGCTCGATTCCGAGGAGTACCAGAGCTTCGTGAAGTGGCGCGAACTCGTTTCCGGGCTGTCGGCGTTCGACGTCCTCACGCCACGCATCGGCTACGAGGAGGCGCTTTTGCGCTTGAAACGCCTCGCGGTCGAAACGCTGTTTCAGCCCGAATCTCCGGAAGTGCCGGTGCAGGTGCTGGGAGTGCTCGAGGCGAACGCGCTGCAGTTCGACCGGCTGTTCGTGACCGGCCTCACGGATGAGGCGTGGCCGCCGCCAGCCCGGCCCAATCCGTTTCTGCCGATCGCGCTGCAGCGCGCGCGTAGAGTGCCGCACGCTTCCAGCGAGTGGCAACTCGAGTACGCGAGGCGCACGATGAAAAGCTGGCTCGAGGCCGCCGCGGAGATCCGACTCTCCTGGCCACGGAGCGAGGGCGAGCGGGAGCTCAACGCGAGCCCGATGCTGGCCGCGATCGCGGAGGCACCGCCGGCGCGCTTCGCTGCGCCGCTGCTGCGCGACGCGATCTACGCGGTGCGCGCGATCGAGCGTGTTGCCGATTTTTCCGCCCCGGGGCTGCCGGCCGGTGTCGAGGTGCCCGGGGGTGCACGGTTCTTCGAGAACCAGGCGGCGTGCCCGTTCAGGGGCTGCGCCGTGCATCGTCTGGGCGCGCAGGGGCTGGAAGCGGCGCGCGTGGGACTGGATGCGCGGGAGCGCGGCGGGCTGGCGCATATCGCCGTGTTCCATCTGTGGCGCGAGCTGAAAAGCCACGCGCGCCTCGCCGCCATGTCGCACGGCGAGCTTGCGTCCGCGGTCGAGCGCGCGGTCACGGCGGCGGTGGAAAGCGCAAGGCGCAGGCGTCCGGATGTGCTCACTGAGGGATTCGCCGCGCTCGAACGCGAACGGATGACGCGACTGCTGCTGCGTCTGGCCGAGATCGAGAAGGGCCGCCCGCCGTTCGAGGTGCTTGCACGCGAAGACCCGCGCCTGGTCACCGTTGGCGGGGTGAAGTTGTCCACGCGGCTCGACCGCGTGGATCGTCTCGCCGGCGGCAGGCAGGCCGTGCTCGACTACAAGACTGCACGCGCCGTCGATGTCGCGGGCTGGTTCGGCGAGCGTCCCGACGAGCCGCAGCTCCCGCTCTATGCCGCAGGCAGCGGCGCGGCGCTGGCGGCCGTCGCATTCGTCCAGCTGCACGCGCAGCAGGTCCGTTTTGAGGGCGTGGCGCGCGACGCGGACGTGTTGCCCGGCGTGCCGGCATTCGGCGAGTCCAAGGCCGCGAAACACTATCCCGGGTGGGACGCGATGCTCGAGAGCTGGCGCGCAACGCTCGAGGCACTGGCGGGCGAATATCTCGCTGGCAGGGCCGATGTCGCGCCGAAGAAATACCCGCAGACGTGCGAGCGCTGCGACCTCGGAACGCTGTGTCGCGTGAACGAGATCATGGAGCACGCGAGCGCCGAGGCGGACGCCGATGAATGAGGCCGCCGCAGTGGCCGGTGTCGAGGCGCTGCGCGGGCAGGACGCGCTCGCGCGCCGCGCATCGCTCGATCTTGCTCGCTCGTTCATCGTGCAGGCGCCCGCCGGCTCGGGCAAGACCGAGCTCCTCATACAGCGCTACCTCGCGCTGCTCGCTCACGTGGACTCGCCCGAGGAGATCGTTGCGATCACGTTCACGCGCAAGGCGGCTGCCGAGATGCGCGCGCGGGTGCTGGAGGCGCTGGCGGGCGGCGAAGCCGCGGATCCCCCCGCGGAGCCGCACCGGCGTGTCACGTGGGATCTCGCACGCGAGGCGCGCGCGCGCGACGTGGCGGCCGGCTGGAATCTCGCGGAAAGCCCCAACCGGCTGCGCGTGCAGACGATAGACTCGTTGTGCCACTGGCTCACCCTGCAGCTGCCGCTGCTCTCCGGGTTCGGCGCGCAGCCCGAAACGGTGGAGGACGCGCGCGAGCTCTACCTCGAGGCGGCACACCGCACGTTGGCCGGACTCGACGGCGGGAACGAGTGGTCCGGCCTCGTCGCGCGCGTGCTGAGGCACCTCGACAATCACCTCGAGCGCGCGCAGGCGCTGATTGCGGACATGCTCGCGGTGCGCGACCAGTGGATACGCTCGATGATGGATGCGCGCGGCAGCAGCCGCGAAGCGCTCGAGGCCGCGCTCGCGAACGCGGTCTGCGACGCGCTCGCGGCGCTAGTGGAGCTCGTCCCGCACGCGGCGCGTGGCGAAGTTGTTCACCTTGCCGCGCATGCCGCGCAGAGCCTCGAGGCGCTGGGGAAGGACGGCCCGCTCGTCGCGTGCCGCGGCCTGACGGCGTTACCGGAAGCGACACCCTCGGGTCTCGCCGCCTGGCGGGGCATCGCCGAGCTGTTGCTCATCCAGAGCGGCGCGGTGCGGCAGAAGGTGGATGTGCGAACCGGTTTTCCGCCGGGCAGGAGCAAATCCGAAAAGGAGGCTGCCGCTGCGATGAAGCGGCGCTTCGATGCGCTGGCCGCGGCGATCGAGCCGCATCGCACGTTCGTCGAGCAGCTGCACCTCGCGCGCATGCTTCCGTCCGTGTCCTACAGCGACGCGCAGTGGGAGGCGGTCGAGGCGCTCGCCGGGCTGCTGCCGGTTGCGGTCGCCGAGCTCGAGGTGCTGTTCCGCGAGCGCGGGCAGGTGGATTTCACGGCGGTCGCGCAGGCTGCGGTCCGGGCGCTGGGCGAGCCCGACGCGCCCACCGACCTCGCGCTCGCGCTCGATTACCGCATCCGACACCTCCTGGTGGACGAGTTTCAGGACACGTCGTGGAGTCAGCATGACCTGCTCAGGCGCTTGACCGGCGGGTGGCAGGAGGGCGAGGGCCGGACCCTGTTTGTCGTCGGCGACCCGGTGCAGTCCATTTACCGCTTCCGCAAAGCGGAGGTCGCGCTCTACATGCAGTCGTGGCACGAGGGCATCGGGGCGGTCAGGCTCGCGCCGCTGCGGCTGAGCGTGAACTTCCGCTCGAACGGCGCGCTGGTCGAATGGTTCAATCGCGCGTTCGAGCAGGTGCTGCCCGACGAGGAAGGTCTCGCAAGCGGCGCGGTGCCCTTTGCGCCCGCGGTCGCCGCGGAAGCCGCGGCGCGGGGCGACGCGCCTGAATTCCATGCACTGTTCACGGCCGACCGCGAGGCCGAGGCGCGGCTCGTGGTGGATCTCGTTCGCCGCGCCCGCTCCGAGAACGCCGGGCAGACCATCGCGATTCTGGTGCGCGCACGCACGCATCTCTCCGCGATCGCCCCCGCGCTCAATCGCGGCGGACTCCGGTTCCAGGCGATCGAGATCGAGAGCCTCGCGCACCAGCCGGTCGTGCAGGACCTGCTTGGGCTCACCCGTGCGCTCGTCCATCCGGCCGATCGCGTCGCGTGGCTTTCGGTGCTGCGCGCGCCATGGTGCGGCCTGACGCTGGCCGATCTCGATGCGCTGGCCGGCAACGATCACGCAGCGCCGGTGTGGACGCTCATGCACGATGCTGCCGGCCTCGCGCGGCTCAGCGCGGACGGCAGGCGGCGCCTCGCGCGGGCTCGGGAAGTGCTCGAGGCCGCGCTCGCGCGGCGGCGGCGCGCGCCGCTGCGGCGCTGGATCGAGGGCGCGTGGCTCGCGCTCGGCGGCCCGGCGTGCGCGGAGCAGCCGAGGGACCTCGAGGACGCGCAGGTCTTCCTCGGGCTTCTCGAGGAGCTCGAAGAAGGCGGCGACCTGCCCGATCTCGAGCGGCTCGCCGCGCGCACGCAAGAACTCTACGCGGGCGCGGACGCCGGCGCCGAAGCGCCGCTGCTGCAGCTGATGACGATCCACAAGGCGAAGGGGCTCGAGTTCGACACCGTGATCGTGCCGGGGCTCGGTTACGCGCCGCGGCATGACGATCCGAAGCTGCTCGCCTGGATGGAGCGGCCGCGCGCGGGCGCCGGCCCCGATCTGCTGCTCGCTCCGATCCGGGAGGCGGCGCAGCAGCAGGACGCGATCTACGATTACTTAAGGGCGCTCGAGGCGGTAAAGGAGGAGCACGAGGCGGCGCGGCTGCTCTATGTGGCGGCCACCCGCGCGCGATCGAAGCTGCATCTCATCGGCCACGTCAATCCGGCGCCGGGCAAGCCGCTCGGGCCCAGGCCTCGCTCGCTGCTCGGGCACCTGTGGCCGGCGGTAGAGCAGGAATTTGCGGCTGCGGCGCACGCTCAGGCCCAACCGGTGCCGGCCGCCGCCTCCGGCGCGAGGCACGGGCCGACGATCCGTCGCTTTCCTGCGGGCTGGCAGCTTCCCGCTGCGCCGCCCGCGCTCGCGTGGCGGCCGCGCGCGGAGATCGTGTACGAAGCGAAGAGCCCGCATGAAGAGGTCGAATTCTCGTGGGCCTCGGAAACGGCGAAGCACGTCGGGACCGTCGCGCACCGCTTTCTGCAGGCGATCGCCGCCGAGGGGCTGGATCGATGGGACGCGGCCCGCATCGTCGCTCTCGGGGCGGTGCTCGCGCGCGACCTCGCGCGTCTCGGCGTGCCGGAGCCCGAAATCAGGAACGCGGTGGAACGCGTAGTCCGGGCGCTCCATCGCAGCCTCACCGACGAGCGCGGGCGCTGGGTGCTGGGCGCGCACGCGCAGGCCCGGTCCGAATTCCGGCTCACCGGCGTGGCGGGCGGCGAAGTCGTCAACGTGGCGATGGACCGTACCTTCGTGGACGAGCGCGGCACGCGCTGGATCGTGGACTACAAGACCGGCGTGCACGAAGGTGGCGACGTCGAGGGATTCCTCGACCGGGAGCGCGAGCGCTATCGCGCCCAGCTCGAGCAGTACGCGGCGCTCATGCGCGCGATGGATAACCGCCCCATCCGGCTGGGGTTGTATTTCCCTCTCCTCGGGGGGTGGAGGGAATGGGCACCATGAAGTCGAAAGGCGAAAGGCGAAAGGCGAAAGGCGGAAGGAGCCGACCCGCGGCTCACGCAGTCGGGTCGTCGCCCCACGGGGCAACGGGCCGCTCGCCCCTGATCGTGGTCCGGTGCATGAGGCGCCGCTGCGTGACGTCAACCTCGGTGCGGTAATGCATGCAGCAGCGGTTGTCCCACAGCACGATATCGCCGACCCGCCACCGGTGCGTCCACGCGTACTTGGGCTGCGTCGCGTGCGCCCACAGGCGGTCGAGCAGGCGCTCGCTTTCTTCGTTGGGGATGCCGACGATGTAATTCGACGGCCACACGCGACGGCGCCCCAGGTAGAGAGCCCGTCTTCCCGTCTCGGGGTGCACGCGCACGAGCGGGTGCGTGGGGCCTTCGACTTCCTCCGGTTTCGTCGGGAGCTTGACGCCGGGGCGCAGCACCCCCGCGCTGTTGCGGCTCGAGTCGTGCACCTGGTATCTGCCCTCGACCGCGCGCTTGAGATCGTCCGGCAGCTCCTCGTAAGCGAGGTACTGGTTGTTGAACGAGGTGTCGCCGCCGCCATCCACCGGCGCCTCCAGGGCGTAGAGCATGCTCCCGGCGGGCGGAACCTCGACGTAGGAGTTGTCCGTGTGCCACACGACCTCGTAGCTGCCGAGCCCGCCGTTGTCGAGTACCGGCTTGCCGCCCGCGTCGAGGTTGGAAATGATCGTGATGCTGGGGTGCCGCGACACCATGTAGGAATCGTCGACGCCGTGCCCGGCGGCAAGATGGTACTTGCGCGCCGCCGAATCGTGCGGCGCGCCGAAGATGGCGGAGGCCGCGAGCAACTGCTCGTCGTCGAGACGCTGGCCGCGCCACAGCAGAACCATGTGATCGGCCCATGCTTTGCGCAGAGCGGCTTTCGTTTCTTCGGGCACGGGGAAGGAGAAATTCACGCCGCGTATTTCCGCGCCGAGCGCCGCCCCGGTGGGCACGACCCGGAACGTTGCGAGCGTGTTTGCGCTCCCGGCCCCGTTTCCCGCCGGTTTCACGGTCTCGCGACGGTCAGTAATCCCCATCCCGCGCCTCTCTCGATCACGAATTCTCGTCCCGTGAATGCGCCGCGTCAATTCGACGTCGTTCCGGGCCGTCCTGATGATTCGAGCGTGGCTTCGGGCGCTCGCGTCATTCGTCAGCGGCAATCGCGCGCAATCTGTGACCCGGGCGCTGGCGGGGATTTCCCGCAGAGGCGCCACCGCGCCAACTCGAAAAATTAATCGGGACTTTCAGCCCCGATTCGTGTATCATGTCCGGCACAAATCGTGTAATCCTATTCCGCGCCGCCTCCTTCCGCAATCGTTGCGGCAATCTCCCCTTAACCACCCCTCTCGATCCGGCAATGAGCATTTTCGTCGGCAATCCCGGTCCCGACGCAGCCGAAGCGACGGTCACGACGCTTGGCGCCAAGGCGTTCGGCGGGCACCCGCTCGAGCTGAGCGAAGCGCGGCCCGGGCCGGAGCGCGGCCGCGGCCGCAGGCGTTAGGATGCCTGCGCGCTCCACTTTCCTCGAAGGGCGGGCACGCCGCCGCCCGAGGACCCGCCCATGAGATGCCAGCATTGTGGCAAGCTGACCGTCGTGCGCACGCTTGGGAAGGGTGAGGAATTCCTGCACCGCTGCTCGCATTGCCGCGGCTATCACAAGTTCACCAAAGTAGGGCACCATGGCTCCGGTGCCGTGAATTATTGCGTCACCAAGGTCGAGCCTGCGTCCCGCGAAAACCGGGAAGCCGGCTCATAATTCGTTCGTTCTTAGACAGGAGGCTATTCGTGGCAGTTGGAAAAGTGAAGTGGTTCAACCCGGCAAAGGGTTTCGGCTTCATCCAGCCGGAAGACGGCTCGAAAGACGTGTTCGTTCACATCTCGGCCGTAGAGCGCGCGGGTCTCGGCACGCTCGCGGAGGGGCAGCGGGTCCAGTACGACCTCGCCCGCGGCAAGGACGGCAAGGTCTCGGCCGACAATCTGAAGTCGGCCTGACGACGGCCTACCGGCAGCATGCAGCGTGCCGGGAGCGCGCTCCCGGCGCTTCCGGGCGCCCATTGAATGAATCGCTCGCAACCGGCGTCCGCCGGGACCAGGAGCCACGCTTAGGTGAAGACTAATTACAAGTTCGAGAAGCGCCAGAGAGATCTGGCGAAGAAACGCAAGCAAGAGGAAAAACGGCGGCGCAAGCTCGCCGAAAGGTCCGAGGCGGACGGCGGCGCTCCGCCTTCCTCCGCGGAACAACCGGATCCGCCCGGCGGTCCGGGAACGACTGCCTGAAACGCCACGTCACGCCTGCCGTTGCGGTGGTCACGCGGTGCCCGCGGTGGTGCACGTCGCGGATGACTCCGAGCGCGAGATCGAGGTCTTTATTGGGCGAGAAGACGACGCCGAGCTCGACATAGCCCATTCCGGCCTTCTCCGCCTTGTGCGCATTGGTGACGATGCCCGCGTCGAGTGCGATTTTCCACTCCGGTGCCGGCTCGTATACCGGTGCGACCGACAGGCGCCAGAGCGTCGAACGGTTAAGGTCGCGGTTATCCTGAAGCGCAAAGCGGTTGGTGTTGACGGCGAGATTGGCGTGGATCGCGCCGAAGCCTGTCTCCTGCGTGAGGATGAGCATGGCGCCCGCGTTCGAGCGCCCGCTTCCCAGCCCGCGCGTCTCCGCGCCGTCCGAGACCGGGAGCCGGAGCTCCGGCTTGAACGCGAAGCTCAGCTTCTGCGCCTCGTTCTCGTGGAAACGCCATTTCACCCCGAGCGCCGGATTACCCGCGCCGCTGCCCTTCGGCTCACCGGGCGGCGGGCTGAACCGGACATAGCTCGGGCCCACGTAGGCGTCGAGCGTGTCGGTTAGGCCGCGGGTATAGACGAGTGGGAGCATGCGCGTGGTTGCGGTCGCGCCGGCCCCTTTCTCGACGGACTGGACGTGGCTCGCTTCGATCTGGTTGCCGCGCTTGCCCTGCGTGCCGGTGTCGTCGGTGATGAGCGGCTGGTAGGCGGCGGCGGGCGGCGCAAACACCGCAAGCAGCGCCAGCGCCGGGGCGATCGGATGCCTTCTTGTGTTCCCCATTCTTCATCCCTCGCTGTTTCGCAAACTCTACTACGCGACGGAGTTGCTTTCGTCCGCGCCGTTCGCGCTGTCAGATGAACTCGCGGGTGACGGCGATCTCCGCCATCACGGCCTCCGGCGTGTGATGGCGACGGGCTTCCTCCGCATCGCTGCCCTGAAGAAAGGCGCCTAGCTCGCGGCCCCGGTCGACGACCGCCGCACCGAAGCGCAGCCGCCGCGCCTGATAGCGCGCGAGCGCGTCCGGCACATCGTTGCCGGATTCGCGCAGGACGTCGGCGAGCGCCATCGCATCACCGGCGGCCTTGGTCACGCCCATGCCCACGTGCGGCCGCGCGACGAACGCCGCATCCCCGAGCAGCGCGACGCGCCCGAACGCCACCGCGCGCGACATGAAATCGAAGATCGCCTGGAAGAACGGCTGGCGCGAGTGGCGCACGACTTCCACGAACTGGGGTGAAAGCAGCTCCGCCGCCGCGCGCCGCACCGCCGCCAGCACCTCGGAGCGGATCAACGGCGGCGGGATGGACATGTCGTGACGCTTGCCGGCGACATCGGTGCACAGGCGCGGCAGCGCTTCTTCTTCCTCGACCGGGCGGTACCAGACGAAATTGAAGCAGCGCTCGCCCGGCCGCGTCGAGTTGGTGAAGCCGGCCACCGGGTAGCCGAGCATCTGCTCGCGGGGGGGCAGGCAGAACGCGAACCGGGGGAAGAGATCGCGATGGACCGCAGGCGAGAGCAGCCGCTCCTCGGCGAGCCCCCGCCAGCCGACGTAGCCGGCATAGACCGGCCTGGCCTCGGGCGCGAGTTGCGCGCGCACGGCGGATCGGATGCCGTCTGCGCCGATCAGGAGATCGCCGCGCGCGGCGGCGCCGTTGGCGAAGCGGGCCGTTACTCCCGCCGCGTCCTGCTCCAGGCTGCGGAAGGCGTGGCCGAAGTGATAGCGGCCCGCGGGAAACGTGGCCATGAGCAGCTGGTAGAGGCGGCCCCAGGTGGTCAGAAATTGTGGCAGCGGCAGCGTGGCGATGACGGCTCCGCTGCGGTCGAAGGTCACGCGCTGCGGAATTTCCACCCCGAACGACTCGTCCACCGGAATGCCGATACGCCCGAGGCATTCGAAGAGCTCCGGGTGCGGGATGATGCCGGCGCCGCGCCCGACGAGGCCCTCGGTGGCCTGCTCGAACACTTCGACGTCCCATCCCTGGCGCGCGAGCAGGGTGCCCGTGAACAGCCCCCCGAACGAACCGCCGATCACGATCGCGCGCCGGGGCATCACGGACATCCGGGAAGTTCGTGCCTCGCGGGCCGATTCAGACGTCTTGCGGGCTCTCCTCCGGCGCCGAGCTGTGTGCCTTGATCTCGCGCACGGGCCTGCCGCCGCGGATGTCGCGCCCCGACGGCAGCCACGCGCAGACCGCCGCCCCGGGCGCCCACACCGTCCGGTACTCGCCGGGCACGAAGAATTCCACGAACACCATATCCTCGTCGCCCTCGCTCCTCAGGTAATGCCGCTCGCGATCGTCGTAGTAGATGAGATCGCCCTTTTGCACAGGGAAAGGTTGCTCGTTCGCATACGCCGTCCCGCGGCCCCCGGTCACGTACATAAAATGCTCGGCGCCCTCGTGGTGATGGTTGGAGGCTTCGGTCCCCGGCGGGTAGATGATCATCTCGCCCTTGATCGCTTTGGTGCCGAAGAGTTTCGGCGTCACCATGTAGATCCTCTTGCGCGCGTCGTGCTCGGAGTCGAGGACCGGCTCGCGCGTCCAGTCCACTACGCGCAGCTGCGGCGGCTGCCTGGTGAAGCCGGGATCGTGCCGCCCCGCATCGGGCACCTCGAGGTAGAGGGCCACCGCGCCCGGGCTGCTCGCGAGCGTGCCGCGGAAACCCGGCGGCAGGCACACGATGTGCGCGGCGGTGAGCTGCGCCCCGCCTTGCGTGCGCGCGAGCAGAGCTTTTCCCTCCAGCATCTGGAACCAGGCAAGGTTACCGGGCGGCACTTCGAGCTCGATCGCGGCCCCGGGGGCGAGGATCAGCCGGTCCACCAGCACGCACGCGTCGCGCAGCTGCGCCCGAGTGAGCAGACGCTGGCGGCGAGCGTTGAGTCCGTACGGCTCGGCCGGGACGGCGCTTTCATTCAGGACGAGGGCCATGTTCGGTACTCGGAAGTGTGCTGCCGTGAAGCCCGAAGGTAATGTAGCGGGGCATCTGCGGGAATGCAAACGATTGCGCGCGCCGCGGGAGGGGACTACTCTATGGGAGGCGGCCGCCGCGCGCGGCACGTCAAGGGAGAGAGTGGCACCAGCGGCCGCCCACGAGACGAACCGGCCGGCGGAGCTCCTCAAAAAAATGCCCGCACGAACGACAAGGAGAGAGCCCATGCAATTCACGCGCACGCTGGTCGCGGCCTGCCTCGTTGCGCTGCTCGGGGCGGCAAGCGCCCTGGCGCAGACGTTTCCGAACCGCCCGATACGTCTCGTTGTGCCGTTCCCGCCCGGTACCGCGAGCGATTTCCTCGGGCGCACCATAGGCGCGGCGCTCACCGACCGGTACAAGGTGCAGGTCGTCGTGGACAACCGGCCCGGGGCCGGCGGGCTGGTCGGCACGCCGCTCGTGCTCTCTGCGACGCCCGACGGGCACACGATCGGCCTCTTCGGCAATCCGTACCTTACCTCTCCCATGCTGCAGAAGAAGCCGCCCTACGACCCGTTCAAGGACGGCGCGCCGATCGTGCAGGTCGCCGGCATTTCCAACATCGTGGGCGCGACGCTGCAACTGCCGGTGAAGACGCTCCAGGAATTCATTACCTATGCGCGGGCACGGCCCGGCGAGCTCAACTATGCCTCGGTGGGCGTGGGCTCGATCGCCCACTTCGGCGCGGAGATCGTCGCGCGCGCGGCCAACCTCAAGACCGTGCACGTGCCTTTCAAGATCATCGCCGACGGCTGGTCGGACCTCTTCTCGGGGCGCGTGCACTTCTTCGTGTTCGCCGCGCCGGCCGCGATGCCGATGGTACGCGACAACCGCGTGCGCGCGCTGGCGGTGACGAGCCCGAACCGGCTCTCCGCGCTGCCCGACGTGCCGACCGTGGCGCAGGCGGGATTGCCGGCCGCCGAGCACGTGGCGTGGTTCGGCATCTTCGGGCCGGCGGGCATGCCGAAACCCCTCGTCGCGAAACTCGCCGCGGACATCACCGCGATCGTGCGCGACCCGCAGACCCGTCAGCGTTTCGAGAACCAGGGCGCGGATCCGATCACGAATTCATCGCCCGAGGCATTCACGAAGCTGCTCAGAGCCGAGAATGCGCGCTTCGCGAAGCTCATCAAGGAGGCGGGGCTCGAGCTCCAGTAAGAGCCCGTATCCGAAAAGCATGAAACCGCCGATGAACGCGGATGAACGCCGAAAAGAGCGATGAATCGTGAATGGTGATTGGTGAATGGAAAAGCCGAAAGCACACCCTTGACGGAGCTGATTCTCCGACGGTTTGCGATTTACGTTTCACGATTCACGTTACACGAAACCGATCGGCGTGTATCTGCGGTTAGCGTTTCTTGAGATCGTAGCCGCCGCGAAAAACAAAACGGCGCTGCGGAATCCGCAGCGCCGTTTTTTTTCGGGTCGGGTTACGGGTGAACCATCACCCGTTACCCATCACTCGTCACCCATCACGCACTACTGCTTGGGTATGCCGATCTCCGCGATCAGTTTGGCATACCTGGGGACTTCGGACTTGACAAGGGCCGCCAGCTCCTCGGGCGTGCTGTTCGCGGCGTCCACGCCGAGCGTGGCGAAAGTTTTCTGAATTTCAGGCAGCTTCAGGATGCGTACGAGCTCGGTGTTGAGCCTCGTCACGATCGGCTGGGGCAGGCCGGCGGGCCCGAATATGCCCCACCAGCTGGTCATCACGAAGCCCGGTACCCCCGATTCGGAAACGGTGGGCAGGTCGGGAACCAGCGGGGTCGGCTTGGGCCCGGTGACCGCGAGCGCCCGCAGCCTGCCGGCCTTGACGTGCGGCAGCACCACCGCCATGTCGGAGAACACGACGTCGATCTCGCCCGCCATCAGCGCGATCGTGATCAGCGCCGAGGCCTTGAACGGCACGTGCAGCATGTCCGTCTTGGTCATGCGCTTGTAGAGCTCGGCCGAGAGCATCGAGATGCTTCCCGGCCCGCTGGAGCCGTAGTTGATCTTGCCCGAGTGCTTCTTCACCAGCGCGTTGAGCTCCTTGAACGTTTTTGCCGGAACGGACGGATGCACCACCACGATTTGCGGCGCCGTCACCGCCAGCGTGATCGGCGTGAAGTCCCTGATCGAGTCGTACTCGACCGCCTTGTAGATCTGGTTGTTGACGGCGATCGGGCCGACGTTGCCCACCAGCAGCGTGTAGCCATCGGCGGGCGATTTCGCCGCGATTCCCGCGCCGAGGCTGCCGGCGACGCCCGCGCGGTTGTCCATGATCACCGGCTGGCCCCACGCCTCGGAGAGTTTCTGCCCCAGCGTGCGCCCGATGATGTCGGAGGTCCCGCCGGGCGAGAACGGCACCAACACGCGAATCGGCTTGGTGGGGTAGGCCTGGGCGTGGGCGCCTGTGAGCGGCAGCACGGCGCAGCAGAGCACGAGCGTACAGCGGGACAATGACATCTTCATGGTGGTAATCCTCCGAGTGGTCAGAGCGGGCGCGTGTGCGGACGTACGGTTTTCTTATCGAAATGCAGTCTGAACGATGCGCATCTTCAAGGCAAGCGATACGGGGCAACGCCACGGCGCGCGGGAACCTTCTGGCCGCGGAGGCCCTCCGATAGGTAACAGGCGGGGCACCCCGCCGCCTTGCTAACCTTCTGATTGAGCGAGATTCTCGACGTGGACTTTCCAGGCATGAACCGGCTCAGGCAGCTCGAACAATTGGGCCAGTCGGTATGGCTCGATTACATCCGGCGCGATCTCCTCATCGGCGGCGGGTTGAAGAAGATGATCGCGGAGGACGGGCTGAAGGGGCTCACTTCCAATCCCGCCATCTTCGAAAAGGCGATCGCGGAGGGCGTCGAGTATCAGGCCGCACTTTCGGCGGAAGTGCGCGCGGGCGAGCAGGACCCGGAGCGCATATACGAGCGTCTCGCCCTCGATGACATCCGCATGGCGGCCGACCTGATGGCGCCGGTCCACGAGGCGAGCGGCGGGCGCGACGGCTACGTGAGCCTCGAAGTCTCGCCGCGGCTCGCGCACGATACGCAGGCAACGGTCGCGGAAGCGCGCCGGCTGTGGCGCCGGGCTGAGCGGCCCAACGTGATGATCAAGGTGCCCGCGACGCCCGCCGGGCTGCCGGCGGTCGAGGCGCTCATCTCCGACGGCATCAACGTCAACGTCACGCTGCTCTTTGCGGTGGAGACGTACCGCGAGGTCGCGCTCGCCTACCAGCGCGGGCTCGAGCGCCGCGCCAGCGCGGGACAGGCGCTCGCCGCGGTTGCGAGCGTAGCGAGCTTCTTCGTGAGCCGGATCGACACCCGGATCGATGACATGCTGACGCGCAAGATGGGCGCCGCTGCGCAGGCGCAACAATCGGCGCTCGCGAAGCTCCGCGGTTGCGCGGCGATCTCCAACGCGAAGCTCGCTTACACTTGCTACAGGGAGCTCTTCGACGGGGCGCGCTGGGGCGCCCTCGTAGCGAAGGGCGCGCGCCCGCAGCGGCTGCTGTGGGCGAGCACCAGCACGAAGAATCCCGACTACCCCGACACGATCTACGTGGACGAGCTGATCGGCCCGGACACGGTCAACACCATGCCGCTCGCGACCCTCGAGGCCTTCCGCGAGCGCGGCAGGCTCGACGCGACGCTGACCCGCGACGTGGAGGTCGCGCGCGCGAGGATGGAGGAGCTCGCGCGCGCGGGAATCGCCATGCGCGAAGTCACCGCATCGTTGCTCGACGAGGGCGTGCGCCTGTTCGACGAGGCCTATACCCGGCTGCTCGACGCGATCCGGCGCGCGCGCCGCGCGGCATAGAGCGTCGATTTACCGCGGCGCGGGCGCGCACTGCACCATTTTCGATTCCGAGAGAATGCATGGACGAAGCTGCGCTCACGCAACCCTTCCAGCAGCCGCTCGAGGCTGGGGAGCTTGCGCGCATCGATGCCTACTGGCGCGCGGCGAATTACCTCTCGGTGGGCCAGATCTACCTCTACGACAACCCGCTGCTCAGGCAGCCGCTCGCGCTCGGGCACGTGAAACCCCGGCTGCTCGGGCACTGGGGCACCACCCCGGGGCTCAATTTCATCTACGCGCACCTGAACCGCGTGATACGCAACCGGGACCTGGACATGATCTACATCTGCGGTCCCGGGCACGGCGGGCCGGCGATGGTGGCGAATGCCTGGCTCGAGGGCACCTACACGGAGCTCTACCCGAACGTGACGCAGGACGAAGAGGGCATGAAGCGGCTGTTCCGGCAATTCTCGTTCCCGGGCGGGGTGCCAAGCCACGTTGCGCCCGAAACGCCGGGCTCGATCCACGAGGGTGGGGAGCTGGGTTATGCGCTCTCGCACGCATTCGGCGCCGCGTTCGACAACCCCGATCTCATCGTCGCCTGCGTGGTGGGCGACGGCGAGGCCGAGACCGGTCCGCTCGCGGCCGCCTGGCACTCGAACAAGTTCCTGAACCCCGTCACCGACGGCGCGGTGCTGCCGATCCTGCATCTCAACGGCTACAAGATCGCGAACCCGGCCGTGCTCGCGCGCATCCCGCGCGAGGAGCTCGAGAGCCTGATAGCGGGCTATGGCTACGAGCCGCATTTTGTCGAGGGCGCGGATCCCGATGCGATGCACCAGCTCATGGCGGCGACGCTCGACCGCGTGATCGAGCGCATCCGCTCGTTCCAGCAGAAGGCCCGTATGTCGCGCGCGCCCGAGCGCCCGCGCTGGCCCATGATCGTGCTTGCGACGCCAAAGGGCTGGACCGGGCCGAAGGAGGTGGACGGAAAGAAAACCGAGGATTTCTGGCGCTCGCACCAGGTGCCGCTCGCCGAGCTCGCGGCCAAGCCCGCGCACGTGAAGCAGCTCGAGCAGTGGCTGAAGAGCTACCGCCCCGAGGAGCTGTTCGAGCCCGGGGGCGCGCTCAAGCCCGCGCTCGCGATGCTTGCTCCGAGCGGCAACCGCCGCATGAGCGCGAACCCGCACGCCAACGGAGGGCTGCTGCTGCGGGATCTGCGGCTGCCCGACTACCGCGAGTACGCAGTGGCCGCGCCGAAGCCGGGGGTGACGGTCGCGGAGTCCACGCGCGTCATGGGCGAGTACCTGCGCGACGTGATGAAGCTCAATGCCGCGCACCGCAATTTCCGCGCGTTCGGGCCGGACGAGACGGCCTCGAACCGGCTGGGCGCGTTCTTCGATGTGACTGCCCGCACCTGGATGGGCAGCTTGCTCCCCTACGACGAGCACCTCGCGCCCGACGGGCGCGTGATGGAGATCCTCTCCGAGCACACCTGCCAGGGCTGGCTCGAAGGCTACCTGCTCACGGGCCGGCACGGGCTGTTCTCGTGCTACGAGGCCTTCACCACATCGTCGATTCCATGTTCAACCAGCACGCGAAGTGGCTGAAGGTCACGTCGAAGGAGATTCCGTGGCGCCGCCCGATCGCCTCCCTCAACTACCTGCTCACCTCGCACGTGTGGCGCCAGGACCACAACGGTTTCTCGCACCAGGACCCGGGCTTCATCGACCACGTGGTGAACAAGAAGGCCGACATCATCCGTGTCTACCTGCCGCCGGATGCGAACACGCTGCTGGCCGTCACGGAGCGCTGCCTGCGCAGCCGCAACTTCGTCAACGTCATCGTCGCCGGCAAGCAGCCGGCGCTGCAGTATCTCGACATGCGGGGCGCGGTGCGGCACGTCGCCGGCGGCATCGGCATCTGGGACTGGGCGAGCACCGACGAGGGACGCGAGCCCGACGTCGTCATGGCGTGCGCGGGAGACGTTCCCACGCTCGAGACGCTCGCGGCGGTGGATCTGCTGCGCCAGACCCTGCCGCAACTGCGCATCCGCGTGGTGAACGTGGTGGACCTCATGACGCTGCAGCCCGCCGAGGAGCACCCGCACGGGCTCCCCGACCCCGATTTCGATGCGCTCTTCACCACGGACAAGCCGATCATCTTCGCGTATCACGGCTACCCCTGGCTCATCCACCGGCTCACCTACCGCCGCACCAACCACCGGAACCTGCACGTGCGCGGCTACAAGGAGGAGGGCACCACCACCACGCCTTTCGACATGACGGTGTTGAACGATCTCGATCGCTTCCATCTCGCGCAGGACGTGATCCGGCGCGTGCCGGGGCTCGCCGAGCGCGCGGCCCACGTCGTGCAGAAGCTGCGCGACCGCCTGACCGATCACCGCCAGTACATCGAGACGCACGGCGAGGACATGCCGGAGATCCGCGACTGGAAGTGGCCGTACTGATTCGTTCAGAAGCGAAGGGGAGGGAAACAAATGACCGGCATGAAGGATCTTTTCGGGCTCGCCGCCGGGCTGATGGAAGCGGTCGGGGTGGCGATCATCTTCATCGGCTGCGCCGTGATGACGCTGCGATTCATCCCGCGGCTGTGGGCCCCGGGCGCCCTCTACGACGACTACCGGCGCGCGATCGGCAAGACGATCCTGCTCGGGCTCGAATTCCTGATCGCGGGCGACATCATCCGCACTGTTGCCGTGTCGCACACGCTCGAGAGCGTGGCGGTGCTCGCGGTCATCGTGCTGATCCGGGCGCTGCTCAGCGTAACATTGGGCTACGACATCGAGGGTCGCTGGCCGTGGCGGCGCGCAGCCCGGCGCGCCGACGAGGGATCGTGAACAGCGCGCTGTCTCGCGGCGCCCGGCCGCCGCGGCGAATCGATTTCATGTGACGAGAACGAGGAGGACGTCGTGGCGAAAACCTGGGTAGTCGTTGTAGACAGCTCGTGCGCGAGGCTGCTCGAGGCGAGCACGCCGACCGGGCCGCTCGTGGAAGTGGAAATGCTCGACCATCCCGAGGGGCGGATGCGCGCGCAGGAGCTCACGACCGACCTCCCGGGGCGCGCGTTCGACAGCTCGGGGCGCGGGCGCCACGCGATGGAGCGCGAGGTCGGCCCTCGCCAGCAGGAGGCAATCACTTTCGCGCGGCGCGTCGCGCAGCGGCTGCAGGGCGCGGCCGCCCGCGGCGAGATCGAGCGGATCGTGCTCGTTGCTCCGCCGGCGTTCCTCGGGCTGCTGCGCGATGCGCTCGGCGCCGAGGTGCGCCGCATCGTCACCGCCGAGCTTGACTTGAACCTTGCCAAGCTGACGCCGGCGGAGATCCGCGGCCGTCTGCCCGAGCGGCTGTACCACACGCTCGAGCCGCGATGAACCGCGCGGCCGTGCTCAGTGCAGATAGGCCTCGATCGCGTAGGCGCGCAGCATGCGGTGGCTGTTGAAGTAGGAGCCGTTCTTGGCGATGGCGCCCTTCATCACCGAGACCCATTTCGCGCGCTCGCCGTGCCACAGCGGCAGCACCACTTCCTCGAGCTTGCCGTAGAGATGATCGGCGTCGCCGCCGTTCTCGGCCACGGTGTCCCCGCCGATCGCCCAGCCCGTGACGCCTTCGATGCAGCCCTCGATCCACCAGCCGTCCAGCACCGAGAGCTGCGGCACGCCGTTGAACGCGGCTTTCATGCCGCTCGTGCCCGAAGCCTCCAGCGGACGCTGCGGGGTATTGAGCCAGATGTCCGAGCCCGCGACGAGATCGAGCGCGACCGCCATGTCGTAGTCCGGCACGAAAACGGCGCGCATCGCGCCGTCGAGGGAACGCATGTAGCCGTGCAGCTCCTCGATGAGTTTTCTGCCGGCGTGGTCGTGCCGGTGCGCTTTGCCCGCGAGCACGAGCTGGAAAGGATAGCGCCGCGCGATCGCACGCAGGCGCTCGATGTTGGAGAAGAGCAGCTCAGGCCGCTTGTATGCGGTCATGCGGCGCGCGAATCCGATGACGGGCAGATCCCGGTCGAGCCACACGCCGCAGCGTGCGTGCACGCGCTCGACGAGCTGCGCCTTCGCCGCGACGTGCGCCTGCCAGATGTCCGCATCCGGGATATGGTCCGCGCGCATCAGCAGCACCGGTTCGTTATGCCAGCCCGGTATGTGGTAGTCGTAGAGCTGGGCGAGGCTCGGCGCGGTCCACGTGCGCGGATGCACGCCGTTGGTCACCGCGCGCACCTCGTAGCCGGGGAACATCCGCTCCGACACTTCCGCGTGCTTGCGCGCCACGCCGTTCACGTATCCGCTGAGATTCAGCGCGAGCCGCGTCATGTTGAGCCGCTCGGTGCCCGCGAGCTTCATGAGCTCCTCGCGCTCGACGTAATCGGTGAGCAGCTCGTCCACGAGCGGCCACTCGAACTGGTCGTGCCCCGCATCCACCGGCGTGTGCGTGGTGAAGCTGCACAGCGAGCGCACCCGCGGGAGGTTGTACGCGCCCTGGTCCTGGTGCCTGCGCCCGGCGAAGCGAAAGCGCCGCATCAGCTCCAGCGCGAGCAGCGCGGAGTGCCCCTCGTTCATGTGGTACTGGCGCAACTCGAAGCCCAGTGCGAGCAGCATGCGCACGCCGCCCACGCCGAGCACGATCTCCTGCCTGAGGCGGTAGGCCCGGTCTCCGCCGTAGAGGTCGTTGGTGATCGCGCGGTCCTCCGGGTCGTTCTCCGGCAGATCGGTGTCGAGCAGGATCACCGGCACCACGGCGCCCGACTCGCCTTTCACGGGGTAGAGCCAGCCGCCGACCCACACCCTGCGGTCGGCGATGCTGACCGCGACCTTGGCCTCGAGCGGCCCCGTATGGTCGCGCGGATCCCAGGCGTCGCCGTGCTCGATCTGCCGTCCGGCGGGATCGATCTCCTGCCGGAAGTAACCGTTGCGGTGCGCGAGCGTGATTCCGACGAGCGGCAGGTTCAAGTCCGCCGCCGAGCGCAGCGTGTCGCCGGCCAGCACCCCGAGGCCGCCGCTGTACGTGGGCACCTCGGCCTCGAGCGCGATCTCCATCGAAAAATAGGCGATGCGCGGCCGGGTGACGAAGGGGGTGATCAATTTATCGTTCCGAAAAAAATATCCAACTCAGCAGCGCGCGCTGGATATCCGGACACATGGGAAGGAAGACCTGCCGGATTTTTCACAATCCGGTGTGGGGCCGTGCCTGAACGGCAGCAGCACGCATCGACACATTATAGCGATAAACGCGCCAGGTGCGAAACCGGATGACCGGTGCTGCGCGGAAGACGCGTCGTATCGCGATGAAGCGTCTGGTCGCGCCGGTGCGCGCAATGCCGTCTGCATATGGCGTTGCACGCGCGCCAAAGCCGCCGTCCGGCGCCGCACGGCCGGCCCTCACGAGAAAAGCGGACAGACGACAGGCACGGAGAGCGCCGACGCGCGCGACACCACATGCACTGAACCGGCGACGTAATCTCGCAGCGCGCGCGCCGCGGCATGCCTGCGGGCGAATTCCGCTTCGGAAAAGCGCGGGTGGAGTCAGGCGCTCACTGGGGCCTGCTCCGTGGCGAAGCGGGGGAGGGCACGGCGCCGCTCGCTGACTGGGGGGCGAAGCCGTGGCGGAGCGGAATGTAACGCGCACTGTAAGAGCGCCAGTGCCGGGACTACACTATGGACCGGAACCGGGCCGCACGGGGCACGGCTCTCCGATTTGCGCGAGGAGGGATCATGGGAAATGGTCGTTGGTCGGGCTTGCTCCTGTTTGCCCTCGCGTGGCTGGTGGTCTCCGACGCGCGAGCGGGCGGCGAGCTCCTCGAGTGCCGGAAATACCCCAAAGTGATCGAGGGACGGATCGAGGGCAACGTGACGGTCGGTCCAGGCGAGCGGGTGTGCCTGATCAATGCCGAGGTCCTCGGCTCGGTGCACATGGAAAAGGGCGCGGTGCTCAACGTCGCGGCCGCCCAGATCCGCGGCGACCTCATCGCAAGCGAACCCGCGGGATTACGGGTGAACATCCCGTCCGGAACCGGTGGCGGCTACCAGCATCGGGTCCACATCGACGGCAACCTCATCGTGTGGAACGCCCGCTTCGCGAAAGCAAGCGGCGTCTGCGACGCGAGCTATGTTCGCGGAGTGATCGCCGTGATCGGCTCCGGAGCCGAGAACGAGAAGGCCATGTTCGCGATCGGCGACAGGAGGCTGTGCCAGGTCGGCGACTTCCCGAACATCGTGGACGGAGGCGTGATCGCCGTCGGAAACCGGATGCGGATCAGCATGGCGGGGAACCGGATCAAGGGCGCGCTCACCTGTCTCGCGAATGAGCCCGCGCCCGAGCAGAACGGCCCGTGCAATTCGGCGTCCCGCGGCGAGGGCCAGTGCGCGGGGCTGGTTTGCGCGGCGAAGGAGCGGCGCAAGGGGCGAAAATAGGCGGTCGCTGGCCACCTCTTTTTTTGGGAGCCCGTACCGAACGCGCGCACTCCGACCGGCGCTCCGCGTCAACCGCGACCGCGGGGATCGAGCGCCTCGTAGTGGCCCCACACGTGGCCGAAAAACTCGTCGTAACGCGTGCCGGTCATCACGCTGCGCACCTCGGCGTTCGAGATCGGCTCGACCTTTCCGAGCTGTGCCGCGTACCAGTGGAGCTGCGCCGTTTCCTCGAGCGCGAACAGGGAAATGCACACGTTCTCGATGGTGTCCGACGTCACCACCACGCCGTGGTTTTTCAGGATGACCGCGCACCCCTGGCCGATCGTCTGCGCGACCATTTTTCCGCGTTCCGGCGTGTCGATCTGCTTGTCGAACTCGAGGATTGGCACCCGGGGCGCGAAGATGGCGCCGCGGTTGCCTACGGGCAAAATGTTGACGCCGGCGATGCCGAATGCCGTTGCCATGGTCGGGTGGGCATGAACCACCGCCTGCACATCCGGCCGCACCCGGTACACCTCGGTGTGCGCGTAACGCTCGTCGACCGCCTCGATGCGCCCCTCGATGAAATTGCCCTCGATATCGGTCGTTACGATGTCGTCGACGTCCGTGTCGGCGAGGCTGCGCCCCTCGGAATGGATGTGGCCCAGGATCAGCATGTGATTCGTTCCGGGCACACGGCAGCTGACGTGCCCCTTGGTGATCGGCCAGAGTCCGCCCGCGGTGATGATTCGATGAACCTTGGCAAGGCGCTTCTTGAGCGCCAGTACCTGGGTTTCGTACGCGATGTGCGGCGCGGCGAGCTGGTTCATTTCGGTCTCCTTGCGGGAAGCACGCTCGATCGGAGCGCTTATTTTACATCGTCAAGCGCTTCGAGCGCGACACGGTGCGCCTCGTTTGCAGCGGGGATGCCGCAGTACACCGCGACCAGCAGCAGCACCTCCCGGATCTCCTCCCGCGAGCAGCCGTTGGCGAGCGCGCCCTTCACGTGGACCTTGAGCTCCTGCGGCCGGTTGATCGCGGCGTTGATTCCGATGACCGCGAGGCTACGCGCCCTGCGCGAGAGCCCGGGGCGGCTCCAGACTTCGCCGTAGGCCCATGCGTTGATGAGGTGCTGGAGCGGCGCGCCGAATTCTCCGAGCGCGCGTTCCCTCTGTTCGACTACTGCGTTGCCGAAGATTTCCTTGCGCAGCTTCAGCCCGTGCTCGTGCAGTTCCTGTATGTCCATCGTGTTTCTCCTGTCGTGAATGGGGAGCGAGCGGAGATTGTAGCCGCCCCGCAGGTCCCTTTACGTCCTCCGCCGGGGTGGCCGCTCCCGATTTGCTACCATATGCACGCGCTCCGAATGACGCGGGATGAACGATACCGGGACACCCAAGCGCGGCTACGCCGACCTCCACGAGCACCTCGAGGCGCTCAGGAAGGAGGGGCTGCTGCTCGTGGTGGACCGGCCGATCGACAAGGACGCCGAGCTCCATCCTCTGGTGCGCTGGCAGTACGTCGGCGGCGTCGAGGAGCACGAGAGGAAGGCGTTCCTCTTCACCAACGTCGTGGACGGGCGCGGGCGCAAGTACCGGTTCCCGGTGGTGGTCGGCGCCTTCGCGGGCAACCGCGTCATCTACTGCATCGGCATGCGCGCGCGCGCCGAGCAGGTCCAGCCGAAGTGGGACCATGCGATCGCCAACCCGATCGCGCCGCGTATCGTCAAAGAGGCGCCCTGCCAGGAAGTCGTGATCGAGGGTGATGCCCTCAAGGGCGAGGGCAACGGCCTCGACATGCTGCCGATACCCATCTCCACACCCGGTTTCGACAGCGCGCCCACGCTTACCGCGACCAACGTCATCACGAAGGACCCCGAAACCGGCATCCAGAACCACGGTACTTACCGCGCAGGGCTGAAAGCCCCGGACCGTTGCGTGGTGCGCATGGCGACCCGCGTCGGCGGCGCCGGAGGATACCGGCACTACCTCAAATACCAGAAGCGCGGGGAGAAAGCGATGCCGTGCGCGATCGTGCTCGGCTGCCCTCCGTGCGTCGCGTTCGTCGCGCCGATGAAGCTGCCTCTCGACGTGGATGAGGTTGGCGTCGCGGGCGCGGTCGCCGGCGAGCCGATCAACGTCGTGCGCGCGCGCAGCGTGGACCTGCTGGTCCCGGCCGAGGCCGAGATCGTGATCGAGGGGCTGATCGACACCGAGCATCTCGAACCCGAGGGCCCGTTCGGAGAATCGCACGGTCACGTCGCGCTCGAGGAATTCAACATGCCGATGCGGGTCACCGCGATCACGCACCGCGCAAACGCGATCGTCGCCTCCTACTTGAGCCAGGTCACGCCGAGCGAGTCGAGCGCGATCAAGCGCGTCTCCTACGAGCCGATGTTTCTCTCACACCTGAGGAACACGCTCGGGATCCGGGAGGTGAAGCGCGTCACGCTGCACGAGCGCATGACCGCGCTGCGGCGCGTCGCGATCGTGACGGTCGAGAAGGGCGCGCCGCGCACCGAGATCTGGCGCGCGCTCTACGGCGCGACCTCGTTCAAGGCCGACTGCGGCAAGATCTGCATCGCGGTGAGCGAGGACATCGACCCCGACAATTCCGACGCAATCTTCTGGGCGCTCGCGTTCCGCACGAACCCGGCAAAGGACCTGCAGGTGTTGCCGTACCGCAGCCTCGGCCACGGGCCGGAGCGCGAGCAGGAGGACGTCTACGAACAGGAGGAAGACTCGACGCTCCTCATCGACGCGACCGCCAAGGAGGACCTGCCGCCGCTCGCGCTGCCGAAGCGCGAATACATGGAACGCGCCAGAACAATCTGGGAGGAGCTGGGGCTGCCGAAACTGCGCCCGCAGTCGCCGTGGTTCGGCTCGCCCGCGGGCGGCGACTGGCTGCCGTACTGGGACGAGGCGGCGAGGCGCGCGGTCGAGGGCCGCTACCTCGAAAACGGCCGTGCGAGCGAGAAACTCCGGCGGAAAGGTCTCAAGCCCGAGACCCGTTTTCGCCCGGACAAGGAAGCATAAGCAGTGAGCGGGAACTTCCGGTAAAAAGCACGTCCAAGCTTACCGCTTACCGCTTACCGCTTACCGCTTACCGCTTACCGCTTACCGCTTACCGCTTACCGCTTACCGCTTACCGCTTACCGCTTACCGCGTTACTGCGGCTCGATCCCCGCGACCTTCACCACCTTCGCCCACTTGGCGATGTCGGACCTGATCAGCGCGGCAAATTCCTCGGGCTTGTCGCCGACCGATTCGAGCCCGTCGCGCAGCATCAGCGCCTTCACCTCCGGCAAGTTAACGATCTTGAAGACCTCCGCATTGAGCTTGGCGATGACAGGCTTCGGCGTCTTCGCCGGCGCGAGCATTCCAACCCACGAGGTGTGCGCGTAGCCGGGCACGCCGGCTTCCGCGATCGTCGGATACTCCGGCGCCGCCGCCGTTCGCGCGGAGCCCGTTACCGCCAGCGCGCGGAGCTTTCCGGACTTGATGTGCGGCATCGCGGTCGAAATGGTCGCGAAGTAGAGCTGCACCTGTCCCCCGAGCAAGGCCGCCACGCCGGGCGCCCCTCCCTTGTACGGAATGTTCACCATCTGGGTTCCGGTCAGGTGTAAGAACAGCTCCGCGGCCATGTGCGTGCTGGTGGCCACGCCGCTCGTGCCGTAGTTGAGACTCCCCGGCTTCGCCTTCGCGAGCGCGATCAATTCCTGCACCGACTTGACCGGAACCGAGGGATGCACCACCAGGATGTGGGGCAGAGTCACGAGCTGCGATACCGGGGAAAAGTCGCGCACCGGGTCGAAGGGCAGGTTCTTCCGTATGCTCGGATTGATGGTGAAGGAAGCCGCGACGACCAGCAGCGAGTGTCCATCTGGTGTTGCCTTCGCCACGATCTCGGTACCGTTCAGGCTGCCCGCGCCCGGGCGGTTGTCCACGACGACCGGCTGCTTGAGCGCGTCGTCGAGCCGCTGCGCGACGGCGCGCGCCACGAAATCGGTCGAGCCGCCGGCGCTCTGCGGCACGATCACCCGGATCGGCCTGCTCGGAAAGCTCTGCGCGTCCGCGGCGCCGGCCGGCGGCAGCAGCGCGGCCATCAGCGCAGCGGCAATGATCTGCCGTCCGGCGTAGCTCATGGCAATCCTCCTCGATTTTTCACTGCCTGGCCCGTCCCGGGGCTCGCCTCACTCGGCGTCGTAACCCGGTGCCACGCGCACGTCGATCACGCACGGGCCGCCCGCGCGCACGGTGGCGATGCCCTGCTCGATCGCGGACTGGACATCCGCCGCGCGCGTGACCGGCCCGATCCCGGCGGCGCCCTGCGAGCGTGCCATGGCCGCGATGTCGATGTCGGGCTCGGCGACGCGCTGGCCGATCCAGCGGTTTTCCTCGGGGCGCCCGCGCGTGGCCGCGACGCGCCCCTGGTGCATCTCGTCGTTGAAGAACGAGCGATTGTTGCACACGATCACGAGGCACGGGATACGGTAGTGGGCCGCTGTCCACGTCACCGTGTTGCCCTGCAGGAAGTCGCCGTCGCCGAGCAGCGCGATCGGGATGCGCCCGCTGTCCTTGAGCGCGAGCGCGGCGCCCACGGTCATGCCCATCCCCGAGCCGAGCCCGGCGCCGCCGTCGTTACCGATGTAGTCGAGCGGATGCCGGAAGTGCGCGTACGCCCCGTTCCAGCCGAGCGGGAAGCGCGTGAAGCAGACCTCGCTCCCGCGGATTGCGGCATTGAGCGCATCGGCGAGGCTTGCCAGAGTCGGTGCGTCGCCGGTGGCCTCCGGCTTTTTCACGGCCTGCGCAAGCGGAACGTCGGCGGGGCGGGCCTTGGCGGCTTCCAGCAGCAGCGGCGTCGCGGCGTCCGGCTCGCACATGAGATAAACATCCACCGGCGGAAGTCCCTGGTAATCCATGCTCCAGCCGCGGTGGCTGTGCGCGTCGCAGGAGACCTGGATCACTTTGGCTGTGATGGGGCTCGCACCGAAGACCTGCTTGAGCGTGCCCGCGAGATCGAGCCAGTCGAGCGAGAGGATGACGTCGGCTTCGGCGATGATCTTCCGGCCTGCGGGCGTCAGGCGCGTCGCCGGCGGAGCCGCATGCAGGCGGTGGTCGGTCGGGAACGCGGCGCCGAGCTTCATGTGCGTGAACACCCGCGCGTTGAGCTTCTCTGCGAGGGCCACGCGCGCCTTCCAGTGCTCCAGGCTGCGCGAGCAGCGCCCGGCGAGGATCACGGGATTGCGCGCGCGGGAGAGCAGGCGTGCCGCCTCCGCGACGTTTTCCGGCCCCGGGCGCACCGGATCCGGCGGCGCATAGCGCGCGACCTCCGGCAGCGGCGGCAGTGGCCCGATCTTCTCTTCCTGAAGCGAGGCGTCGAGGTTCACGTACACCGGCCCGCGCGGCGCCGTTTGCGCGATCTGCGCCGCGCGCAGCACCGCCTCGACGGCCGCCGCGACCGATCCGGGCTGATTGTCCCACTTGGTGTAATTGCGCACGAGCCCGCCCTGGTCCGAGCAGGTGTGGATCCAGTCGATCCAGGGGCGGCGTTGCGTCGCATCCCACGGGCCGGTCGCCCCCATGACCAGCACCGGGGCGCGGTCGCACCACGCGTTGAAGATCTGCATCGTGGCGTGCATCAGGCCGACATTGGAATGCAGCGCCGCCGCCATCATGCGGCCGGATGCTTTCCAGTACCCGTGCGCGATCGCCACCGCGTTCTCGTCGTGCAGCGAGAGCAGCATCTGCGGCGCGCGGTTGCCGAGGAAGTTCACGATGCTGTCGTGGAGTCCCCGGTAGCTCGCTCCCGGATTGAGGGCGATGTAGGGGATGTCGAGGCTGCGCAGCACCGCGGCGACCGCATCGCTGCCCCAGTGCTCCTCGCTCTCGCGGGCGGGAACCGGGGCGTCGTGGACGATCGGACGGGCGGGATGCTGCTTGTCGTTCATTGTTCTTCCTCGTCACTCGTCAGCCGTCAGTCGTCGCCGATCCTAATCGACCTTGGCACCGGAGTCCTTGATGACCTTGGCCCACTTGGAGAATTCCGTAGTGAGATGCGCGGCGAACGCCTCGCGCGTACTGCCCACGGAGACGCTGCCGTTATCGGTCATGCGCTGCTTCATTTCGGCGCTTTGCATGATCTTTGCCACGTGCGAATTGAGAAGAGCCAGAATATTTTCCGGCGTTCCGGCGGGGGAAAGCACCCCGTACCACTGGCTCGATTCGTAGCCCTTGAGCCCCGATTCCGCGACCGTCGGCAGCTCCGGCAGGGCGGGGAGGCGTTGCGCGCTGGTCACCGCAAGCGCCCGGAGTCGTCCGGACTTGATATGCGGCACGGCGGGCAGCGCTGCCATGAACATCACGCTGACCTCGCCGGAGAGCAGCGCGGCGATGGCGGGGCCCGTGCCGCGGTATGGAACGTGCAGCAGGTTGGTTCTGGTCATGGTCTTGAACAGCTCTGCGGCGAGGTGCGGCGTGCTGCCGCTCGCGGAAGAGGCGTAATGCACTTCACCCGGGTGCGCCTTCGCCAGCGCGATCAGCTGCGGCACGGTCTTCGCGGGCAGCGAGGAGTGGACGACCAGCACGTTGGGCGCAAGCGCGGCGAGGCTCACCGGATCGAAGTCCCTGATCGGGTCGTAAGTGACCTTGCTGTAGAGGCTCGGGGTGGTGACGAAATTCGCGCCGTTCACAAGCAACGTGTAGCCGTCCTTGGGCGACTTGGCGACGGCCTCGCTCCCGATCATGCCGTTCGCGCCGGCCCGGTTGTCGACAATCACCTGCTTGCCGAGGGTTTCGGTGAGCTTGTGGCCGAGAATGCGGCCCATCGCGTCCACTCCGCCGCCCGCAGGAAAGGGCACGACGATGCGGACCGGGCCGGTGGGGTAGCCTTGCGCAGCCGCGTAGCCGCCCGCCACCGCGAGCAACGCGACGCTGCCACATGCATGCTTCAGAAAACAACGGATCGGTTTCACGCTTCTCTCCTCGCTTTCTGGTTAAAGGGGCGCATCGAAGGACCCGTCACGCGCCGTCAGTCACGCTTCGCCAGTCACGCATTTCCCGGCCTGGCAGCGCGCCGCCAAGCCGTATCGAGCGCGCGGTACGCGAACTCGACCGCCATCTCGCGCTTGTACGCCACGGATCCTCGCACATCGGCCATGGGCTCGGCGAGCGTGCGTACATTCTGCACCGTTGCGCGCAGCATGTCCTCGCCCAGCCGCTTGCCGCCGAGCTCCCGCAGATCGAGGAGGATGGGCTTCCAGCTTACCGCGCCTACCGCGACGCGCGCGGCCGCGCAGGTGCCGTCGGCGTTCAGTGTCACCCGCGCCGCGGTGTTCACCACCGGGATCTCCAGGCCGCGCGGCATGTACTTGTAGAAGCTCGATCCGCTGCGTGGCGGCAAGGGGTCGACCTCGATGGCGACGACCATCTCGTCCTTCGAGAGCCGCGCCTGGAACAGCTGCTCGAGCGTCGTGGTCCGCCGCCCCTTCGGCCCGGCGACCGTCACGCGCGCGTTGAGGGCGAGGGCGGCGAGCGGCAAGTCGAAGCCGCCGATCAACGGCCCCACGCTGCCGCCGACGGTGAGCATGCGGCGGATCCGCGTGTGTCCCACCGCCTCCATCGCGTCGTCGATCGCCCGCCAGCTCTTTTTCACGCGCTCGTTCTCGTAGAACGCCTGCTGGCGCACCGCCGCGCCCGCGCGCAGGGTTCCGCGGGCGTCCATGGTGAACTCGTTGAGCTCGGGAATGCGCTGGATCGAGACCAGGCGCTTCGCCTGTGCGTAGCCGGTGCGCTCGCGCCGCAGCGCATGCGACATGCCGCCTGCGACGAGCGCGGTGTCGCCGGCCGCGAGCAGGCTCACTGCTTCCTCGACGCTTGTCGCGAACACCAGTTCGGCAGGGGCAGGCCGCGCACCCGAAGGCCTCCCGGTGCTGAACCGGCTCCAGAAACCACCCTTGGGCGCTGCCGGCGGCACCGGCTTCTCGGCCGCGTAGAGCCCGGGATGCAATGCGCGATGGATCTTTTCCGCGGTGATCGGCAGCTCGTGGATGCGCACGCCGACCGCATCCGCGATCGCGTTGGCGATCGCCGCCGGCACTGCGTCGAGCCCGATCTCGCCCAGCCCCTTCGCGCCGTACGGGCCGCTCGGCTCGTAGGAGTCGGCAAACGCGACATGAAGCTTGGGCATCATCGCCGCCCCCGGAATCGGGTAGTCCTTGAGCTGCGGATCCGTCGGCACGCCGTTGTACCAGTCGAAGTACTCGTACATGGCGAGCCCGATGCCCTGGGTCACCGCGCCCTGCACCTGACCTTCGGCGGCCGCGGGGTGGATCACCGTACCGCAGTCCACCACCGAGGCGATCTCGAGCAGCGAGACCTGGCCGGTCGAACGGTCCACGTCCACCTCGGCCGCCTGCGCCACGAAGTTGTACGCGCCCGACTCGTTGCCGTAGCGGCTGTGGTCGGGAAAATCCGAGGGATTGTCAAAGGCTCCCACGCCGACGATCGGCTGGCCGTCACGCTGATAGATGTCGGCGCGCACCACCTGCGCGACCGGCTTGAACTCGGTTTCCGAGCCGCGGCGCGGGCCGATCTGGCCGTGGATGATCGCCAGCTCCGACGCCGGACGCCCGAACTGCCTTGCCGCCGCCTCCAGCAGCTGAGTCGCAGCCGCCGCTGCGGCGCGCTTTACCGCGTTGCCCGCGATGTAGGTAAGCCGGCTCGCGAGCGCGCCGAGCGCGTGGGGCTGCACGTCGGTGTCGGGTCGCGTGATGTCCACGTCCTCGTACGGAAACCCCAGCTCCTCGGCTGCGATCTGGCGCAGCACCGTGAGGTTGCCCTGGCCGATCTCGCCTTCCCCGGTGATGATCGTAGCGCGCCCGTCCTCGTTCACGCGCACGATCGCCGAGCTTCCGTCCCAGTCGCCGAAGCTGCGCCGGCCGTTGACGTGGATGCTGCAGCCCATGCCGAGTCCGCGACCGGGCTTTCTCTCCCGGCGCTTCTCGCGCCAGCGGATCAGGCCGGCTGCCTTGTCGATGCACTGCTTCAACTCGCAGCTCGTGATCTTGTGATTGTGCGGGGAGACGCCGCCCGGCTCGACCGCGTTCATGCGCAGCAGATCGAGCACGTCGATGCCGAGCTTCTCGGCGGCGAGGTCCCACGCCTGCTCCACCGCCCAGTCCGCAGACGGGTTGCCGAAGCCGCGAAATGCGCCGGTCGGAACCAGATTGGTGTAGACGAGCGTCGAGTCCGCGCGCACCACCGGGTACTTGTAGAGCGCGTCGTGGCGCACGGTTGCGGCGCCGAGGATCGCCTGCGACTTGCCGGTGTAGGCGCCGTTGTCGGCCCACATCTTGATCTCTTTCGCCCGCACCAGCCCTTCGCGCGAGAATCCGAGGCGCACCCAGTAGCGCATCGGCATGCGCGGATGGCTCGCGATGAATTCCTCCTCGCGCGTGTGGATGAGCCTGACCGGGCGCCCGCTCTTCCGCGCGAGGATCGCGCAGATGACCGAGGCGTTGTCGTCGCCGGATTTGCCGCCGAAACCGCCGCCGACCTCGGTCTGGATCACGCGCACCCGGCTCTCGGGCAGCCCGAGCGCGGTCGCGTAGCGGCCGCGCGCGAGATAGGCCGTCTGGGTGTTGCACCACATGGTGACGCGCCCGTTCGTCCATTGCGCGACGCAGCCGATGGTTTCGAGCGCCGTGTGCCACTGGCGCGCGCTCTCCCACGTCCCCTCGACGACCACGTCGCTTGCCTTGAAGCCGGCATCCACGTCGCCGCGCTCGAAGTTGAAGTGATGCGCGACATTGCCCGGCGCATCCTCATGCACCAGCGGTGCGCCGGGCGCGAGGGCCTGATCAAGCGAGAGCGCCGCCGGCAGCACCTGGTACTCGACAACGATCTTGTCCACGGCCGCTCGCGCGGTTTCCGGGTCCACGGCTGCAACCGCTGCGACCTCGTCGCCCACGTAACGCACCTTCTCGATCGCGAGCGGATAGAGGTCGGGCCGGAAGGCGCCCCACTTGCGCCGCGCGGTGTCGGCGCCGGTCACGACGGCCTTCACGCCCGGCATCGCTTCCGCGGCGCGGGTGTCGATCGAGACGATGCGCGCATGAGGGTGGGGGCTGCGCAGCACTGCCGCATGGAGCATCCGCGGCAGGCGCAGGTCGGCCACGTACTGCGCCGCGCCGGTCACCTTGGGAATCGCGTCGGTGCGCGGAACGTCCTTGCCGACGACGAGCAGGCCGGCCGCCGAGAGCTTCGGATCGCGCGGGTTCATCGGGTCGGTATCTGCCACAGAGAGCACAGAGAACACGGAGAACGCAAACCCCACACCAAACAGCGGTTCGATTCTTTCTGTGAATTCGGTACCGCCTGAGGCGCGTTGTTGATTTTCATCGGCGCGAATCGGCGTTCATCGGCGGCCGATCTTTTCTTGCTTTCGTCACGAGTTTCTAGCCTTGCGGACCGCGGCGATTGCCTCGCGATACGCCTGCTCGATGCGGGCGTAGCCGGTGCAGCGGCAGTAGACGCTGTCCAGGCTCGCGCGGATCTCCTCGTCGCTCGGGTCCGGGCTGCGCTCGATCAGCGCGCATGCCGCCATGACGTGCCCCGGTATGCAGATGCCGCACTGGAGCGCGGACTTGTCGACAAAGGCCTGTTGCACCGGATGGAGCGAGGCGGCGCCCGCGAGACCTTCGACGGTGCGGATTTCCGCGCCTTCGCACAACGCGGCGAGCTGCATGCACGAAGCGATCGGATAGCCGTCCATGATCACGGTGCAGGTGCCGCAGGCGCCGATGCCGCAGCCGTGCTTGGTGCCGGTGAGCTCGAGATCCTCGCGCAGCACGTCCACGAGCAGGCGGTCGCCGCTGCGGAGGTTTACCTCGACCGGATCACCGTTGAGCTTGAATTTGACCCGCATGACGAGGGTGGGAAATGGGTAATGGGGAATGGTAAAGGCAGCGCTTCGCGGACGACCGCTTGCTATTTCCGATTTCCCATTCCCTATTTCCGATCTTCCGCGGCCGCGAGAGGTGCGGCTGATTATATGCCAACTTTGCTATGCTAGGAGTTCGGCCCGCCGCGTCATGTTTTCACTGTTCGACAGCCATTTCCACATCATCGACCTGCGTTTCCCGGTGCAGGAGAACCAGGGCTTCTTTCCGCCCGCGTTCCCCGCCGCGGATTACCTGGAGCGCACGCGCGGCCTCGGCATCGCCGGGGGCGCCGTCGTGTCGGGCTCGTTCCAAGGCTTCGATACCACGTTCATGCACGACGCGCTCACGAAGCTTGGCCCGACTTTCGTCGGCGTGATCCAGATCCCGGTGGATACGCCCGACGAGGAGATCGTGCGCCTCGACGCGGCGGGCGTGCGCGGCGTGAGGTTCAACCTGGTGCGCGGCGGCTCGGCAGACATCGCGGATCTCGACCGCGTCGCGCGTCGCGTGTACGAGCTCGCCGGCTGGCACGTCGAGCTCTACGCTGATGCCCGCGACCTCGCGCCCATCCGCGCGTCCCTCGCGGCGCTGCCGCTGGTCAGCATTGCGCACCTGGGGCTGTCGCGGGCGGGCCTGCCGACCCTGCTCGTGCTTGCCGAGAAGGGCATGAAGGTGAAGGCGACGGGCTTCGGCAGGATCGACCTCGACGTGCCGACGGCGCTGCGCGATCTCGCGAGCGCAAACCCGGAGTGCCTGATGTTCGGCAGCGATCTTCCGTCGCAACGGGCACGGCGCCCGTTCCTGCCTTCGGACATCGATCTCATGCGCGACAGCCTCGACGAGGGGCTCGCGCGCAAGGTGTTCTACGAGAACGCGGTGCGCTTCTACCGGCCAAGATCGAGTTCAAAGTTCAAGGTTCAAAGTTCAAAGTGCGAACTGCGGGACCACGAAGGGCTCCAACCTTGAACCTTGAACCTTGAACCTTGAACCTTGAACCTTGAACCTTGAACCTTGAACCTTGAACCTGGAACCTTGAACAGCGAGAGCGCGATGAAATCCTTTTACATCAAGTCCGAGCATGGCAAGACCGCGCTGGAATTGCGCGACGCGCCCGTGCCGCAGCCCAGGGCGGGCGAGCTCGTGGTTCGCATGCGCGCGGCCTCGCTCAATCGTGGTGAGCTGCTGGCAAGCATCGGTTTGCACAGCGTCGATACCCCGCGTCCCGCCGGGGGCGACGGGGCGGGGGAAGTACACGCGGTGGGCGAGGGCGTGACCGGGTTCAAGCCCGGCGACCGCATCCTGCTGCGCGGGCGCGGCACGTTTTCCGAATACGCCGCGGTCGCGAAGGAGCAGGCAATTCAGATGCCCGAGCGCTTGTCGTGGGAGCAGGCCGCCTCGATCCCCACCGCATACATCACCGCGTACGAAGCGCTCTACCCCTACGGGCGGCTGCAGCGGGGCGAATGGCTGCTGGTCGCCGGTGTGTCATCGGGCGTGGGTGTCGCGTGCGTGCAGATCGCGAAAGCCGCCGGGGCGAAAGTGGCCGGCACCTCCGGAGCCGCGGACAAGCTCGCGAAGCTCAAGGCGATCGGGCTCGACGTGGGCATTCGGGCGCGCGGCAGCGATTTTGCCGACGAAGTACTGGAGGCGACGGGCGGCAAAGGCGTGAACGTCGCGGTAAATCTCGTCGGCGGCACCGCGTTCCCGGGATGCCTGCGCTCGCTCGCCAACCAGGGCCGGCTCGCGATCGTGGGCTACGTGGACGGGGCGATGAAGTGCGAGCTGGACCTCGAGCCGGTGCACGGCAAGCGCCTCGAGATTTTCGGCCTGTCGAACGCGTACCTCACGCCCGCCGAGCGCGCCGAAGCGACTCACGGTTTCGCACGCGAAGTGATGCCCGCGTTCGCGGACGGGCGCATCACGCCCCTGGTGGACAAGGTGTTTCCGTTCGACGAGCTGCCGGCGGCGAAGGCTTACGTCGAGTCGAATGCGCAGCTCGGCAAGGTCGTCGTGCGCATGGGCTAGTCGGCCGCATCTGCGGCCGTACAGTTCAACGTTCAAGGTTCAACGTTCAACGTTCAACGTTCAAGGTTCAACGTTCAAAGACCCGGAACCTTGAACCTGGAACCCGGAACCTTGAACTTGGAACCCGTGACCCTTGTTGAGGCTCCGTGAGATCGACCCCAATCGCTGATCGGGTCCGGGGCTGGGTGGACGCTGCCCGGCGCGTGGTCGTGCTCACCGGCGCGGGAATCTCGACGGACTCCGGCATCCCTGACTTCCGCGGTCCGCAGGGCGTGTGGACGCGTGATCCCAAGGCCGAGCGCCTGTCCGACATCCGCCATTACGTCGCGGACCCCGAAGTGCGCAAGGCTTCCTGGCAGAGCCGGCTCGACCATCCGGTGTGGACGGCACGGCCCAACCCCGGCCACATGGCGATCGTTGCGCTCGAGCAGCGCGGCAAGCTCCACGCGCTCATCACGCAGAACATCGACGGGCTGCACCTGCGCGCGGGCAACTCGCCGCAGCTCGTGATCGAGGTGCACGGCAACCTGCACCAGGCGATCTGTCTCACCTGCGGGTGGAAGGGCCCGATGCAGGACGTGCTTGCCCGGGTGCGCGCGGGCGAAGCGGACCCGCCCTGCGGCGAGTGCGGCGGATTACTGAAGAGCGACACGATCTCCTTCGGGCAGGCGCTCGTGCCCGAGGTGATCGAGCGGGCGATGCGCTCGGCGCGCGAGACGGATCTTCTACTCGCGGTAGGCACGAGCCTGCAGGTCTACCCCGTGGCCGGTGCAGCGCCGCTGGCCAAAGCGGCCGGCGCGAAGTTCGTGATCATCAACGCGCAGGCGACGCAGTTCGATTCCATCGCCGACGCGGTTCTGCCCGCGCCGATCAGCGAGATCCTGCCGCGGATTTGTGGCGACGATGGCGGCGTGATGGGAAGCGCCGGGTAATGCCCATAACGCGTTGTTCCGTAACCGTTTCTCATCTCTGTTTCCGATGGCTGCGGCAGGCGGCGGAGCGCGTGCGTAAGAAAATGGGCGCGGGAACGACTACCGCATAGTTCGATCCAATCAACAAGGAGGGTGTGCCATGCTCAAACGACTGATCGTCCTGATTGCTACGGCTTTCTTCGCGCAGGCCGCGCTTGCGGACAAGCCGCCGGTGTACTCGGATCGCAACGGCGCGATACGCGGCTACGACCCGGTCGCCTATTTCGATCGCAAGGGACCGGTCAGGGGCTCGAAACAGTTCACCCATCAGTGGAACGGGGCAACCTGGCATTTCGCGAACGCCGAGAACCGCGACAAGTTCGCCGGTGCTCCGCAGAAATACGCGCCGCAGTACGGCGGCTATTGCGCCTACGGAGTCGCGCAGGGCTACACGCCGGAGATCGATCCCAACGCTTGGTCCGTCGTGGACGGCAAGCTCTACCTCAATCTGAACCGCGACATTCAGGCGCGCTGGAACAAGGACATTCCGGGCTACATCAAGAAAGCCGATGCCAACTGGCCGCGCGTGCTGAAGGATTAGCCGCGCAGCGCCGGCGGCCGTAAGGCGCGTTGAAGTGGCGGCACGTAGTCGCGGCAGGAGGTCACGCATCGGTGCGGTGACGGGTTAGCGGGATTTCCGTCACCTCCCGCTCGTTGATTCCCGCTCACCGGGTGAGTTGCTCGCGCAGCCAGCGCCAGCCCGCAGGCCCCCATTCGCGCTCGTTCTTCGCGGCGATGTGACCGTCGTCCGGGTAGACGCGCGCGGCACGCCCGGTCGGCGGGCCGCTCTCCAGCGCGAGGTAGAGATTGCCGATCGGCGAGAGGTGGTCCATCTTCCCGTTCACAAGGAACATCGGCATGGTGAGCTTCTCGAGCAACCCGTTGTCCTTGAGCGACCAGCGCAGGAATTCCTCGCGCTGCTGCTCCTCGGTCATGGGCCGCAGCGCCGGGCGCGTGCCGCGCGGTCCGAACCAGTTCTTCTTCGCGCGCTCGTCCGCGGCCCTGCGCCATTCGGCCCGCTCCTCCGGCGTGCCCCAGTAGCCCACGCCGGCGGGCGCCACCGAGATCAGCGCCTTCACGCGCGCATCGTGCGCGGCGAGCCGCATCACCCAAAGCCCTCCGCGGCTCACCCCGAATGCGCCCATCCGCTCCCCGTCTATTTCCGGCCGCGCGCCGAGCGCGTCGAGCGCCGCCTGCCACGCCGTGACGGATTCGGGCGCGTGCGGGAACGTGGTCTGACCGGTGCCCGGCGCGTCCACCACCAGCGCCGCCATGCCTTCGGCGAGCGCGCTCTCGGCGTATTTCTCGCGGTCTTCCTTGTACATGTCGGCGCCGCACATCACGAGCACCGCGGGAGCGCGCTTGGCCGCCGAAGCGCCTTTCGGCAGCCGCAGGTGGCCGACCGCCTCCTTGCCGCCGCGCGCGACGCGCACGGTCTCGATACCGTCGTCGAGCAGCTCGGCGGCGCGTCGGAAGCACTCCAGGTAGCGCTCGTAGGCCTGTGCCTTGAGCGGACCCATCTCGGCGGGGCAGATCGGCGAGCCGGAACGGTACGGGCAGGGAAAGCGCGCGATGCTGTAGTAGCTCTTCGCCTGCAGGAAATCAAGGCGCGCCCGGGCGCGGTCGCCGCGCTTCAGCGCGGCGTCGGCCTCCTTTTCATGGCGTTCGGCGACGGCGCTCCACACGGGGACCCAGTCCTCGTCCTCGGTTCCCTTGAGCTTCGCGACCGTTTCAGTCAGGAGCTGCAGGTCGTCGATCAGGTTGAACCAGCGCCGGTAGAAACCGCCCACCGCGACAATGTAGGGATCCTCGTCCGCGCGCACCGGCAGTGCGGCGAGAATTGCGGCTTTCTCGGCTTTGCTCGTTACCGTCATTGCACCCTCCTGGTCATTCCGATCTTCTGCCCCTGCGGCCGCATCGCTTCGTCGCCGGGTCACACGGGAACGTCGAGCTTAGAACATCATCTGCCCGCCGTTCACGTGGATCGTCTGGCCGTTGATGAAACTCGCCCCCTGGCCGCAGAGGAAAAGCACGGTCGTCGCGATTTCGTCTGGCTCACCCGGGCGCCCCAAGGGCACCGCGCTTGCCGCATCGGGACGGGGCGCGCGTCCCGCGGCGCGCGTCGTATTCATCGTGCCCGGGGCGACGCAATTCACGCGGATGCCGCGGTCCCCGAACTCGCGGGCAAGCGCGCGGGTCATGCCGACCAGGCCGTGCTTGGCAACCGACCCGTGCACCCGGTTCTTCGCGCCCGAGAGCGCCATCTGTCCGCCGAGCGTCACGATCGCGCCGCCGCCCGCCTGGATCATCGCCGGCAGGCACGCCTTCACGCAGTGGAACGCGCCGTCGAGCGTGATCGAGAGCGGAACGCGCCATTCCTCGAAATTCATCTCGGTGAAGGGCTTCTCGCTGCGCACCGAGGCGTTGAGCACCAGGATATCGATGCGGCCGAAGCGCTTGAGGATTGCGTCGACCATCGTCTTCACCGCGCCAGCGTCCGCGATGTCGGCCATATAGACTTCCGCCTTGCCGCCGGCTGCCCGGACTTCCTGCGCGACCTTTTCGGCGTCCTCCTTCGACGTGCGGGCGTTGACGGCGACTGCGGCCCCCGCGCCGGCAAGAGCGAGCGCGATGGCGCGCCCGATATTGCGTGATGCGCCGGTGACCAGCGCGACCTTGCCTGCGAGCTCGGTTGTGTCCGACATGCCGCCTTCCTCCTCCCGAAGAACCCGGTATGGTAAACGCAAACGGGAAGGCGAATGGCAAGCCGGAAAAAAACAAAGGGCGGCCGAAGCCGCCCCTTGCCCTGGACGCCCGGCGAGCGCCGGGCGTGAACGACGTTACTTCACTTCCGACTGCGCCAGCTGGATGCTTGCGCGGCGTTGCTCCCTCTTGGCCAGGTATTCGACCAGGGTGGGCAGCATGTACTGGTCGTCAGCCGAGCGCGGGAATACGTCGCCCCGCGCAATCAACTGGCCGCTCGCAGCAAGCCGGGCCTCGCGTTGCTCGAGGTACGCTGCCAGGGTTGGCAGCATGTACTGCTCGTCAGCCGAGCGCGGGAACGCGTTGCTGCGCGCGATCACCGGCCTGGCGGGCAGCGGTTGCTCGGCGGCTGCCGCCGGCTCGACGGGTGCAGCCGGCTCCACCGCGGCAACCTGCTCCTTGGCCGCGTCCTGCTCGGGTGCGGCGGCCTGCTCGGTGTTGGCCGTCTGCTCGGGCGCGGGTTGCGACGGGGTCTCGAGCGCCAGCAGGCTCGCGATATCCCCTTCGCCTTCGGCGGACGCGTTCTCGTCGAGCGCGGCCACCGCGAGCTGCGCGCCGAAAAAGATCGCTACGATTGCAACAGCAATGGGACGTTTGGTCATCGATGTTCTCCAGGTAAGTGGATCAAGGTTGTTCGTTGAGGAATGCCTCGCCTGGAACAAAGCGTCTTCCGTGCCATCTCTGAAAGATGCGGTAAAACAGATAGTTATGTTCCAGCCCTGGGCCGGGTTTGTCGTTCTGACACGACAGTCCGCAGCGGGAGCTGGTTAACCGTATGATTTCGCGTGTAATTTCCTGTCGCGCGGGTACGACAGGACGTGCGCAAAGCGTCAGTCGCGGCGAATGGGCAAAGTTCGTCAGCGGCCGCGGCGGCGCTACCCGTGCTTGCGGGCCGGACTGCCCTGCGCTTTTCCAACCCGCGCGGCGTGGGTAAGCTCTCTACAACAAGAACGAAGAGAGCCGCGCTGATCCCCCATGAAGATCACGCACGTCCAGACCCGGATCGTCCGCGTCCCGCACGAAGAGCCGCTCGCCGGCGGGCCGGCGGTTTCGGGGGCGACGCGCGATTTCGTCATCCTCACCCTCGGTACCGACGAAGGCGTGGAGGGCATCGGCATCACCTTCTTCGGCGGCGCTCTCACCGGTGTGCTCAAATCTGCGGTGGATGCGCTCGGCGCGCTCGCGGTGGGCGAGGACCCGCTGCGGATCGAGGCGATCGTGGCGAAGCTCAACGACGCCGCGGGCGGATCCGGTCCGGGCGGCATCTACACGCTCGCGCTCGCCGCGATCGACATCGCGCTGTGGGACATCCGCGGCAAATGCTTCAACGTGCCGGTCGCGCGGATGATCGGGGGGTTTCGCGACCGCGTGCCCACCTACGCAAGCGGCGCGCTGATGCGGACCTTCCCGCTCGAGCACGTGGAGAAGGCTGCGGTCACGCTGGTGAAAAAGGGCTTCAAGCAGATGAAGACGCAGCTCGCGCTTCCCGGCGAGGCGAGCCCCGAGCGCGAGGTCGAGCGCATCCGCGTCATCCGCAACGCGATCGGCCCCGGCATAGACCTCATGTGCGATATCAACCAGCGCTGGGACGTGCGCCAGGCGATCGCCATCGGTAGCCGCGTCGAGGAATACCATCTGTACTGGCTGGAGGACGTCGTCGCGCACGACGACTATCCGGGGCTGGCCGCCGTGGCCGCGGCGCTCGCGACGCCGATTGCCGCCGGCGAGTACGTCTACGGCATCGTGCCTTTCCGCCACATGCTGGAAGCGCGCTCGGTGGACGTCGTCATGGTGGACGTGCTGCGCGCGGGCGGCATCACGCCGTGGCTCAAGATCGCGGGCATGGCGCAGGCCTTCAATCTGCCGGTGGTGAGCCACCTGTACCCGGAAATTTCGGTGCATGTCGTCGCCGCAGTGCCGAACGGCCTCACGGTCGAATACATGCCGTGGTCGGCACAGCTCTTCGAGGAGGTGCCGCGCCCGGTGGAAGGCATGCTCACCGTTCCGGACCGGCCGGGGCTGGGGCTCGTGTTCGATCGGGGCGCAATCAAGCGCTTCGCCGCGTAACCGCCCAATCGGGCCACAAGCCCGCCGCCGGTTCCGCTTCTCCAACCGGCCGGTGAAGGGTAAGCTGTTCCACCCAACCGGGCCCGGACCCGGGATATACAACACGAGGCGAGGTCTGCCCGCTGAAGGAGGGATCCCGTGAAAACCGCACACCACACTCTTGCTTTCGTGCTCGCGCTGGCCACGGCCGGGGCGGCGCACGCCCAGACCTATCCAACGAAGCCGATCCGCATGATCGTCGCGTTCTCTCCGGGCGGGGGCTCGGACACCGCGGCGCGCATCCTCGCGCTGCGACTGAGCAGCGCGCTCGGCCAGCAGGTGGTGGTGGACAACCGGCCGGGGGCCAGCGGCAACCTGGGTCATGACCTCGGGGCCAAATCCACGCCCGACGGCTACACGCTGATGTGGACCTCGATCGGACCGATCGCGGTCAACGTGAGCCTCTTCAGCAAGCTCCCGTACCAGCCGCTGCGCGACTTCGATCCGATCACAATTTCGGCCGATTCGATCAACGCGCTGGTGGTGCATCCGGGCGTCCCGGCGAGGACCGTGCAGGAATTCATCGCGCTCGCCAGGGCCGAGCCGGGGAAGCTCAACTACGGCTCCTCGGGCAACGGCGGCGCGGGACACCTCGCCGGCGAGCTGTTGAACCTGATGGCGGGCGTCAAGATCGTGCACATCCCGTACAAGGGCGGCGGGCCGGCCATGCTCGACCTCGTTGGCGGCCAGATCCAGGCGATCTACGCGACCCTCGTCACCGCGCTGCCCCATATCCGCAGCGGGCGGATCCGCGGCATCGCAGTGACGCGCGCCCAGCGCGCTCCGATGATCCCGGAGCTCCCGACGATCGCCGAAGGCGGGCTCCCGGGCTACGAAGCGACCAACTGGTACGGGATCCTCGCTCCGGCAAAGACGCCCAAGCCGATCATTGCGCAACTCAATCGGGAGCTGGTGAAGATCCTTGGCATGCCCGAGGTGAGGGACGCGTACTTCGCGCAGGGCATGCTGCCTCTGAGCAGCACGCCGGAAGCCTTCCGCGCCCATCTCAAATCCGAGATCGAGAAATGGGGCGGGGTGATCAAGCAGGTCGGGATACGAGCCGATTGAAACCCATGACGAGTGACGAGTGACGACTGACAAGCAGGCACGCGAGACCGAGGAGACCATCATGCACCGGAAATCTTTCCGCCTTTCGCCTTCCGCCTTTCGCATTACGGTTGCGGCGGTGCTGTCGCTCGCGAGCGCCGCGGCCGCCGCGCAGGCGTATCCGGTCAAGCCGGTGCGCATCGTCGTCGGCTTCGCGCCGGGCGGAACAATCGACACCGTCGCCCGGATCATGGCGGCGGCGCTGGGCGAGCAATGGGGCATCAGCGCGGTGGTCGAGAACCGGCCGGGCGCGGCCGGCAGCGTCGGCACGGAGTACGCGGCGAAGGCCGCGCCCGACGGCTACACGCTGCTTCTCTGCCACATCGCCTCGCACGCGATCACGCCCGCGCGCTCGAGGAAGCCGACCTACGACCACATCAACGATTTCTCTTTTCCCTCGATGATCGGCTCGGTGCCCAACGTCTTCATGGTTCACCCCTCGGTGCCGACGAAGACGCTGCGCGACTACATCGCGCTCGCCAAGGCGAACCCGGGCAAGATCAACTTCGGGTCCTCCGGCGTCGGCGCCTCGCCGCACATGTCCGTCGAGCTGTTCAAGCTGATGGCGGGCATCAACATCGTGCACGTTCCGTACAAGGGCGCCGCGCACGCGCTGGGCGACGCGATCAGCGGGCACATCGAATCCTCGGTCGGCAACCTCGGGGGGGCGCCGCTGGCGGCGATCCGGGCGGGAAGGGTGCGGGCGCTCGGGGTCACGTCGGCGAAACGCAACGCGCAGGCGCCGGACGTTCCCACCTTCGCGGAGGCCGGCGTTCCGGGCTACGAAGTCACGTCCTGGAACGGCATCTGCGCGCCTGCGGGACTGCCGAAGCCGGTGCTCGCCAAGCTCAACGCCGACATCGTCAAGGCCCTGCAGGGTCCGGCGCGCAAGCGCCTGGAAGATCAGGGCATCGAAGTCACGCCGTCCACGCCCGAGGAGTTCCTCGCGCACATACGGTCCGAGACGGCGAAGTGGACGCGGGTGGTCAAGGAAACGGGACTCGAAGAACGGTGACGAGTGATGCGTGATGAGTGACGGGAAGGGACGGGAAATGAAGGCGGGGCGAGCTACCAGTCACGATTCACCCGTCACCGGTCACGCAGTTGCAGGCAGTGTGCCCGATCTGGGCTATCAGCCGGTACCGGATATCTTCAGGCTGCCGCAGGGCATCAACTTCGGACCGTGCTCGAGCGTCGCGGTCAACTCGAAGGGAAATCTGCTGGTCTTCAACCGCAGCGCTCACGCGTTGATGGAATTCAGCGGCAAGGGCAAGTATCTGCGCTCGCTCGCAGAAGGAGTCTTCTCCCACCCCCACGGCTTGCGCGTGGACGCGGAGGACAATATCTGGGCAACCGACGGCGTGCTGCACATCGTGGTGAAGATGAATCGGCAGGGGCGCATCCTCATGGTGTTGGGCGTGAAAGGCTCGGCGCGCGAATGGCACCCGGCTGGCCACTTGCGCTGCTTCGACGAGCCCAATGATCTCGCGTTCGGCCGCGCGGGGGAGATCTACGTCACCCAGGGCCACGGCAAGGGCGAGTCGCGCGTGCTGAAGTTCGACGCCGAGGGCAAATTCATCAAGACCTGGGGCGGGGAGGGAAGCGGGCCCGGGCAGTTCAACGTTCCCCACTCGATCGTTGCCGACGCGAACGGGTATCTCCACGTCGCAGACCGCTCGAATCAGCGGATCCAGGTTTTCGACGCGGACGGCAACTACGTCCGCGAGTCCAAGCACCCCGGCACGCCGTGCGGGTTATGCATGAGCGAGGACCGGGGCCACGTCTTCCTCGCGCACGGGCACGCCGGGAAGATCATGAGGCTCGATCTCGACGGCAGGGTGCGCGGCGCGACGGGAGGACAGGGCAAGGCGCTCGGCCAGTACGGAGAGGCGCACTTCCTCGCGCTCGCGCGGCGTGACCGCGAGATCTACGTCGCCGACACCCTGAACTGGCGCGTCCAGAAGCTGGTGAAGCAGTAAGAGTCAGTCAACCTTCACCGAAGCGCGTCACCCGCAATCGTCACTCGTATTCGTCACTGCTTCAATATGACGCGGGTCGCTGAGAGCCCGTATCAAAAAGATCCAAAGAGCATGAAACCGCCGATGAACGTGAAGATGGTAAGCGGTAAGCGGTAAGCAGTAAGCGGTAGAATTGGACCCGGTTTTTCCGGGGAGTTCCCCGCTCACTGCTTACGGACTTTCTGCTCACTGATCACCGCTCACGCCTTACTCGATTTTGATCGGCGTTTATCTGCGGCTAGTATTTCTTGATCCTGTTACTGGCTCTAAGGAGCATTTATGGTAAAGCTCGAATTCCACGATCCCTCCGGTGCGCTCGAGGTGACTCATCCGCACGCGCCGCGGCTCGCCTCGCTCGAGGGCAAGCGCATCGGCTTCATCAGCAACGAGCAATGGCAGGCCTACCGCATGCTGCCGCTGCTGAAGGAGATGCTCGAGCAGGATTTTCCGGGCATCACCGTGCTGCCGATCGACGCCTACCCCCAGGGCAACGCCCTGATCGGCACCGAGGAGACCGCCGGGCTGGTGAAGAAGAGCGGGGTCGATGCGGTCATCGTCGGGAACGCGGCTTGAGGGGCCTGCGCCACAGCATGCGGCCGTGCAGCCGCTAGGATCGAAGCGCTGGGTATCCCGACCGTCACGCTGACGCGGACGGATTTCGTCGGGGTGATGAAGAACGCCGTGTCCGGGATCGGGCTCGCGCCGGACGCGGCGATGGTCACGTTTCCGATCCGCATGTTCCTGCCGGGGAGCGATCTCACCGCCCTTGCGGAGCGCAAGCGCGAGTTCTACGACGGCCTAACGAGCTGGCGTTCGAGCCTCGTGCCGGCGGTGAATGCAAGCCCGATGCTCGCCGTCGAAGGCGAGAGCTACGAAGAGGCGCTTGTCAAGGCCAACAACCTGCTGCTCACCAATCTGTGGGGCGACGGGCTCCCGCTGTGGCCGGCGACGAAGAGCCGCGTGGACTGGATACTCCGGGGCTCGGCGCTCCCGCGCGAGCACGTGCTCGGCAAGTTCCCGCCGCGCGGCGGCATCACGACCATCGAGACCTGCGCGATCGCGCTTGCCATGGCGGGCGGGCGCCCGGAATACCTGCCGGTCCTCGTCGCCGCCGTGGAGGCGTGCTTCGACACGGCAAACGGCTTCGACCAGCTGCAGGCGACGTCGGGCGCGCCGTTCCCGGCCGTCATCGTCAACGGGCCGATCGGAAAGCAGATCCGGCTCAACTCCGGCTTCGGACTGCTCGGGCCGGACCCGCAGCGGCCGGCCGGCGCGAGCATCGGGCGCGCGCTGCGCCTTCTGCAGCAGAACGTTGGGGGCGCGCTGCCCGGCGTCGGCACGATGGCGATCTTCGGCGCCATGCGCTACACCAACGCGGTATTTGCCGAGGACGAAGAGGGGCTCCCGCCCGGATGGCAGCCGCATGCGACCCAGCGCCATGGATACGCTCCGGGCACGAATTCAGTGTCCGTGGTCTTCGCGAGCGGAGTCACCAACGTGCGGCGCCGCGGCGCGAAGAAGGAGTCGCCGGAGGAGGACGCGCTGAACGGCATGTGGCGCATGGCCGACTTCATGCGCGCGCCCAACCTCGCGGCGCTCGCGGGCTGGGAGAAGGGCACCCCCGGCATGATGATGCTGGCGCCGATCGTGGCGCGCCGGATGGCGGAGCTGGGCTGGACCCAGAAGTCGATCCGCGAATTCCTGTGGGAGAACTCGAAGATCCCGATGGAGCAGATGCGCCGCGCCGGCGCACCGGCGTGGATCGAGATCGACGCCAACCCGGTGACGCGCGACAGCATCAAGCTCGACCCGTGGCCGATCTGCCTCAAACCCGACAACATCGTGCTCGTCGTCGCCGGCGGCGGGCACCCGACTCACAGTTACTGGTTGCAGGCCCACTCCCCGAGCGTGCAAGGACGCGTGATCCGCGTGCCGGAGACGTTCGAGCGGCTGCTCGCCGATGCGGACCGGGATCTGGGGTGCGGCGAGGACGTTTGCAGGGTTTGATCGAAGTGACGCGCCAGTGATTGCCCGCGAATCATGATGCCCGAAGCGAGGGAGGAGTAGCCATGCCAGGGAACAAGCCCGCAACCAAGATGAAGATGGTTCCGAAAAGGCCCCTCAAGCAGGACGTCACGCTGAAGACGCTCGAAGCCATGGCGGCGCGCGTCAAGAACTGGGGAAGATGGGGGCCCGACGACCAGCTGGGCACGTTGAATTTCGTGACGCCGGAAGACATCAGGAAAGCGGCGGCTCTGGTGAAGCGCGGCAAGGCGTTCGCGCTCGGCCTCGACTTCAACTCGAACGGCCCGCAACGGACAGGGTGGGGCGGGCGCTTCAACCCGATCCACACCATGCTGGCGACCGGCACCGATGCGGTGGCCGGAACCCAGGACGCCGGCAAGATCCGCTACGCGGACGACATGGTTTCCATGCCGCTGCAGTGCGGCACGCAGTGGGACGCGCTCGGCCACATCTTCTACGGCGACAGGATGTGGAACGGCTACGACGCGCGGCTGGTGGATTCCACCGGCGCGAAGAAGAACGGCATCCACAAGACGCGGGACCGCATGATTGGCCGCGGCGTGCTGCTCGACATCCCGCGCTACCTCGGCGGCGACTACCTCGAGGACGGTTTCGGCGTCGGCAACGCCGAGCTCGACGCCTGCGCAGCCGCCCAGAACGTGGAGATCCGGCGCGGGGACTTCGTCATCGTGCGCACCGGCCAGATGGAGCATTGCCTCGCGCAGGAAGACTGGGGCACCTACGCGGCGGGCGACGCGCCGGGCCTGCGCTTCGAGACCTGCGAATGGATCCACAAGAAGGAAATCGCCGCAATCTGCTTCGACACCTGGGGTTGCGAGGTGCGCCCGAACGAGAGCACCGAGGCGTTCCAGCCGTGGCACTGGATCATCATCCCGATGGTCGGGATCACGATGGGCGAGATCTTCTACCTGAAGGACCTCGCCGATGATTGCGCGGCCGACAAGGTCTACGAGTTCCTGTTCTGCGGCCCGCCGCTGCCCATCACCGGGGCCGTAGGCTCCCCGATCAATCCCATGGCCATCAAGTGACCGGCGCCCGGTCACAAAAAGAGTGGCGCAATGGAAGACATCTTCATCCTGAACCAGGAGCAGCGCGCGATCCTCGAGACGGTTGCGCGTTTTGTCGAAAAGGAGGTCGTCCCGAGGGCGGCGCAGCTCGACGCGGACCCCGACCCCGAGCAGAGCTTCTCGTGGGAGATCGTCGAGAAGGCGCACGCGGCCGGCATCCGCACCATGACCCTCTCCGAGAAATGGGATGGACTCGGCGCGGATTCCCTGACCACCGCGATGGTGATCGAGGAGCTGGCCAAGGGCGATCTCGGCGTGTCGGTCGTCATGGCGCAGACGCTCAAGATCGCCCAGATCATGCAAAAGGCACTGAACGAGGAGCAGCAGGCCCGCGTGCTGCCGGGCTTCGCCGGCGATCCGCGCGGCCTGCTGGCCATCGGCATCACCGAGCCTGACAACGCCTCCAATTATTTCCTGCCCTATCCGACGCCGTTCCGCACGGGCGCCCGCAGGACCGCGGGCGGCTGGGTAGTGAACGGCATGAAGCATTTCATCTCGAACGGCAATCGCGCGAGCCACTATCTGTTGTTCGTGCAGACCGAGCCGGGCAAGCCGATGGCTGAAGGCTCCACCTGCTTTCTCGTGGAGCGGGGCCGGCCCGGGTTCACCATCGGCCGCGTGCACGACAAGATGGGCGAGCGCCTCGCCAACAACGCGGAGCTCGTCTTTCGGGATTGCTTCATCCCGGACGAGAACGTGGTGGGCGGGATCGGCCGCGGCTTCGGCGTGCTCGCCGAATTCTTCCCGCAGTCGAACGCGTATGCCGGCGCCTCCGTTCTCGGCGTCGCCGGCGCGCTGCACAAGAAGGCCATGGACTGGGCCAGGCTGCGGGTCCAGGGCGGGAAGCCCTTGATCGAGCACGACGGCATCCGCGCCCAGCTTGCCGAGATGCGCATGCTGATCGATGCCTCGCGCTCCTACATCCACCGCGCGTGCTGGCTTGCGGACCACCAGGAGCATGGCTGGGACCGGACTCTGGGCGTGCTGCCCAAGGCGATGGCCTCGCAGGCGGCGTGGAAAATCGCGACCTGGTGCCTCGAGATTCACGGCGGCCACGGCTACATGAAGGAGGCGGGCGTCGAGAAGCTGGTGCGCGACGCGGCGGGGTTCCTTCATTCGGACGGCGTCAACCGCACGCTGTTCCTGAAGGCGGCCAACTTCATGTTCCGGGACTGACGCGGCTTTGCGGCAAGGAGCTTGTCGATGAAAGCGATGGTGCTGAAAGGGCCCAACACCGCGTTCGAGCTGACCGAGGTTCCCGATCCCGTCGCCGGTCCGGGAGAAGCCGTGGCGCGCGTGCTCGCCTGCGGCTCGGGGCTTACCATCCAGCACATCAAGGCGGGGCGGATCGCCGCGGAGTTTCCCCGCATCATCGGCCACGAGATCACGGGCGAGATCGTCTCGATCGGCGCCGGCGTGCGGGGCCTGCGCACGGGCGACGGCGTCACCGCGTACTATTATCTCAACTGCGGCCACTGCCGCTGGTGCCTCGCCAGCCTCGAGCCGCTGTGCGCGAACAGCGGCGGCAATGTCGGGCGCAATTGCGACGGCGGCTATGCCCAGTACATCAAGCTTCCCGCGCACGTCTTCATCAAGCTGCCGGAGGGCCTCGACTACAAGGCGCACCCGGCCGAGATCGGCGTCGTCACGGATGCGCTCGCCACGCCGTACAAGGTGCTGCGCCGGGCCCGCATCGAGGCGGGCGAAACCGTCGCCGTGTTCGGAGCCGGGGGCGGGGTCGGCATTCACCAGGTGATGCTGGCGAAGTGGGCAAGGGCGAGAGTGATCGCGGTGGATGTGGTCTCCGGCAAGTTCGACGCCTGCCGCAAGGCCGGCGCGGACGAAGTGGTGGATGCCTCCGCCGGCAACGTCGCGGAAGCCCTGCTCGATCTCACGAACGGAGAAGGCGTCGACGTTGCGGTCGACTACGTTTCCAGCACTTCAACGCTGGAGGCGGGTGCGAAGGCGCTCGGGCGCCGCGGGCGTCTGGTTACGCTCGGCGGCGCGGGGCAGACCTTCAGGGCCTCTGCGCTCGACATGCTGGTGAAAGAGCAGGACCTGCTGGGCAGCCGCTACGTCACCCGATCCGAGATCCTGGAAACCCTCGACCTCGTCGTCCGCGGCGATGTCTGGCCGCTGGTCAGCGACCTCCGCCCGCTCGAGGAAGCGGAAGCACTGCACGAGCGGGTGGAACGCGGGCAGGTCACGGGGCGGGCCGCGCTGCTCGTCAAACACTAGGAGTTTGTCGGACTTGCGTTCCGACAGGCTGCCAGGCGGGGAAAATCGCCGACCGAGCGTTCACTCCGCGCCGCCGCCGCGGCCTTGCGGACCTCAAAGCGACGGCGGATCTTCGCGCACGGCCTGCTCGGCGAAGCGCATGTCCACGCAGTCCTCGTACGCGAACCGGGTGCGGATCGCCCCCGCGCCGAGCATCGCATCGCGCAGCCATTCGAGGCCCTCGCGGCTCATGACCGGCGTGCGGTTCCACAGCCCGAGCGACTTGTATTCGTTGCAGCAAGCCGCGAGCACGGGCACGGGGATCTCGGGAAGACAGGCGCTGATCGCTTCCGCCAGGTCGCGGCCGTCGTGTGCCGCGATCCACTTCAGCGTGCGGTACATTGCCCGCGTCATGCGCAGCACCGTATCCGGATTGCGTTCGATGAAGGCGCGCGTCGTGTTGAGCGTGGTGTACGATGTCACTCCCCGGTTCGCCGCCGCGTACCAGACGTGCCCTGCGCCTTCCAGGATCAGGCTCCTTGCGTAGGGCTCGAATACCTGGATGAGATCCACCTCGCCCGCGCGCAGCGCCGCCGCGTTCTCCGCCATCGTGCGCGCGGGCGCCTGCCGGACCGTCGCGGGATCGATGCCGGCGCGGCGCAGATCGTGCCGGAGGCAGATCCAGGGCGTCGGCACCTCGGTCACGGTCGCGAGCGTCATGCCCGCGAGCCCCTCGATCCGGAACCCGGGGTTCGGGGCGCGCCCGACGAGAAAAAACGGATCTTTCCCCACCACTTCGCAGAACGCGACGTAGCGGTCCTTCGGCGCCTTTTCGAGGGCGGCCATGATCCGTAACGGCCCGCCCCATGACACCTGCCCGGCCCCCTCGCCGAGCGACGTCAGCGTGCGCTCCGCTGCCGGAGACTTCTTCGTCTCCACCTGCAACCCCTCCGCCTGGTACGCGTTGAGCGCGCTCGCCGCGTGGAACGGCGCGTAGAACACTGCGCGGAAGTTCTCGATCAGCGTGACCGCCATTTTTGTCTCCTGTCTCCGCAAATACGTGTCCAGGCGTGAATATAGCGCACCGGCGCGTCCGGAACGCGCAAGGTCGGCCCTGGTCCAACTGATTATATGGAAGCGGGCAAGCGCGCAGTCATACGGTACGCAGCGGTAGCGGTGTTTTCGGCGCTCGTCGCGGGAGCGCTCGTGTTCGCGATCACGCCGAGCCGGGAAGAACTCTCGAGGCTCGGCGCGGAGCGCGATGCGCTCAAGACGGAGGCAAGCACGCTCATGGCGCGGTTGGGCACGCTCGAGGGCGAGCAGCGCTCTCTGCAGAAGCAGAACGCCGGGCTCGCCGCGGACGCGGACCGGGTGCGCGCGTCGCTCACCGAGAAAGACCGTGCGTACGAGGAACTGCAGCAGCGCAACCGGGCGCTCGTCATCGAAAACGAGTCCCTCGCGAAGAAACTCGCTGGCAGCGGCGCGAAGGTGGCGGCATCGGCCGCCGAGCGCGAGCAACTGGCGCGCAAGCTCGCGGTGACCGGAAAAGGACTGGAGGAAGCCAGGTCCCGCGCCGCGCAGCTGAATAGTTCGTACGAAGCGCTGCTGAAGGAGCAGAAGAAGCGCGCCGCGAGCGACGCGGCACGGGACGCAGAGCTCGAGCGCACGAAAAAAGCGCTCGAGGCCGCGCAGGAAGAGGTCGCGCGCCTGACGGGCGCCCGGGGTATCTATACCGTGCAGACGGGCGATCACCTCTCGAAGATCGCCGCATTCTTCTACCACAAGGCGCACCGCTGGCCGGACATCTTCGAGGCAAATTCGTTCCTGATCAGCAGCCCCGATCTGATCTATCCACAACAGGTCCTGATCATTCCCCGGTGAGCCAGGGCGGGAAGAAGAACGTAGAATAGGGGCCGATTCCCATGCGCTACCGCTTGCACCAGTGGTTGGCGGGCGTCACCGGCGGCGCGGCCATGCGCGCTGCGGGGGGGTGCCGTCTGGCCATCCTCTGCGCCGTCTTCGCGATGGGCTGCGCTATCGGCGCCGACCCGCTCCGGCAGCCCGAGCCGCGCGCCCCCGACGTGCACTTCGAGCCCACGCCGATGAGGGTGGTGCAGCAGATGCTGTGGCTCGCCGACGTGGGTTCCGCGGACGTGGTCTACGACCTGGGATGCGGCGACGGGCGCATCGTCGTTACCGCGGCGCGGCGGTTCGGCGCGCGCGGGGTGTGCGTGGACATCGATCCGCAGCGCATCGCCGAGAGCCGCCTAAACGCGCGCAAGGCCGGCGTCGCCGATCGCGTCCGTTTTGTGAACGAAGATCTATTCTCGACCGACATCCGCGAGGCCACCGTGGTCATGCTGTTCCTCTCGCCCTCCCTCAATCTCAAGCTGCGGCCGAGGCTCCTGCGCGAACTCAGGCCCGGTACCCGCATCGTTTCGCACTGGCACGACATGGACGACTGGAAGCCCGAGCACACCGCATACGCGGGGAGCGGCGGGCGGGACCGGCCCATTTACCTCTGGACCGTCCCCGCGCGTTGAGTAGAGTAGCGGGTGAGTCGTGAGCGGTAAGCAGCGAGGAGAAAATCCGTAAGCAGTGAGCGGTAAGCAGTGAGCGGGAATTTCAAGAAGAGCCGTGAGCCGTGAGGCGTGAGCCGTGAGCAGCGAGCGGGAACTTCGGGAAAAAACCAATTCCAATCTTACCGCTTACCGCTTACCGCTTACCGCTTACCGCTTACCGCTTACCGCTTACCGCTTACCGCTTACCGCTTACCGCTTACCGCTCCCTCGTATCGCTTCCCACAGCCGCGCCGGCGTGAACGGCATGTCGAGGTGCCGGATCCCGAGCGGGCGCAGCGCGTCGATGGTCGCGTTGACGAGCGCCGGCAGCGAGCCGCTGCAGCCGGCTTCGCCCACGCCTTTTGCTCCAAGCGCATTGGTCGGCGTCGGCACCGGATGGTCGTGGACCCCGATCTCGCGCAGCCAGCCTGCGCGCGGCATGACGTAGTCCATGAAGCTGCCGGTGAGCAGCTGCGCCGTGGCGGAATCGTAGATCGCGTGCTCGCCGAAGACCTGCCCGGCTCCCTGCAAGACGCCGCCGTGTACCTGGCCCGCGACCAGCACCGGATTGATGACGCGGCCGAGATCGTCCACCGCGGTGTAGCGCGCGATCGCGGAGACCCCGGTCTCGGGATCGATTTCGACCTCGGCGATATGGCAGCCGTTCGGATAGGTGGTGCCGAACGTCCCCTCGGCCATGGTGTCGAGCGGATGCGGCTTCGGTCCGGCAAGCTTGCGCGCGAGCTCGATGAATCCGATCGAGCGTCGTGCGGCGCGAAACATTCCCTGCTCGTAGCGCAGCGCGCTCTCCGGCACGCCCAGCGCCGCGGCCGCATGCGGGCGCGCGAGCTCGATCAGCTTGTCTCCGAGCAGGCGAAATGCGCTGCCCGTGCCGAGCACGCCGCGGGATCCGCCGGTGCCATTGCCGATGAGGTCGGTCTCCGGCGGGCTGGGATGAAAGCGCACGTGCTTCGTGTCGATGCCGAGCGCGCCGGCCACGATCTGCGGAAAGACCGTTTCATGCCCCTGGCCCGACGACTGCGTGACGGCGTAGAGCGTCATGGCGCCGTTCGAATCGAACCGCACTGCGACCTGGTCCTTCGGCGCCGCGCCGCCGCCGCCCGCTTCGAGATAGGTCGCGATCCCGATGCCCCGTAGCCGCCCGGCGCGCTGCGCGGCAGCGCGGCGCGCGGGGAACCCGCGCCAGCCGGCGCGCGCGAGCGCATCGTCCATCACCGCCTCGAAGTCCCCGGAGTCATACGTCCCCGCGTTCGGCGTCTTGTACGGCATCGCTTCGCGCGGGATCAGGTTCTTTCTGCGCAGCTTGATCGGGTCGAACCCGTGCTCGTGGGCCGCGTAGTCCACCAGCCGCTCGATCGCGTAGGCGATGTCGGGGCGCCCGGCGCCGCGGTACGCGGACACCGGAACGGTATTGGTGTACGCAAGCCGCGTGCGGCCGTAGACGGCGGGAATGCGGTAGACGCCCCCGATCGTGACGGTGAGGTTGCGGGTCGCGATGAAGGAACCGAAGGTGCCGCCGTACGCGCCCAGGTCCGCGCGGTCATCGAACCGTATGGCGAGGAACTCCCCGTCCGCATCGAGCGCGAGTTCGCCGGTCAGCGAGAGCGCGCGCCCGTGGAAGTCGCTCAGGAAGGTCTCGCCGCGCGTTGCGACCCATTTCACCGGGCGGCCGAGCTTGCGTGCTGCGATCATCGCCGCGAAGTATTCCGGATAGGCGGCACCGCGCACGCCGAAGCTGCCGCCGACGTCCTGCGCGACCAGCATGATCCTGTCCTTGTCGAGGCCGGTCACGTGCTCGAACTGTCCGCGCATGGTGTTCGCGCCCTGCAGCGGCAGATGCACCGTGTAGCGCCCGCTTGCCGGATCGAACGCCGCGAGGCAGGCGCGGGGCTCGAGCGCATTGCCGACCAGCCGCTGGCTGTCCATCGTGAGCCTGCTCGTGTGCTTCGCCCGCGCAAACGCGGCGGAGACCGCCTGCGCGTCGCCCGACTCGTATTCGAACGCGAGGTTTCCCGGAACGTCCTCGTGCAACTGCGGCGCGCCTTCCGCGACCGCGGCCTCGAAACTCGCGACGGCGGGCAGATCGCGATACTCGATCTCGATCAGCTCGCGCGCGTCCTCGGCGAGGGCCGCGGAATCCGCGACGATCATCGCGATGGGCTCGCCGACGTAGCGCACGCGCCCCGCCGCGAGCACCGGGTGATGCGGCTTGCGCAGCGGCTGGCCGTCCTTCCCCGCGTAGCTGACGATGTTGGGCAGCGACTTGTACCCCGCCTCGCGCGCGTCGTCCCCGGTGAGCACCGCTCTCACGCCGCGATGAGCCAGCGCGCACGCCGTATCGAGCCGCGCGATTTCGGCGTGCGCCCGGTCCGAGCGCAGGAAGACCGCGTGCCGCTGGCCCGGCAGGTTCCAGTCGGAGGTGTAGCGGCCTTCTCCGACGATGAGGCGAAAATCTTCGCGGCGGGACATACGCTGTTCCATGCGGGTGTATGGCCCATTTTCGCATAGACGGAGGCGGGGCCCGCGCAGCCGCGTGCTACGGTCGCCCGGCCGTCGCATCGCTCGGGCGATGATGCGGGTCTATAATGCGCTTCCTGTCTGTTCCTCCACCTGGAGTTCCCGATGACCATCTCCATGTACCAGGCGAGCGCCCCCCGCTTCGTCAATATCCTCGCCAATCTTTCCGGCATCCTCGACAAGGCGCAGGCGTACGCCGATGCGAAAAAGGTCGAGCCCACCGTGCTTACCGCGAGTCGGCTCTACCCGGACATGTTCGCGCTCGCGCGCCAGGTGCAGATCGCGTGCGACACCGCGAAGGGCGCGGTCGCACGGCTCGCCGGTGTCGAGGTCCCGAAGCACGAGGACACCGAGCAGACGCTCGCGGAGCTGAAGGCGCGCATCGCGAAGACCGTGGAGTTCATCGGCACGATCAAGCCCGGGCAGATCGACGGCACCGAAGAAAAGGAGATCGTGCTCAAGCTGGGAGGCCGCGAAATGAAGTTCAAGGGGATGCAGTACCTGCTCGGGTTCGCGCAGCCGAACTTCTATTTCCACGTGACCACCGCCTACAACATCCTGCGCCACAACGGCGTGGAGGTCGGCAAGCGCGACTACATCGGAAATCCATGACCGGGTTTTCCCCGGCGCTCAAGACGAGAGACGGGGAAGGGCGCTGCCTAACCGATCCTCCTTCCTCCTTCTTCCTTCGGGCTTTTGCCGCCTGCCCGGTCGTTCACTCGGGCTTGATCCCTGCCTTGCGCGCGAGCTCCAGGGACGCGGCGATCTGTTCGGCGATGAACTTGTCGACGTGCCCTGGCGTGGTGGGCGCCGGCTCGGCTCCGAGCGAGAGCAGGCGCTGCTCGACATCGGGCAGCTTGAGGATGCGCGTGATCTCCCGGTTGAGCTTGTTTACGGTCGCGCGCGGGGTCCTGCCCGGCGCGAACATCGCGCCCCAGGAATCGAAGCGGAATCCCGGGATCGCGGACTCGGCAATGGTCGGAATATCCGGGAGAACCCGGCTGCGCTCCGGGGAAGAGACGCCGAGCCCTCGCAGCTTCCCCTCCTTCACGAGCGTGCTCGCGCTCGCCATCGGCGCCATAAAGAACTGCACGCGGCCCGTCATGGTGTCGGTGAGCGCCTCCGGGATGCCGCGGTGGGGCGTGTGCACGACGTCGATGCCGGCGCTCTGCTTGAACATCTCGGCCGCGAAGTGCGTGCCGCTGCCGACTCCGGCGGATGAAAAATTGAGCTGGCCGGGCCTGGCTTTCGCAAGCGCGATCAGGTCCTTCACGTTTCGCGCTTCCAGGCTCAGGGGAACCACCAGCAGGTAGGTCGCGTTGTAGGCCATCGTGATGCCGGCGAAGTCCTTCACCGGGTCGTACCCGAGATTGGCACGCACGGCCGGCGTTACCGCGTGGGCGGCGGAGATCAGCATCATCGTATGGCCGTCGGGCGTGGCGCCCGCCACGATCCGCGCGCCGATCATGCCCCCGGCGCCGGGGCGGTTGTCGACGATGACCATCTGGTTGAACGATTCGGAGAGCTTCGGCGCGATCAGGCGCGCGACGATGTCGGGCTGTCCTCCGGGCGTGAACGGCACTACGACGCGGATCGGACGGCTGGGGAAGCCCGCGGCGGGGTCGGCTCGCTGGGCAGACAGGGCCGCGGGGCTGGCGAGGACGAAGCAAGCTGCGGCGCAGGAAAACGTGCGGATCGCAAAGCGCATCGCCATGACGGATCTCCTCCAGTGGCCGGGCCGGTGCGAAGCGAGTATTGCCCAGCCGCGCGCGGGCGGCAAGCCCGGAGACCGGCGGCAACCCGTCTTATAATTCCGGGCTTCACGCTGTGGTACGACACCATGCCCTCGGGCGCGAGCGGCGCGGAGCACGCGCAGATCGGGATACCTGCCTTCATCCTGTCCGGCAACGATTCCTCCCACGGCATTTACAATGCGAAGGTGCCATCCCCTCCGTACTCCGCGCTCACGCCCGACGTCGCGCTCGACGCGCTCGCATCCGTCGGACTTTGCCCCGACGGGCGGCTGCTCTCGCTGAATAGCTACGAGAACCGCGTCTACCAGGCGTGGATGGAGGAAGGGCCGCCGCTCGTCGTGAAGTTCTACCGCCCCGCGCGCTGGAGCGACGCGCAGATCCTCGAGGAGCACGCGTTCGCGTGCGAGCTCGCCGAAGCCGAGATACCCGTGGTCGCTCCGCTCGCGCTCGGGAACGGCACGCTGCACGCGCACGGCGGCTTCCGTTTCGCGGTGTACCCGCGCCGCGGCGGGCGGCCGCCGGAGCTCGAGGATCCCGATACGCTCACGTGGATCGGGCGCTTCATAGCGCGCCTCCATGCGCTGGGATCCGCGAAGCCTTTCCACGCGCGTCCGGCGCTCGACATCGGGAGCCACGGCGTCGAGCCGCGCGAGTGGCTGCTTGCGAACGGCTTGGTTCCCGCCGACCTCCTGGAAGCGTGGGAGCGCGCGACCGCGCTCGCGCTGGAGGGAGTGCGCCGCTCGTTCGAGCGCGCGGGGGAGGTGCCGGCGATCCGGCTCCACGGCGACTGCCACAGCGGCAACGTGCTGTGGACGCAGGAGGGGCCTCATTTCGTGGACCTCGACGATGCGCGCATGGGGCCCGCGGTGCAGGACCTGTGGATGATGCTCTCGGGCGACCGGGATTCCATGACGCGGCAGCTCGCCCACGTGCTTGCGGGATACGACGACTTCCGGGAATTCGATCCGCGCGAGCTGCACCTCGTCGAGGCGCTGCGCACGCTGCGGCTCATCCACTATTCGGCGTGGATCGCGCGGCGCTGGAACGATCCGGCGTTCCCGGCCGCATTTCCGTGGTTCGGCACGCAGCGCTACTGGCAGGACCGCATCCTCGAGCTGCGCGAGCAGATTGCGGCAATGGACGAGCCGACGCTCACCGTTCCGTGAGCACGCGCGAGCCCGAAGGCGCGCCGAGCGCGGCGGGCGTACAAACGTAAGCGGTCGCCGAGCCTGCTGCCAGGCCCGGCGACCGCGAACTGGGCGTCACCGCCGGCGAATTCCGGACGCGCTCAGCGCCCGGGTCCGCGTTGGCTCAAGTGCATCCCGCCGAAGTACCGGTCGGCGGTGCTCTTCTGTTCCGGCGTCAGCACGGCGTAGAGGTCTTTCACCGCGGTGCTCATCGCCTTCACCTGCTCGGCGCGCTGTTTCGCGAACTCCGCGCGCTGATCGAGGCGCTCGGGTGCCGACTGCGCGGCGCCCGGACGCTGGGCGTGAAACGCCTCCATGGCTGCCGCCTGCGCCTTGGCTTGCGTGGCGTAGGCGCTCCACGCCGTTTCCTGCTCCGGCGTGATCCTGAGCTCGCTCTTCAGGAACGCGAGGCGCGCTTCCTGGTGCGAGACCGGGCCGCCCATCATGCCCGCTCCCGGACCGAATCCGCCGCGCGGGCCCCATCCGCCCATCATGCCCGGTCCCATGTGGCCGCCGCCCATCATGCCCGGTCCCATGTGGCCGCCGCCCATCATGTCCGGTCCCGCGTGGCCACCGCCCCACGGACCGTAGCCCATTGCGCCCGGCCCGTATCCGCCGGGAGGATCTGCGTAGGTTACGGCTGCCGCCCCGGCGATACCCGCCGCGGCGAGCACGCCGACGAGAAGTTTGCGTGTGTTCTTCATGATTGATCTCCAGTTGGTTGAAGGAATGTCGCCTCCGCGGAGCCGTCGATCGCGTGAAGCGGCGTCGAAAGCTCCATTGGCACTTCCATTTAACCACCGGGATGTAACTGCAGGATGTCAACGGCCGCCCGTTTTGTATCGCAGCCCGTCAAGGGCGCGGCTTGTTACAGTGCGATACAATTTTCCGGGCACGCGCGCCCCGCGCTGCGCTATAGAGAACCCATGACGAACCCCGATCACGTCCTCGTCGTGGACGACGACGCAGAGATCCGCGACCTGCTGCGCGAGTACCTCCAGAAGAACGGCTACCGGGTCACTGCGGTCGCGGACGGCAACGGCATGCGCGCGGCCCTCGACCGCGCGCAGCCGGACATCATCGTGCTCGATCTCATGCTGCCGAGCGAGGATGGGCTCACGCTGTGCCGCGACCTGCGCGCGCGCTCCGCGATCCCGGTCATCATGCTCACCGCGCGCGGCGAGGAGACCGACCGTATCGTCGGCCTGGAGATGGGGGCGGACGACTATCTACCCAAGCCGTTCAACCCGCGCGAGCTGCTCGCGCGCGTGAAGAGCGTCCTGCGGCGCGCGCGCGCGCTGCCGGAGAACCTGCACCCCGACGACGCGCGCACCATCCGCTTCTCCGGCTGGACGCTCGACGTGGCGACCCGCAACCTGCGCTCGCCTGCGGGCGTCGTGGTGGCGCTGAGCGGCACGGAGTACAAGCTGCTGCGCGCCTTCCTCGCGCACCCGAACCGGGTCCTCAACCGCGACCAGCTGATCGACCTCATGCTCTCGCGCGACGCCTCCCCCTTCGACCGCAGCATCGACGTGCAGGTGAGCCGCCTGCGCCAGAGGCTCGGCGAGGACGCGCGCGAGCCGGCGATCATCAAGACCGTGCGCGGCGAGGGCTACGTGCTCGCGGTCGAGGTCGAGGTGCAGCCGTGACGCGCTGGCTGCCGCGCTCGCTGTTCGCGCGCATGGTGCTCGTGCTGCTCGCCGGACTGCTGCTCGCGCAGCTGTTGAGCTTCATGATCTACTGGCGCGAGCGCGGCGAGCTCGCGCTGCGCGCGAGCGGCATGCGCTCGGCGCAGCGCATCGCCGACATCGTGAAGCTGCTCGACTCGATCGCGCCGGCCGAGCGCGCGCGGATCGTGAAGGTGCTCGACGCCCCGCCGCTGCGCATCTCGCTCGACGCCCCGCCGCTCGCGCCCGTGAGCGGCGCCGACGAAAGGGCCGAGCATGCCGCCCGGTTCACGGCGCTGCTGCGGCGCTTTCTGCGGGAAGACCACCCCCTCGTCGTGCAGGTAACGGACGCCCCGCCGTGGGCGCCCGGCCCGCACGGCATGATGGGTGGACCCGGAATGATGAGCGGACCCGGGATGATGGGCGGAAAGGGTCCGCCCCTCGGGCCCGGCACGTTGCCGCCCGGACGGCACGGAATGTCCTTCGTGGTGCAGGCGCGCCTTGCGGACGGGACGCGGGTCACGTTCGATTCGCGTCAGCCGGCGGAAGCGTCCGACTGGCCGTACCGTTTGCTCATCAGCCTGACGGTGCTGCTCGCCGCGGTGATCGTGGTCGCGCTGGTGGCGGTACGGTGGGTCACCCGGCCGCTCAAGACGCTCGCGCAGGCGGCGGACACGCTGGGCGAGGACATCAACCGCCCGCCGCTCGACGAACGCGGCCCGGACGAGGTCCGCAGCGCGGCGCGCGCGTTCAACCTCATGCAGGAACGGCTCGCGAAGTTCATCCGGGACCGCACGCGCATTTTCGCCGCGATGTCGCATGACCTGAAGACTCCGATCACGCGCATGCGATTGCGAGCCGAGCTGCTCGGGGACCCGCAGCTGCGGGCGAAGTTCGTGAAGGACCTGGAGGAGATGGAGTCGCTGATCGGCGCGACACTCGACTTCATGCGCGGCCTCGACGATCGCGAGGCGGCCCAGCCGCTCGATATCATGGCGCTGCTCGAGAGCCTGCAAGAGGACGCGCGCGAAGTGGGGGGCAAGGTGCGCATCGAGGGCGGCGCGCACGCTCCCTTCCACGGCCACGCGCAGGCGCTCAAGCGCTGTCTCGGCAACCTCATCCACAACGCCGTCAAGTACGGAAAGGCGGCGACGGTGAGCGTGGAGGACACGGGCGCGCAGCTCCGGATTCTCGTTCGCGACCAGGGGCCGGGCATACCCGAGGCGGACCTGGAGCGCGTGTTCGAGCCGTTCCACCGCCTCGAAGGCTCGCGCAGCCGCGACACCGGGGGCACCGGGCTCGGGCTCTCGATCGCGCGCAACATCGCGCGCGCGCACGGCGGCGAAATCGTGCTGCGCAATTTGCCCGCCGGCGGCCTGGAGGCGACGTTGAGCCTTCCCCGGCGCGCGGCCGACGTCACGACGGCAGGGTCCGCTGCCTCGTGAGCCTGCCGCTTTTGCTGAAGACGTGACGTGATGGACTATGACAGAACAAGTAACCGCAGCTAAACGCAGATACACACGGATAGAACTCGCGGAGCAGGAGTCCCAAATCATCAGTCGAAAGTACACTTCGCTTCCCTCGGCGTCTCTGCGGTTCGATTATAGTTTTGGGTTTTTTGTGATCGGCGTCCATCTGCGTTCATCGGCGGCTTCATTGGTTTTCGACGATTCTTGAGGCGGGTTCGTGTCACCCTCTTTCGACATCGTGATCGTCGGCGCCGGCGCCGCGGGGCTCGCCGCCGCCGCGGAGCTCGGGCGCGCGGGCCGCTCGGTCCTCGTGCTCGAAGCGCGCGCACGGATCGGGGGCCGCATATGGTCGCTCGACGAGCCGGGATTGCCGGTTGCCGTCGAGCTCGGCGCCGAATTCATTCACGGGCGCCCCGCACCGACGTTCTCGCTGCTGAAGAAGGCAGGGCTCGCGGCGGTCGACTCGCCTCGCGTGCGCTTCGTCGCCCGCGACGGAAGACTCGAACCGCGAAGCGACGGGCCGTACACGGAAATCCGCCGTGCCCTGAAACGCGAGCTGGGCGCGCTTCGCAGCCGCGACATCTCGGTGCTTGCGCTGCTCGAGCGCCTGCGCCGGCAGGGACTGCCGGAGGAGACGGCGATGTTCGCGCGCCGGATGGTCGAGGGTTACGAGGCTGCCGACCCGGCACGCGCGAGCGCGCGGGCGATCGCCGAGGACTGGAGCGCGGGGGCCGACGGGCACTTCCGTCCTGCCGGCGGATACGGCGCGATGATGCGCTGGCTGCTTGGCGAATGCGAGGGCACCGGAGTCGAGCTCAGGCTCGGATCCGTCGTGCGCGCGGTGCGGTGGAAGCGCGGCTCGGTCGAGGTCGCGGGATCATCCCGCCGCGCGCGGTTTCAGGCGCGCGCGCCGCGCGCAATCATCACGCTGCCGCTCGGCGTGCTGCAGGCTCCGGCCGGCGCGCCCGGCGCGGTGCGCTTTACGCCCGCCCTGCGGGAGAAGAGGCAGGCCCTGGAGGGGCTGCGTTGCGGCGCGGTGGTCAAGGCCGCGCTGCGGCTGCGCGCAGCGTTCTGGGAGGACCTGGACGGCGGGCGCTATCGCGACGCGTCGTTCTTCCACGATCCGCAGGCCGCGTTTCCGACGTTCTGGACCGCGCTCCCCGAGCGCACGCCGCTGATGATCGCGTGGGCGGGCGGACCCAAGGCGAGGCGCCTCGCGCGCGCATCGGACCCGGAAATGCGGTGCGAGGCCGTGGCGAGCCTACAGTCCGTTTTCGGCGCGCGCGCGCAGGTCGCGCGCCGGCTCGACGCGTTCCGGGTTCACGATTGGCAGCGGGACCCGTACGCGCGCGGGGCCTACAGCTATGTCGCGGTCGGCGGCGAAGGCGCGCGCGAAGCGCTCGCCGCATCGCTACGCGGGACGCTGTACTTTGCGGGCGAGGCGGCCGACTTCGAGGGCGAGCACGGCACCGTGGCGGGCGCGCTGCGCAGCGGAAAGCGGGCAGCGCGGCAGGTCATCGAGGACGACTGACGAGGTGCCCGTTCAGGGTTCGGAGTTCCGGGTTCAAAGTTCAAGGTTCAATGGTCGAACATCGAACGCTGAACTCAGAACGCGGCAAAGCCCCTACCGAGCCACGAATCACGATTCACGAGTCACCAGTCGCGAGCCACGGGCCGGAGGCCCCGTCACCGCTCGCTCGCCGCGACCCTGCGCTCAATTGGGCCCTGTGCGCTGGGCCTGGCGCGGTATTCCCACGGTGGCACGGGGCTCAATTCCTTCCACAAGCCCTCGCGCCGGGCGCGCGCAGTCTGCTCCGCCCTCGCGTAGCGCTCCCGGTCGCTCGCCGTCTGCTCGTTCTGAAAGCGCTTGTAGTGCCACGCGAGCCCCGACTCGATCTGCGCGAGCCCTACGTCCTTGACGCATTCCACGCCGGCCGGGGCGCACTCGCCGGGCGCGGGCCGCAGCACCTGCCCGATGATCCGCTTGTAGCGGTCGCGCCTGTGCCAGATCACGATGACCGGCTTGCCGTAGACGAGCGCGGAGAGCTGCTGCTTCGAGCGCGCGCCGTAGGCCTGGCCCGACTCCGGCGCGTCGATGCCGGCGAGCCGTACCTTGTGCGTGGTGCGTGCCGCATCCAGCACCGTGATCGTGTCGCCGTCGGAAACGCCGACGACCCTGCCGCGCAGCTCGGCCGCGCGGGCCGGCGCCGCAAGAACGAACGCGGCGGCGCATAGCAGGACGAGGATCGTGGGTGCGGCAGGAAGAAATCGCGAAGATCGGCGGACGAAACGCGAGGGAAAAGGAAACTCAGCGCCGCGCATCTTCCGCCGCGCGCCGCACGGAACGTGTCGCAATCATTGCCAGGGGTGCGCCTCCATCGGCTTATTATCGCTTTCCCGTGCTGAAAGTACAACTCCCGTGACGGGGAATGCGTGACGACTGACGACTGACAGCTGATGACGGACAATTGACGAACCAGACTGCTCAATCCTCAGTCCTCAATCCTCAATCCTCAATCCTCGGTCCCCGGTCCTCAATCCTCGATCGTTGGCGTCGGGGCGCCGAGGCGGGTAAGCTTCGCATTTCGCGCGCATCGTTTGGCCCGGGCGCGCAAGGCGAAAGGATCGGGAAGCGGCATGGACCAAGGCGCAACACGCTACGAACGCCAGGGAGTCGTTGCGCGGGTCACGTTCGACCGGCCCGCAGCGCGCAACGCCATGACCTGGGAGATGTACGATCAGCTCTCCGAAGCGTGCGAGCGGATCGCGGCCGACCGGGAAGTGCGCGTCGCGGTCTTTCGCGGCGCCGGCGGCAAGGCGTTCGTGGCCGGGACCGACATCGGCCAGTTCAGGGATTTCAAGTCGGGGGAAGACGGCATCGCCTACGAGCGCCGGATCGAGGCCTATCTCTCGCGTGTGGAGGAGCTGCCGGTGCCTACGCTCGCCGTGGTCGAGGGCTGGGCGATCGGGGGAGGGCTCGCGATCGCGACCGTATGCGACTTGCGAGTAGCCACGCCGGGCTCGCGCTTCGGCGTGCCGATCGCGCGCACGCTCGGCAACTGCCTGTCGGTGGCGAACTACGCGATGATCGTGGCGGCGTTCGGCGCCTCGCGCGCGAAGAAGATGCTGATGCTCGCCGAGAACCTTTCCGCCGAGGAAGCGCTGGCGGCCGGCTTCCTCACCGAGATCGTTCCCGCCGAGCGGCTCGACGCGCGCGTCGGAGAGCTCGCCGAGCGGCTCGCGGGCAACGCGCCGATCACGATGCGCGTCACCAAGGAGGCGATCCGCCGCGTGCTCCACGCGGGATTGCCCGAAGGCGACGACCTGATCCGCCAGGGCTACGGCAGTGAGGATTTCCGCACCGGGGTCGAATCCTTCCTGGCCAAGCGCGAGCCGCGGTGGAAAGGCAAGTGAGGATCGAGGATTGAGGACTGAGGATTGAGCAGCCTGGTTCGTCAATTACCCCTCACGCCGAAGGAAACTAGATGGCGCCGACCGCGCGCAGACCCGCGATGCGCGCCTCGTCGTAGCCGAGCCCGCGCAGGATCGCGTCGGTGTCCGCGCCGAGCGCGGGGGCCGGGTGCTGCGGCGC
>VGID01000007.1 GCA_016868035.1 Betaproteobacteria bacterium | reverse complement strand
CGCCGCTTCGGCACAATGGAGGCATGCGTATTGACTCAATCTGCCGAACCGCCGTATACGTGACCCGTTCGTACGGTGGTGTGGGAGGGGGGAGCCGTGAGGCTTCTCCCTATCCCGATTGATGTTGCTGTCGCGTCCCACGCCGAATTCGATGAACGCGCCGGCCGTGGTGCGGAAGGCGGCCTCGCGCGCGCGGATCGCGTCGAGGTAGCGCTCGATGTTCGCGACCACGGCGGCGGGCGGTTTCGTCCGCAACACGTCGTTGAATTCCTCGCGCGCGCGCAGGTAGTCGCCCATGAGGAAATAGCCGCGCCCGAGCTCGAGCTTCGCTTGCAGGTTGCCGGGGAAATGGATGATGTAGCGCTCGAGCGCGAGCACGCCTTCGCCCGCGTGGCCGCTGTCGATCGCGGCGATGCCGAAGAAGAAATCGAACGCGGGGTTGCCGAGCTGCTCGGGGTGCTTCTTGCCCAGCTCGTAGGCGGCGCGGGGGTTGCCTTTTTCGACCAGCGCTTTGATATCATCCGCGGGCGCGGCAAACACGGTGCCGGCGAGCATCAGGCCCCACAGACCGCCCGCGATATCCTTGGGCAGACGCAATTTATTTTTCCTGTTTCGGGCTCTACCGTACTGCTGAACTGTAAATCTACAGCAATTTGCGACCGTTTGGTGCCGGAAGGCCGCATACGGCATAAGTCTATGACAGAGCAAAATATTCCTCTTGGGCTGCCCGCCATCGGGTAGCGATGGCGTTACGCATCCGCGGAAAGGCAGTATTTTGTCCGAAGACAGCAAGCGTGCGAGGGCCCAGCCCGGACCGACCCAGAAGCTCCAGAAGGTCCTGGCCCAGGCGGGGCTCGGATCGCGTCGCGAAATGGAGGCGCTCATACAGGCGGGCCAGGTGACCGTGAATGGGGCGCCCGCGCGCATCGGAGCGCGCGTCGGGCCCACGGACGTGGTGCGGGTCGGCTCGCGGGTGGTGCGGGCACGCGCGCGGGAGCCGCTGCCCCGGGTGCTTCTGTATCACAAGCCGGAAGGCGAAATCGTGAGCCGGAACGATCCCGCGGGTCGGCCGAGCGTGTTCGGCCGGCTGCCTCAGCTGCGGGGGAGCAATTGGCTCCCGGTGGGACGCCTCGACTTCAATACCTGCGGATTGCTGATCTTCACGACCTCGGGCGAGATGGCGAATCGCATGATGCATCCGCGCTACGAGCTCGAGCGTGAATACGCGGTGCGCGTGCGCGGGCGGCTCGGCGAGCAGCAATTGCAGCACCTGCGCAGGGGAATCCGGCTCGACGACGGCATGGCGCGCTGCGAGACCGTCGAGTTCCAGGGCGGAGAGGGCGCCAACCGGTGGTACCGTATCGTCGTGCGCGAGGGGCGCAAGCGCATGGTGCGGCGCATGTTCGCCGAGCTGGGCCTCACCGTGAGCCGTTTGATGCGAGTGCGTTTCGGCAGCGTGAGCCTGCCGCCGCGCCTCAAGCGCGGGCAGCACGTCGAACTCCCCCCGCGGGAGATCAGGCAGCTGCTGGCATCACTGGGGCTGAACGCCGAGCATAGCCCAATTCCCGAACCACGAAGGACACAAAGGACACCAGGCATCCGCCGCAGATAGACGCCGGTCAAAATCGAGCAAGGCGTGAGCGGTAAGCAGTGCGCGGAAGAAACCTGAAATTGACATTCTCCTCACCGCTTACCCCTTACCGCTTACCGGCTTTTTTATCTGCGTCCATCTGCGTCCGTCGCGTCCGTTGCGTTTGAAGATCCCCTCTTTTCAGCTGCTCGCGCTCGAGCAGGAACACGGTCTCCCCGCCTGCGGTATCGGGCCAGTAGAAGGGCAGGCGCGGGAAAGCACGCTCGACGCGCTGGCGCCCGCCGCCTACTTCGACGACCAGCAGTCCCCCGGGATTGAGATGCCCGCGCGCTTCGCGCAGGATCGTACTTACGGCATCGAGACCGCTCGCGCCGCCCGCGAGCGCGAGCGCCGGTTCATGGCCGTATTCACGCGGCAATCTGCGCATCGCGGCGGACGTGACGTACGGCGGATTGGAAACGATGAGGTCGTAGCGCCGTTTACCGAGAGCGCGGAACAGGTTGGAAGCAGAGAGCTTCACGCGATTTCCCAGCCCGTAGGCATCGATGTTGCGCCGGGCCACCGCGAGCGCATTGCGGGAGACATCCGTGGCGTCGACACGGGAATGAGGGAAAAATGCTGCGATCAGCACCGCGAGGCAGCCCGATCCGGTGCAAAGGTCGAGCGCCGAGCGGATCGCCCCCGGTTCGCACACCCACGGGGCGAGGCCTCCGCGCAAAAGCTCCGCGATGTGCGAGCGCGGGACGATCACGCGCTCATCCACGTAGAAGCGAAACTCGCCGAGCCACGCCTCGCGCGTGAGAAAGGCCGCGGGCTTGCGTTCACGGATGCGCCGCGCGTAGAGATCGAGCACCCGGGCGATCTGGCCGGCAGAGAGCCGGGCATTGCGTGCGGCATCGTACGCGCCCGGCGCAAGGCCCAGCGCGTGGAGGGCGAGATAGACCGCCTCGTCGCGGGCACTGCCCATGCCGTGGCCGTAAGCCAGCCGGGCCGCTCGAAAACGGCGAGTCCCGTAGGCGACTACGGTGCGCAGCGTCTGCGGACCCCGGACGCGCAAAGCGCGCTCCGCCAGGAATTCAGTGTTGTCTATCCGAGGGAGTCGAGATTGAGCTTGATGCTCGACAGATCGTCGGAAGGCTGCGTGGGCTTCGCTGCGCCCGGCTGCGCTGCCGGCGTGCGCGAGCCGGAAGTCTTCGGCGCATTGTTGATCAACCAGTGCAGGTTAGTGGGGGAATCCGCGTTGGCCATCGCCTCGTCGAGCGTCAGCGTCTCATTGCTGTAAAGATCGAATAACGCCTGCTCGAAGCTCTGCGATCCCGGAGCAAGGCTCTGCTCCATGGCTTCCTTGATCTGCTCGATCTCGCCCGCCCGGATGAGCTCGGAGACATGCTTGGTGTTGAGCAGCACCTCGACCGCCGGTACGCGCTTGCCATCCTTGTTGCGCACCAGCCGCTGCGATATCACCGCGCGGAGCGCGTTGGAGAGGTCCGCCAGGAACGCGTCGCGCGTCTCGCGCGGGAAGAAGCCGATGACGCGGCTGAGCGCATTGTAACTGTTGTTCGCGTGCAACGTGGACAGGCACAGGTGGCCGGTCTGCGAGAATAACAGCACGGTCTGCAGCGTCTCGCGGTCGCGGATCTCCCCGATCATCAGCAGATCGGGCGCCTCGCGCATGGCACTGATCAGGCCGTGCTCGTAGGAGCGGGTGTCCATGCCCACCTCGCGCTGGTTCACGATGGACTTCTTGTGCTTGAAGAGGAACTCGATCGGGTCCTCGAGGGTGAGAATGTGCCCGGTCTGGACGGTGTTTCGATAGTCGATCATCGCCGCCATCGTGGTCGACTTGCCCGATCCGGTCGCCCCGACGACGAGGATCAGCCCGAGCTTCTGCATGATGAGTTCCTTGAGTATCGGGGGAAGCATCAAACTGTCGATCGGCGGCACCTCCGGCTTCACGTAGCGGATCACCATCGCAACGGTGTTGCGCTGGCGGAAAATGTTGATCCGGAAGTTGCCTTGCGCGACGCGGTCGCGGTGGGCGAAATTCATTTCGCTCGTGCTCTCGAATTCCTTGACTTGCACCTCACTCATCAGCTCGAAGCAGATCTTCTTCACCTGCTCCGGATCGAGCACCTGGTTGTTGATCGGCATGAGCACGCCGTTGATCTTGATCTGGATGGGCGCGCCGGCCGTGAAGAACAGGTCCGAAGCCTGCTTGTCGGCCATCAGCTTGAAGAGGGGCGTCACGAACATGGAAGCTTATTCCCCGGGGGACGATTCCAGGCTGGATCGCAAGTATTGTGCCAATTTTGGGTGGCGATGGAAAGCAAGAAACGCTCGACCCCCCGGCGCGGAGGCCGGTCAGTCGCTGCGCAGCAGCTCGTTGATGCTGGTCTTCGCACGCGTTTTCGCGTCCACCTGCTTGACGATGACCGCGCAGTAGAGGCTGCATTTGCCATCCGCCCCGGGCAGGCTGCCCGGCACCACCACCGAGCCCGCCGGGACCCGTCCGTACAGGATTTCCCCGGTCTTGCGCTGGTAGATGCGGGTACTCGCTCCGATGAAGACCCCCATGGATATCACGGACCCTTCCTCGACCACCACGCCTTCCACGATCTCCGATCGCGCACCGATGAAGCAGTGGTCCTCGATGATCGTGGGATTGGCCTGCACCGGCTCCAGCACGCCGCCGATGCCAACGCCGCCGGAAAGATGCACGTTCTTGCCGATCTGCGCGCACGAACCGACCGTCGCCCATGTGTCCACCATGGTCCCCTCGTCCACGTAAGCACCGATGTTGACGAAGCTGGGCATCAGGACCACGTTCTTCGCGATATACGCCCCTTTGCGCGCCACGGCCGGCGGCACGACGCGAAAGCCCGCGTCGGCGAAGGCCTGCGGCGTGTAATCGGAGAACTTCACGGGAACCTTGTCATAGTACTGGGTGTGGCCGCCTTTCAGGACGACGTTGTCCTGCAGCCGGAAGGACAGCAGCACCGCCATCTTCGCCCACTGGTGCGTGACCCAGGCGGTGCCGATTTTCTCGGCGACGCGCAGCCTGCCTTGATCGAGCAGCTCTATGGTATCCGCGACCGCGCGCTTGATTTCCGGCGAAGCACTCGCCGCGCTGATCGCCGCGCGCTGCTCCCAGGCATTTTCAATCGTCTTTTGCAGTTCTTTCATGCGGAGCGCTCTTTCCTGATGTTAAAGCGATTCGACAAACGCGCGGATGCGCCGCGCGGCCTCGACGCATTCGTCGAGCGACGCGACGAGCGCGATGCGCACGCGGTCCTGGCCAGGATTGACACCACGCGCCGCCCGCGCGAGGTAGCTTCCAGGCAGCACGGATACGCCCTGCCCGCGGTAGAGGCCGCGCACGAACTCCGGATCCGGAACCGGAGTTCGCGGCCAGAGATAAAACGCCGCGTCCGGCATTGTGACATCGAGCACCGGCCCGAGGATTTCGAGCGCCGCTGCGAACTTCTCGCGGTAGAGGCGGCGGTTTTCGACGACGTGCGCCTCGTCTTTCCATGCCGCGATGCTCGCGGCGTGCAGGGGCGGGCTCATCGCGCAACCGTGATAGGTCCGATACAGCAGAAACTTCCTGAGGATCCCGGCATCCCCGGCAACGAAGCCCGAGCGCATGCCCGGTACATTGGAGCGTTTCGACAGGCTGGAAAACATCACGAGCCGCGGGTAACTGCTGCGCCCCAGCTGCCGCGCGGCCTGCAGCGCGCCCAGCGGCGGGCGCTCCTCGTCGAAGTAGATCTCGGAGTAGCACTCGTCCGAGGCGATGACGAAGCCGTAGCGGTCGGAAAGCGCGAACAGGCGCTCCCATTCCGCGAGCGGCATCGTGCGGCCGGTGGGGTTGCCGGGCGTACACACGTACACGAGCTGTGTGCGGCGCCAGACCTCGTCCGGCAGTTCTTCGAAGTCGAGCGCGTAGTCTTTCTCCGGCAGCGTGTTGAGGTAGTGGGGCGTCGCGTGCGCAAGCAGCGCGGCGCCTTCGTAAATCTGGTAGAACGGGTTGGGACACACCACCACCGGGCCGGGGCGGGAGGCGTCGATCACCGCTTGCGCGAACGCGAACAGCGCCTCGCGGCTGCCGTTGACGGGGATGATCTCGCGCGCGGGGTCCACGGCCTCGAGCCCGTAGCGGCGGACCAGCCATTCCGCGATCGCCGTACGCAGCCCTTCGCCCCCGAGGGTCGCCGGATAGTTGGCAAGCCCGTCGAGGTTCGCGGCAACCGCCTGGCGGATGAATTCCGGGGTCGGATGCCGGGGTTCGCCGATGTGCAGCGGGATCGGGCGCTGCCCGGGTGGCGGGTTGACGCCATCGATCAGCGCGGAGAGCTTCTGGAACGGGTAGCTCTGCAGCCGTTCGAGATCGGGATTCACGATGGGGCCGGGGTGGACGGGCGCACTTCAGCCCCGCGTGCTGGAAGCCGCTGGCGGCGCGGCGTGATCGATGCCGGGGCCGGCCTTCCAGCCGGTCTTCACGTGCTCGGCGGTCACCGTGGTGAAGATGCCTCCTCGCACATAGAACCGCGCCGTGAGGCGCATGAAGCGCGGGCGCGTGGCCCGGATGAGATCATCGAGGATGCGATTGGTCACCGCCTCGTGAAACGCGCCTTCGTTGCGGTACGACCAGACGTAGAGCTTGAGGCTCTTCAGCTCGACGCAGCGCCGGTCGGGCACGTAATCGAGCACGAGCGTGGCGAAGTCCGGCTGCCCGGTGCGCGGACACAGGCAGGTAAACTCCGGTATTTCCATGTGAATCCGGTAGTCGCGCGCGGGCTGCGGGTTGGAGAAAGTCTCGAGCTTCCGGCTCGGCTTGGCTGGCATTATCGTGATCGCCCAAATCCGTTAGAATGCATAGCAAATTCAGCAGCGAATTATAACCTCACAGACACCGCCAAATTGCGCCTCAAGCAGATCAACCTCGCCGGCTTCAAGTCTTTCGTAGATCCCACCCACATTCCCGTTCCCGGCCAGCTGGTCGGTGTCGTCGGCCCCAACGGCTGCGGCAAGTCCAACGTCATCGATGCGGTGCGCTGGGTGCTCGGTGAAACTTCCGCGCGCCATCTGCGCGGGGAGACCATGCAGGACGTCTTGTTCAACGGCTCGGTCCAGCGCCAGCCGGTGAACCGCGCGAGTGTCGAGCTCTTGTTCGACAACAGCCTTGGCATGGCGGGCGGACAGTGGGCGAGCTACGCCGAGATCTCGATCAAGCGCGTGCTGGAGCGCGACGGCAACTCCACGTCCTATTACATCAACAACCTCCACGTGCGTCGGCGCGATGTGGCGGACATCTTCCTGGGAACGGGCCTGGGCAGCCGCGCCTATGCCATCGTCGAACAGGGCATGATCTCACGGGTGATCGAGGCGAGGCCCGAGGACCTGCGCATATTTCTCGAGGAGGCGGCCGGGGTCTCGAAGTACCGGGAACGGCGCCGCGAGACGGAGCTGCGGCTGAAGGACACGCGCGAGAACCTGCTGCGCGTGGAGGACATCCGGCAGGAGCTGGACAAGCAGCTCGAGCACCTGCAGGCACAGGCCGACGTCGCCACCCGCTACCACGAGATGCACGGGCAGCTGCGGACCGCGCAGAATCTGCTCTGGTTGTTGAGGAAGCAGGAGGCGGGCGGGCAGCGCGTTCGCCATGGCCGGGAGATCGAGCGGCTCGGGCTGGAGCTGGAGGCGGAAGCGGCAAGGCTGCGCGAGACCGAGAAGCGGCTCGAGGAGATGCGCTCGCAGCACTACCGCGCGAGCGACATCGTGCACGCCGCGCAGGGGGCCTTTTACGAATCGAACGCCGAGACGGCCCGCCTGGAACAGGAGATCGCTTACCTGCGCGAGAGCCGGAGCCGCGTGGAGCGGGAAGTGGCGGAATTGAACGTGGAGCTCGAGCGCGAGCGCTCGCAGCTCGCCGCCGCGGAAACGAGCCTCGCGGAATGGCGGGAGGAACTCGCGCGCGCCGAGCAACGGCTCACCACCTGCGGGGCGGCTGTTGCGGCCGAGGCGGAGGGGCTCCCTGTCGCCGAAGAAGCGTTCCGTGCGACGCGCAATCGCTACGATGAGCTGCAGCGCGCGCTCGCGCAGGCGGAGCAGGGACTGGAAGTCGAGCAGACCAAGCGCGTGCACGCGCAGCAGGTACTGGATCAATTGGAACAGCGCGCGCAAAGGCTGCGCATCGAGCGGGAGGGGCTGCAGACTCCCGATACCGCGCGCCTCGCGCAGATCAACGAGGAGATCGGCGCGCACGATGCCGCGCTGAAGGCCGCCCGCGAAAGCGTGGCGGAGCGGGAGGCTGCGCTGCCGCAGGCAGAGGAAGCGTTGCGCGACAAGGAGGCGATGCTCGAGAGCGCGTCACAGCGTCTGGCCGCCCTCGAGGGCCGATGGCACGCATTGACCCAGCTGCAGCAGCGGCTTGGCCGCGGGGCCGATACCGAGAACTGGCTCGCATCTCGTGGAGTGGACGGGGCACTGCGGCTATGGCAGGGCCTTCGGGTCGCCGACGGCTGGGAGGATGCGGTCGAGGCGGTGCTGCGCGAGCGACTGAACGCAATCGGTCTCGATCGCCTCGACCAGGTTCGGGACTGGATGGCCGAGCCCCCGCCCGGCAAAGTGATCGTGTACGCACCCGCGTCCGAAGCGGCGGCGCCGACCGTGGGCCTTCCAGAGTTCGAGCCGTTGCACCGCCACGTCACGCTGGTCGACAGCCGCACGCAGGCCGTGGTCGCGGACTGGCTGCATCACGTCTATGTGGCGCCAAACGCCGAGACCGCACTGAAAATGCGGGGGAAGCTGCCTGCCGGTGGCATGCTGGTGACGCACGAAGGACACCTGTTCACTTCCCATAGCGTCAGTTTTCATGCTCCCGACAGCGAGCTGCATGGCGTGCTCGGCAGGCAACGGGAGATCGAGCAGCTCGGCGCGTCGCTCGATGATGCGCGCACGGAACTGGCACAACTGCGCCGGGAGGCCACCGCGGCGGAGGAGGGGGTGGCGCAAGGGCGCGTGCAACTCGACGAGATGCGCGCAGCGATCAACGACACGCAACAACGGCAGCACGCACTGCAGATGGAAGCACTGCGGCTTGCCGAGATCAGCGATCGGGTCGGGCAGCGCGCGCAACAGATCGCAGCGGAGCTGGCCGAGATCGAGGCGCAGCACGCCTCGGCGTCGGACGCGTTGGCAGCGGCGCAGGCGCGCATCGCGGAGGCGCAGACAGACGGTACGGAGCTGCGCGGCCAGGTTGAGCTTGCGACGGACCTGTATCGCCGGGCCGACGGCGTGCTGCAGCGCCAACGCGAAGCGCAGCAGCAGGCGCGGGACGAAGCGCAGCATGCGGCATTCCATAAGCAAAGTTGCGATAATAAAATCAATGAGATAAAACAGAATATTAAAGTATCTTCTGAAACCGGGGACCGCCTGAACAAGACGCTCGGGACACGACAGGCAGAGCTCTCCGCGTACGTGGAGGCACCGCTGCTGGAGCGGCTCCAACGTGCGCTCGAGCACCGGGGCGGATGCGAGCAGGCGCTGGCGGCGGCGCGCGATGCCCTGGAGGGCATGGAGGGGCGGCTCAAGACTACCGACGAGGAACGGCACGGGTGCGAGCAGAAACTCGAGCCGCTGCGGGAGAAGATCGCGGCGGTACGGCTGAAGGAGCAGGAAGCGCGCCTCAACGAAGAGCAGTTCGGGCAGCAGCTGAACGAGGCGGGCGCGCGCGAGGACGAGCTGAGCGAACTGCTTGAAAAAGGGGCGCGGCCAGGCGCCTTCCAGGCCGAGATCGCGAGGCTCACCGAGGAAATCAAGGGGCTCGGGGCGGTCAATCTCGCCGCGCTGGAGGAGCTGCAAACCGCGCGGGAGCGCAAGAACTATCTCGACGCGCAGTCGCGCGACCTCACCGAGGCAATGTCCACGCTGGAGGACGCCATCCGGAGGATAGACCGCGAGACGCGGGAGCGGCTGCAGCATACCTTCGATGTGGTCAACCGGCACTTCGGCGAGATGTTCCCCACGCTGTTCGGCGGCGGGCACGCCCGGCTCGTGCTCACGGGCGAGGAGATCCTCGATGCGGGCGTGCAGGTGACCGCGCAGCCGCCGGGCAAGAAAACAACCACCATCCATCTGCTTTCGGGCGGGGAGAAGGCACTCACGGCGCTCGCGCTGGTGTTCGCGCTGTTCCAGCTCAATCCCGCTCCGTTCTGCCTGCTCGACGAGGTGGACGCACCGCTCGACGACCACAATACCGAGCGTTTCTGCGAGCTGGTGAAGAAAATGTCCCAGCAATCCCAGTTCCTGTTCATCAGCCACAACAAGATCACCATGGAGATCGCCGAGCAGCTGCTGGGCATCACCATGCAGGAGCCGGGAGTCTCGCGCGTCGTGGCGGTGGACATCGAAGAGGCGATGAAGCTCACCGAAGAAGCGGCCTGAAGCGAAGGGGCGCGCGATGAGCGACCTGCAGATCAGCCTGCTCGCCATTGGGGTGCTGGTCGTGGGCGCGGTCTACGTGTACAACTGGTTGCAGGAACGCGGGCTGAGGCGCCGGCTGCGCGAGGCGTTTGGCCGCACGCATCAGGATGTCCTGCTGCGCGGAGACGAAGACGGGGCGTCGCTCGAAGGGCGCCTCGAACCGCAGTTTCAGCCCGCCGTGCCGGCGCGCGGAACTCACGCCGCGGAAGATGATGCCGATCCGGCGTCACCAACCGGGTCGCCGGAGTCGGCCGCTGAACCCGGGTCGCCCGCGGGGCCCGGGCTCGATCCCGCGCTCGAATACGTCGCCGAGATCGAATCGAGCGCCGCGATCGCGGAACCGGTGATCGCGGAGTTGACGCGCAAGATTTCCTCGTGCGGCAAGCCGAGCCGGGCCGCGGGCTACGACGCGGCGCGCGGGGAATGGGACGACCTCGCCCGGGGAGCGGGCGGGCGCTACACCCAACTGCGGCTGGCGCTGCAGCTGGTGAATCGTGCAGGACCCGTCAATGTGGCCCAGCTCGCGACATTCTGCGATGCGGTCAAGATCTGCGCCGAGAAAATCCCCGCTTGCGCGTCCTGTCCCGACACGCAGGGCGCGCTGGAGTCGGCGCGCGAGCTCGATGCGTTCTGCGCCGACGTCGACGTTGCCGTGGGAGTCAACGTCGTCGCCGAGAACGGCGGGGCGTTCTCGGGAACCAGGATCCGGGGACTTGCCGAGGCGGCCGGCTTCAAGCTCGAGCCGGACGGGATTTTCCATTACCGGGACGAGCAGCGGCATACGCTCTTCACGCTCGATAACCACGAGCCGGCGCCATTTCTGCCCGAGCGGATCAAGGGGCTGTCCACGCACGGGATCACCCTGCTGATGGATGTGCCGCGCGTAGCCGACGGTATACGCGTTTTCGAGCGGATGCTCGAGATTGCGGCGGGGCTCGCCGCGGCCCTGAACGGGAAGCTCGTGGACGACAACCGTGCCGCATTGAGCGACGCGGGGATCACCCGCATCAAGGAGCAGTTGCGCTCGATCCACGCTGCGATGAAGTCGCGGGGAATCGCCCCCGGCAGCGAACGGGCCCGGCGCCTGTTCTCCTGACATGCGCGTGCCGGCACGGGCGGCCGCGCGCGCGGCGAAGCTGCGCGCCGAGATCGAAGGCCACAATTACCGCTACCACGTTCTGGACGAGCCGCTCGTCACGGATGCCGAGTACGATGCGCTCATGCGCGAGCTGCAAGAGCTCGAGGCGCGCCACCCGGAACTCGTGATGCCCGATTCCCCGACGCAGCGCGTCGGGGCGGCGCCTTCGGAAGCGTTCAAGGAGGTGTCGCATGCGGTGCCGATGCTCTCCCTCAATAACGCATTCGACGAGCAGGAGGTCGAAGCCTTCGACCGGCGGGTGCGCGAAGCGCTCGGGGCCGAGCGCGTCGAATACGCGGTCGAGCCGAAGTTCGACGGGCTCGCGGTCAGCCTGATCTACGAAGGCGGCGCGCTCAAGCGCGGAGCCACGCGCGGAGACGGCTACACTGGCGAGGACGTGACCGCCAACCTGCGCACGGTGCGCGCGATACCGCTTGGGCTCACGTCGCGTCGCGCGCCCCGGCTGCTCGAGGTGCGCGGCGAGGTCTTGATGCTGAAAAGCGACTTCGAGCATCTCAACCGCGCGCAACGCGAGAAAGGGGAGAAGGAGTTCGCCAATCCCCGCAATGCCGCGGCGGGGTCCCTGCGCCAGCTCGACTCGGCCGTCACGGCGGGCCGGCGGCTCACTTTCTTCGCGTACGGCATTGGCGCCCAGGACGGAGCGCCGCGGTTCAGGAGGCACAGCGAGCTGCTCGACTATCTGGAGGAGAAGCGCTTCCCGGTCGCGCGCGAGCGCGCGGTCGCGAGCGGTTTGCGGGAAGTGCTCGAATACTATCGGAGGATGGCGCCCAAGCGCCCCGAGCTCCCGTACGAAATCGACGGCGTCGTCTACAAGGTCAACGATCTGGCCGGACAGGAGGAGCTCGGCTTCGTCTCGCGGGCCCCGCGCTACGCCGTGGCGCACAAGTTTCCGGCGGAGGAGGCCACGAGCGTGGTGGCGGGGATCGAAGTGCAGGTCGGTCGCACCGGCGCTCTGACTCCGGTGGCGAGGCTCGATCCCGTGTCCGTGGGCGGCGTCACGGTCACCAACGCGACGCTGCACAACGAGGACGAGATCCGTCGCAAGGACATACGCATCGGGGACACGGTGGTAGTGCGCCGCGCCGGAGACGTGATTCCCGAAGTCGTGCGGGTGATCGCATCGAGGCGGCCGGGGAACGCGCGCCGCTTCGTGATGCCGGCGCGCTGCCCGGTATGCAACGCGGCGGTGGAGAAGCCGGAGGGCGAGGTGGTGGCGCGCTGCACCGCGGGCCTGTATTGCCCCGCGCAGCGCAAGCAGGCGCTGCTCCATTTCGCTTCCCGCCGCGCCATGGACATCGAGGGGCTGGGGGAAAAGCTGGTGGACCAGCTCGTGGACCGGAAGATGGTGGAGACGCCGGCCGACCTCTACCGGCTCGACGCCGGGTCTCTTTCGGCACTCGAGCGCATGGCGGAGAAATCCGCATCCAATATCGTGGCCGCGATCGAGGGCAGCAAGCGCGTGATGCTCGCGCGCTTCATCTACGCGCTCGGCATACGCAACGTGGGCGAGACCACCGCGCGCGACCTGGCGAGGCATTTCGGCGACCGGCTCAAGGCGATCATGGGCGCCGATGACCAGACGCTGCTCGAAGTTCCCGATGTCGGGCCGGTGGTCGCCCGCAGCATCGCGCAATTCTTCCATGAGCCGCACAATCGGAAGGTGATCGAACAACTGCTGGACGCGGGCATCGTCTTCGAGCGCGCGGCGTCGCAACCGGGACGCAGCCGGGTCGCGGGCAAGACTTTCGTGCTCACGGGGACGCTGCCGAATCTCGCGCGGGAAGAGGCGAAGCGGCGGATCGAGGCGCAGGGAGGGCGGGTCACGGGATCGGTATCGAAAAAAACCGGCTACGTGGTGCTCGGCGCCGACCCGGGTGCCAAGCACGACAAGGCCCGCAAGCTCGGCATCCCGGTGCTCGACGAAGCAGGGCTGCTAGAATTGCTGAACGACTGAAGCAGGACGCGCGTATGGCCAAGATCACGAAAGCGGTGTTCCCGGTGGCAGGCATGGGTACGCGCTTCCTGCCCGCTACCAAGGCGAGTCCCAAGGAAATGATGCCGGTCGTGGACAAGCCGCTGATCCAGCACGCTGTCGAGGAAGCGGTCGCGGCGGGCATGACCGAGATGATCTTTGTCACGGGCCGCGGCAAGCGCGCGATCGAAGACCACTTCGACACCGCATACGAGCTGGAGACGGAACTGACCGGACGCGGCAAGCGGGAACTCCTCAGCGTCGTGCAGAACGTCATTCCCCGGCGCGTGTCGTGCACCTACGTGCGCCAGCCGCAGGCGCTCGGCCTCGGGCATGCGATCCTGTGCGCGATGCCGGTGGTCGGAAACGTGCCGTTCGCGGTCGTGCTCGCCGATGACCTGATTGATGCCGACCCCCCGGCGCTTGCCCAGATGGCCGCCGTGTACAAGGATGCCGGATGCTCCGTGGTGGCGGTGCAGAAAATCCCGCGGCGCCAGACCAGGCAGTACGGGATCGTGGAAACCAAACGGCGCGCAGGGGCACGGCAACGCATCACCGGCATCGTCGAGAAGCCCGATCCGCGGCGGGCGCCGTCCAACCTCGCGGTAGTCGGGCGCTACGTGCTCACGCCGGCCATCTTCCGGCACTTGCGGCGCGTGAAGCCCGGGGCAGGGGGTGAGATCCAGCTCACCGATGGCATCGCGTCGCTGCTGCGCGAAGAGGAGGTGCTCGCGTGCGAATTCGACGGTACGCGCTACGATTGCGGCAGCAAGCTCGGCTACCTGCAGGCGAACCTTGCTTTTGCCATGAAGCACCCCGAGGTGGGGCCCGAATTCCGCAACTACATGCGCAAAATGGGGTGCAGGATCAGGAACTAGCGCGTGCGATGTGACCGCCGCATTAAAATAGCCGAGTGACGCTCACCCCACAACAGGCGCGGGAGATACTCGAGACGGCGGAGCAGGTCTGTTCCGCTGCGGAGGTCGCGAAGGTCGTGGCGCGCATGGCGGGGGAAATCTCCACGGTTCTCGCCGAGAGCTTTCCGCTGGTCCTGTGCGTGATGCGCGGCAGCGTGATGTTCGCGGGGAAGCTGCTGCCCATGCTCCGGTTTCCCCTCGAATTCGATTACCTCGACGTCACGCGCTACGGCTCGAGCACGCGCGGCGGGGAGATTTCCTGGAAAATGACGCCGGGCACGGCCGTGGCGGGGCGCGTGGTGCTGGTGCTCGACGACATACTGGACGAGGGCCGCACGCTCGCCGCGGTGCGCGAGAAGCTGCTCGCCGCGGGCGCAAGCCGCGTCTATTGCGCGGTGTTCGCGGAAAAGGACATCGGACGCGCAAAGCCGGCCCGCGCCGATTTCGTGGGCATGCGCGTGCCCAACCGCTACGTGTTCGGCTTCGGCATGGACGTCAGGGGCGCATGGCGCCACCTGCCGGAGATCTACGCCTTGAAAGAGGATTGAGGATCGGGGATTGAGGATTCAGCAAGACCGAACGCTGATAACGCGCATAGCCCATGACCACCCTGACCCCTCAATCCTCGATCCTCAATCCTCAATCCTGGATCTCATGCTAGCGATCATCGGCGGCAGCGGCATCACCCAGCTGCCCAATCTCGAGATCACGCGGCGCCAGATGGTTCGAACCCCGCACGGGGAGCCGTCCGGCGCGCTCACATTCGGCCGCATGAAGGGCCGCGACGTCGTTTTTCTCGCGCGGCACGGCTACGGCAACACCATCCCGCCGCACGAGGTCAACTACCGCGCCAATCTCTGGGCGCTCCATGCCCAGAACGTGGTGGACGTGGTGTCCGTGGCCTCGGTCGGCGGCATCCGCGCCGAACTTGCGCCCGGCGTGCTCGCCGTTCCGGACCAGATCATCGATTACACACACGGGCGCAGGTCCACGTTCTTCACCCGCACCGACCACAGCGTCACGCACATCGACTTTACCCGGCCCTACTGCGAGGCACTGCGCCAGCGCTTGCTCCAGGCGGCGCGGACCGTGGGTGAAACGGTGATCGCGCAAGGCACTTATGCAGCGACACAAGGACCGCGGCTTGAAACAGCAGCCGAGATCAACCGGATCGAACGCGACGGGGCCGACATGGTCGGAATGACCGGGATGCCGGAAGCCGCGCTGGCGAGGGAAATCGGGCTTTGTTATGCGGCCATAGCGGTCGTGGTCAACCACGCCGCAGGCCGCGGCACCAGCACGCACGCGATCCGGCTCGAGGAGATCACCGAGGTGTCGCAGCGGGCGATGACGCGCGTGCGCAACATACTGGAGCACCTGGTGGAACTCGATGGCGGTTAGGACGGTTCTGCGCATGGGCGATGCACGCCTGCTCCAGCCGGCACGCCCGGTGGAGCGCTTCGGAACGCCCGAGCTCCACGCGCTCGTGGCCGACATGGAAGACACGATGAGGGCGCTGGACGGGGCGGGGCTCGCGGCACCGCAGATCGGAGTGGCCCTGCAAGTCGTAATTTTCGGGGTGGAGCACAATCCCCGCTATCCGGACGCCGAGACCGTCCCGTACACGGTTCTGGTCAACCCCGCGCTGACGCCGCTCGGGAACGAGGTGGAGGAGGGCTGGGAGGGATGCCTGAGTGTTCCCGGGATGCGCGGGCTCGTGCCGCGGCTGCAGCGCGTGCAATACGAGGGCTACGACCAGCATGGCCGGCGCATCGAGCGCACCGTGAGCGGCTTCCACGCACGGGTGGTGCAGCACGAGTGCGACCATCTCGCGGGCATACTCTACCCGATGCGGATCCGGGATTTGCGCAATTTCGGATACACCGAGGTACTGTTTCCGGGCCAGGAAGAACTGCAGGAGTGAGGATTGAGGATCGAGCATCGAGGACAGGGCCGAACGGGCTACCGGTCACCAGCGGTTACTCAATCCTCAGTCTTCACTCCTCAATCCTAAGTACGCAGCTGTTCGACCAGATCGCTCTCCAGCCGGACCACTGCCTTGGGGTCCTTCAATGCCGCGCCGGTGATCAGGAACACGTCCTCCGCGCGCGCGCCGAGCGTGTTGATCTTCGCGGTGTGCAGGTTGATGTCGTAGGCGGTGAGCACGCGCGCGATCCGCGAGAGCAGTCCCGGACGGTCCCCCGCGATCACGGACAGCACCCAGTAAATGCCCTTGTCGTCGGGCTGGACGTTGACCTCGGGCGAAATCGGAAAGTGGCGCAGCTGGCGGCTCAGGCGGCTCTTGGCGAGTGGCGGTAGCGGCGTTTTGTGCCGGAGGCGCTCCGCGAGCTCGTACTCGAGATAGGCGATGACGTCGCGGTACTGGGGACGGCGGTTGTCGGGATCCTGCACCTGGAAGGTGTCGAGCGCGTAGCCGTGGCGCGTGGTGTAGATCTTGGCCTCGAAGATGTCGTAGCTGATGCTCTCGAAGAAGCTGCATATCCGAGCAAACAGCTCCTTCTGGTCGGGCACATAGACCATGACCTGCAGACCTTCCCCGACCGGGGAGAGCCGTGCCTTGACCACCGGTTCCCGGGTATCCACGCGGTAATAGAGCAACCGCGTGTGCCAGGCGATTTCCTGGGCCTCATGGCGCAGGAAATACGGGTCGCCGAGCTTCTCCCACAGCTTGTCCTGGGCGTGATCGGGAACGGCGTAAAGGCGGAGCTTGTTGCGCGCCTCGTCCTGGCGCGCCTGGAGATCGCTCACCAGCGCCGGGCGGTCGCCGGCCAGCAGCCTGCGGGCCGCCCAGAACAGATCCTCGAGGAGCTTGCCCTTCCACGCATTCCACACCTTGGGGCTGGTGCCGCGGATATCGGCGACCGTCAGCAGGTAGAGTGCCACGAGACGGCGCTCGTCACCGACGTTGCGCGCGAAGGCACGCAAGACCTCGGGGTCGGCGATGTCCTGTTTCTGGGCCGTGGTGGACATGACCAGGTGTTGCTCCACGAGCCATGAGACGAGCTCGCAGTCCTCGCGCGCAAAGCCGTGCTCCCTGCAGAATCGCAGGGCATCCAGGCTGCCAAGCTTCGAGTGGTCGCCGCCGCGTCCTTTCGCGATGTCGTGGAACAGGGCGGCAAGATACAGCACTTCGGGGTGCGCGATGCCGCTCATCAGGCGGCTGCAGAGCGGAAACTCGTGCGCGAGCTCGGGTATCGTGAAACGGCGCAGGTTGCGCACCACCCGCAGGATATGCTCGTCCACTGTGTAGACGTGATAGAGGTCGTGCTGCATCTGACCGACGATGCGGCCGAAGGCCGGGAGGTAGCGTCCGAGAACGCCGTACTGGTTCATGCGCCGCAATTCGCGTTCCACCCGGGTAGGGCTGCGCAGGATGGACATGAATTGCTCGCGATTGCGCGGATCGCGGCGAAATGCGTGGTTGATGGACCTGCGCGCACGCCACAGCGCGCGCAGGGAGCCCGCGCTCATGCCTTTGAGTTCGTGGTGCTGCTGCAGCAGCAGAAAGCTCTCGAGTATCGCGGCTGGCTGCCTCTGGAACAGCCGCTCGTCGCGGGCTTCCAGCAGCTCGTCGCGCACCCCGAAGCGCTCGTTGATCGGGTGATACTCCTTGTCGTGCGCGGGCATCACGCGCGCATCCAGGTTCTGAAGCAGGATCGTGTTGAGCTGGAACACCGCTTTCCCGGTTCGGTAGTAGCGCTGCATCAGTTGCTCGCTCGCCAGGCGCTGCGGGCGGTCATACAGGCCATATTCGCGCGCGAGCGCCGACTGATAGTCGAACAGCAGCCGGTCCTCGCGGCGCCCGGCGCAGTAGTGCAGCCGTATGCGCAGCGACTGCAGGAACTGCTCGTGCTGCTGGATCTCGCGCGCCTCGGCGGGCGTGACCAGGCCGCGGCGCGCGAGTTCCCGCCAACCCGCGCCACGCCCCGCCGCGCGCGCGATCCAGAGTATGGTCTGGAGGTCCCGCAGACCGCCTGCGCTTTCCTTGATGTTGGGCTCGAGATTGGTCTCGCCGTAACGCGCGTGGCGCTGCTGCTGCTCGAGCAGTTTCGCCTGGAAAAAGGAGGCGGGGTCCAGCATGTCGCGCATGCGCTTCACGAAGCGCATGAACAGATCCCGCTTGCCGGCGAGCAGCCGCGCCTCGAGCAGCGTGGTCTGCACGGTGACGTCCGCGGCGGCGAGCGCGGCGCATTCGTCCACGGTGCGCACGCTATGGCCGACTTCCAGCCCGATGTCCCACAATACGCCGATCAGCTCCTCGAGCTTGCGCGCGAGCACGGCGTCCGGCGACTCCGAGAGCAGCACCAGGAGATCCACGTCCGAATGCGGGAAGAGCTGCGCGCGCCCGTATCCGCCGACCGCGGCGAGCACCACGCCGCGGGGCATGGCGTGCGCCGCCCACACCGCCCTCAACTGCCGATCCACCAGAGCGCTTTGCCGCCGCAGGGACTCGGCGGGAAGCTTTCGGACGAAGAATTCCGAGCGCAACCGGCGTCGCTCGGCCGCGAGCTCCTGCTTCCAGGGACCGATGCGCGATTGCGCCCGCTTCTCGGCGGAGACGGGCGCGGGCTGGACGCTCGACACGGGTTGCGTTACCCGCTTGCGGGCGGCCGGGACGGAGCGCCGGCGGACAGCGTGAGCACTTCGCAGCCGGCCTCGGTGACCAGCACGGTGTGCTCCCACTGCGCGGAAAGGCTGTGATCCTTGGTCACCACCGTCCAGCCGTCCGCCAGCTGGCGTATGTCGGGTTTGCCGGCATTGATCATGGGTTCGATCGTGAACGTCATGCCGGGTTCAAGTTTGATCCCCGTGCCCGTTCGCCCGTAATGCAGGACCTGGGGCTCCTCATGGAATTTCCTGCCGATTCCGTGGCCGCAGAACTCGCGCACGACGCTGTACCCGTGGCGTTCGGCGTGGCTCTGGATTGCGTGCCCGATGTCGCCCAGGTGGGCCCCTGGGCGCACCGCGTCGATGCCCTGCCACATGCACTCGTAGGTCACTTCGCACAAGCGCCGTGCCTGGATTGCGGGCTTGGCTACGTAGAACATGCGGCTGGTGTCGCCGTGATAGCCATCCTTGATCACGGTAATGTCGATGTTGATGATGTCGCCGGACTTGAGCTTCTTGTCGCTGGGCACACCGTGACAGACCACGTGGTTTACCGATGTGCAGATGGACTTGCGAAACGGCTGGTAGCCGGGCGGCGCGTAGTTGAGTGGTGCCGGAGTTGCCTGCTGCACCCCCGAGATGTAGTCGTGGCATAACTGGTCGAGCGCGGCGGTCGTCACTCCGGCCTTTACATGGGGCGCAATGAAGTCGAGGACTTCGGCAGCGAGCCGTCCTGCGATGCGCATCTTTTCGATGTCTTGCGGGGACTTGAGGTTGATGCCCATGAACGGCCGCGGCAGGGGCGGCGAAAAGAGTATTAAGTGTCTGGTTTTTCAGGGACAGCGGATTTTAGTCCAGAACCCGCCGCGGCGCATCCGTCACGCCGCGCCTTGAGGGAAGCAAGATTAGCGTGATAAAATAGCAAGTTAGCTTTGCAACGTTGCGCGGTTCAACGCATCGGGGCCTAGCGACAAATACACACATCCGTCATGCGTGAGGGTGGCTCACATGGTGCGCCCGCGACGGATGGAGGCTCAACCCTTACAGGAGAAACGCAGCATGTCAGTTACGATGCGAGAGATGCTCGAAGCGGGTGTTCATTTCGGGCATCAGACCCGCTACTGGAACCCGAAAATGGCACCGTACATTTTCGGGCATCGCAACAAGATACACATCATCAATCTCGAGACGACCCTCGCGCGCTACCAGGAGGCGCTGAGATACGTGCGCAAGCTTGCCGCGAACAAGGGAACGGTGCTGTTCGTCGGCACCAAGCGCCAGGCGCGCGAGATCATCAAGGAAGAGGCGCAGCGATGCGGCTCGCCCTACGTGGATTATCGCTGGCTGGGGGGAATGCTCACCAATTTCAAAACGGTGAAGCAATCGATCAAGCGGTTGAAGGACATGGAGGCAATGGTCCAGGACGGCTCGATCGAAAAACTGCCGAAAAAGGAAGCGCTCCAGTACCAGCGGGAGATTACCAAGCTCGATCGCAGCCTGGGCGGGATCAAGGACATGAACGGACTGCCCGACGCGCTTTTCGTCATCGACGTCGGCTATCAGAAGGGGGCGGTGGCGGAGGCGCGGAAGCTCGGCATACCGATGATCGGCGTGGTGGACACGAATCATTCGCCGGAAGTGGTGGACTACGTCATCCCGGGAAACGACGATTCGAGTCGCGCGATACGGCTCTACGCACGCGGGCTTGCGGACGCGATACTGGAAGGCCGGCAGGACGTTGTGAAGGAAATCGTCCAGGGCGGCGACGAATTCATCGAGATCGAAGAAGCCAAGGAAACATAGGCATGCTCGCCGGGATCGCACTCGGGGCGTGAGCCCCTTTTTTTTAACCAACGAGGCCGTAAATGACCGATATCACCGCGAGCATGGTCAAGGAGCTCCGCGAGAAGACCGATGCGCCGATGATGGAGTGCAAGAAGGCTCTGGCCGAGGCCAGGGGCGACATGGGCAAGGCCGAGGAGATCCTGCGCATCAAGCTCGGCAACAAGGCGAGCCGTGCCGCTGCTCGGGTCACCGCGGAAGGCATCGTGGCCACGCACATCGCCGAGGACGGCAAGGTCGGGGCAATCGTCGAATTGAACTGCGAAACCGATTTCGTGGCAAAAAACGAGGAATTCCGCGCGTTTGCGGCAGCAATCGCGCAGCTCGTTGCCGTCCACGATCCGCAGAACGTCTCCGCACTATCGGCGTTGAACCTGCAAGGCGCTAGCGTCGAGGATGCGCGCAAGGCGCTGATCGGCAAGATCGGGGAGAACGTGCAGATCCGGCGCTTTGCGCGCATCGCGGCGCACGGCAGGCTTGCGAGCTACATCCACGGGGGAGCAAAGATCGGCGTGCTGATCGACGTCGCCGGCGGGGACGAAGCGCTCGGGAAAGACCTTGCGATGCATGTCGCGGCAGCCAAGCCGCTGGCCATGTCCGCCACGGACGTGCCCGCGGCGACGGTCCAGAAAGAGCGCGAGATTGCCGCGGCGAAGGCGGCCGAGTCCGGCAAGCCCACGAACATCGTCGAAAAAATGGTGGAGGGCGCGGTGCAGAAGTTTTTGAAGGAAGTCACTCTGCTCGGGCAGCCATTCGTCAAGAACGACAAACAAAGCGTCGAGCAGCTGCTCAAGTCGAAGGGCGCGTCAGTCCGGAATTTCGCGCTGTTCGTGGTGGGAGAGGGGATCGCAAAAAAAAAAGACGATTTCGTCTCCGAAGTGATGGCCCAGGCGAGCCAGGCCGTGTAGCAACGGCCTCATAGGCGCACGGATTTTCCCTACCACAGCGCCGGGCACCACGATATGCAGCAAACGCCCGCTTACAAGCGCATCCTGCTCAAGCTGAGCGGTGAAGCGTTGATGGGAGAGGACGCCTACGGGATCAACCGTGATACTGTGGACCGCATCGTCGGGCAGGTTCTGGAGGTGGTGAACCTGGGCGTGGAGGTTGCAATCGTGATCGGGGGCGGCAATATCTTCCGGGGCATCGCTCCGGCGGCCTCGCACATGGATCGCGCGACGGCGGATTACATGGGCATGCTCGCGACCATCATGAACGCCCTCGCATTGCAGGACGCGATGCGACGGGTGGACCTGGTCAGCCGGGTGCAGTCGGCCCTGCACGTCGAGCAGGTGGTCGAACCCTACATCCGGGGCAAGGCGATGCGCTATCTGGAGGAGGGCAAGGTGGTGATCTTCGCCGCCGGGACGGGCAACCCGTTCTTCACGACGGACACCGCAGCGGCCTTGCGCGGGATGGAGATGAACGTGGAGCTCGTCCTCAAGGCAACCAAGGTGGATGGCGTCTATACGGACGACCCCAAGACCCACCCCGATGCAATGCGCTACCAGCGGCTCACTTTCGACGAGGCAATCATCAAGAATCTCAAGGTGATGGACGCGACCGCGTTGACCCTGTGTCGCGACCAGAAGCTGCCCATCAACGTGTTCAGCATCTTCAAGCCGGCCGCTTTGAAGCGCATCGTGCTCGGGGAAGACGAGGGGACTTTCCTGCATAATTGAGCACAGGTCCTGAACGAATCCGGAGGTGAGCCGTGATAGCTGACGTCAAGAAATCCGCGGAGCAAAAGATGAGGAAGACAGTGGAGACGCTCCGGGTTGACCTGGCGAAGGTCCGAACCGGAAGAGCGCATGCCGGCCTGCTCGATCACATCATGGTCGACTATTACGGGACGCCGACTCCGGTGCCCCAGGCGGCGAACGTGACGCTGCTCGATGCGCGCACCATCGGCGTGACCCCGTGGGAAAAGAAGCTGACGGGCGCGATCGAGAAGGCGATCCGGGATTCGGACCTGGGCCTCAATCCGGCGACCTCCGGGGACACGGTGCGGGTGCCGATGCCTGCGCTCACCGAAGAGCGCCGCAAAGAGCTGATCAAGGTCGTGCGCCACGAAGGCGAGAACGCGCGCGTGGCGGTGCGCAACGTGCGCCGTGACGCGATCCATCACCTGAAGGACCTGCTCAAGCAGAAGAAGGTTGCGGAAGACGAAGAGCGCAGGGCGCAGGATGACATCCAGAAACTCACGGATCGCTACGTCGGTGAAATCGACAAGTTATTGCAGCAGAAGGAAGCGGACCTGATGGCGGTCTGATGGCGGAACACGAAAGCTCAACGCTGAAAATACCCGGGGCGCGCCGCGTCCCGCGGCACATCGCCATCATCATGGATGGCAACGGCCGGTGGGCAAAGCAGCGCTTGCTGCCCCGGGTGGCCGGCCATCGGCGCGGAATGGAAGCGGTGCGCGCCGTAGTTCGCGCATGCGGCGAGCGGGGGATCGAGTACCTGACTCTGTTCGCGTTCAGCAGCGAGAACTGGCGCCGTCCGGTGGAGGAAATCTCGTTCCTGATGCAGTTGTTCGCGCTGGCTCTGGAGCAGGAAGTGGAAAAGCTCCATCAGAACAACGTGCGCTTCAAGGTCATCGGCGAGCTCGGACGCTTCGACCCGAAGCTGGTACGCCTGATCCGGGCGGCGGAGGAGGTGACGGCCGGCAACACGCGGCTGACGCTGACCGTTGCCGCGAATTATGGCGGTCGCTGGGACCTTGTCCAGGCCGTGAACCGCATGCTGCGGGAGCGGCCCGAGCTCGCATCCGGGTTTGGCGAGTCCGACCTCGCGCCGTATCTCGCGTTGAGTCACGCGCCCGAACCGGATCTGTTCATCCGCACCGGTGGTGAGCAACGCATCAGCAATTTCGTGTTGTGGCAGCTCGCGTATACCGAGCTCTTTTTCACCGATACGCTCTGGCCGGATTTCGACGCGTCGGCGCTCGACCGGGCGCTCGTCTCCTACCAACAACGCGAGCGCCGCTACGGGCGCACCAGCGAGCAGCTTCCCGCTGACGCCGCGCTGGCGTCCTACCGCATCAAGGACACGAGCAACGCCGGCTGACGCGAGCGACGGCAGTTCAGGTGTCCGACAACAAGTCCATGCTCAGCGCACGCCTCGCCACGGCCGCTGCGTTGCTTGCCGCATGCGTCACCGCGATGTTCGTGCTGCCGAACGGCTGGTGGGCGCTGGCGCTCATCCCGCTGCTCGCTGCAGCGAGCTGGGAGTGGGGTGCGCTTGCCGGTTATGGGCGCGAAGCGCGATGGATATTCGGATTGGTCGTGCTCGCTTCGGCAGGATTGCTATGGCTCGGGAGCGGAGCGGACCCGTCCGGAAAGAGCGGCGAATTCGGGCTTGATGTGGCGGTCTACGCGATCGGCTGCGCGTTCTGGCTGCTGGTCGCGCCCGCATGGCTCGCGCTGCGCTGGCGCGTGCGCGGTCCGTACGCACTGGGCGTTGCGGGTTGGCTCGTGCTGGTGCCCGCATGGTTTGCGTTGGCGAAGATGCAAATGCAGCCCGCACAGTTTCTGGCGGTGCTCGGCGTCGTCTGGCTCGCCGACACCGCCGCCTACTTCTCCGGGCGCGCGTGGGGCAGGCACAAGCTCGCGCCGACGATCAGCCCGGGCAAGACTTGGGAAGGCGTGGGTGGTACCGCAGCGGCAGTAGCGGTGTATTATGGAGCGTTATACAGCGCCGCACCCGGATGGCCGTGGCTGGGCGCGCTGGCTGGCGCGGCACTGTTTGCGGGCGTGACTGTAATGAGCGTCCTCGGAGACCTGTTCGAATCGTGGATCAAGCGTTGTGCCGGGGTCAAGGACAGCGGTGTGCTGCTTCCCGGGCACGGGGGAGTTATGGATCGCATTGACAGCTTGACCGCCAGCATGCCATTTGCCGCGATACTGTTGCTGCATTTAGCCTGAGACGCGCGGTAACGATGAACAAGCAGCGACTCACGGTCCTCGGTTCCACCGGCAGCGTAGGCGTGAACACGCTCGACGTCGTCGCCCGGCACCCGGACCGTTTCGAGGTGGTGGCGCTGACCGCGCGTCACCAGACGCAGGCCCTGTTCGACCAGTGTGTGACGTTTCGGCCGAAAGTTGCGGTCATGCTGGAGGAGGCCGCGGCGCACGCGCTCGAGCAGCGTGTGCGCGAGGCACGGCTTCCGTGCGAAGTGAAGCACGGGCCCGAGGCGCTGGAGGCGGTGGCATGCGATCCAGGCGTGGACACCGTGCTGGCCGGGATCGTTGGTATCGCAGGTCTGCGCCCGACGCTCGCGGCTGCACGCACCGGCAAGAAGGTTCTGCTCGCCAATAAGGAGTCCCTCGTGACCGCCGGCGCGTTGTTGATGGACGCGGTGCGCGCGGGCGGGGCGACACTGCTGCCGATCGACAGCGAGCACAATGCGATTTTCCAGGCGTTGCCGCATGGATACGCCGGAGCCCCGGAGGTGGCGGGCGTGAGGCGCATCGTGCTCACGGCGTCGGGAGGGCCGTTCCGGAATCTGCCGCTGCATCACCTCGAGAAAGTTACCCCGGACCAGGCGTGCGCTCATCCCAACTGGGTCATGGGCCGCAAGATCTCGGTCGACTCGGCGACCATGATGAACAAGGGCCTCGAAGTGATCGAGGCGCGCTGGCTGTTCAATGTCGCGCCGACGCAGATCGAGGTCGTGATTCATCCCGAGAGCGTGATCCACTCTCTGGTCGAGTACATCGACGGATCGGTGATTGCGCAGCTGGGCAACCCCGACATGCGCACGCCGATCGCGCACGCGCTGGGCTTTCCCGAGCGCATCATGGCGGGCGTCGGGTATCTCGATCTCGCGCAGGTCGGGGCCCTGCACTTCGGGCGCCCGGACGTGCAGCGCTATCCGTGCCTGCAGCTTGCCTATGATGCGCTTGACGCTGGCGGCACGATGCCTACCGTGCTCAATGCCGCCAATGAGCTCGCGGTGGAGCATTTTCTTGCCGGCGCAATCGGGTATCGGGACATTCCGGCGATGATCGAGGCGGTACTTTCCCGGTCCATGTGTGGTCCGGTGCATAACCTCGACGACGTGCTGGCCGCGGACCGTGCGGCACGGGAACAGGCCGCGCACTGGCTCGAGTCCCCGCGGGGTCCGGATCTCGCGCAACCATTGCGCCAGGCCGCGCGCACCTAGTTTCGGTGAGTGGCGGGCGGGGAACCTGAAGCATGGCGCTACTCACCACCATTGCCGCGTTCCTGGTCGCGCTCGGCTGCCTGATCGTGATCCACGAGTTCGGCCACTACCTGGTGGCACGAGCGTGCAACGTAAGGGTCGTGCGTTTTTCGGTCGGATTCGGCAGGCCGCTGTGGGCGAAGCGGCTCGGAGTCGATGGTACCGAATGGGTGATCGCGGCGTTCCCGCTCGGCGGTTACGTCAAGATGCTCGATGAGCGGGAGGGGGCGGTCGCGGCGGGAGAGCTGCCGCGTGCGTTCAACCGCCAGTCGGTATGGCGCCGCGTTGCCATCGTGACCGCGGGGCCGGCCGCGAATTTTCTGCTTGCGGCTGCGCTCTACTGGTTTCTGTTCGTGTACGGGGTTCCCGGCATCAAGCCTGTCATCGGCGATCCACCCCGCGGGACGCCCGCGCACCATGCGGGGTTCACCGCCGGCGACACGCTGATCCGAATTGATGGGGATGCGGTGGCGACGTGGCAGGACGCGCGCTGGGTGCTGCTGCAGCGTGTGGTGAAAAAAGGCCCGGTAAAAATCGAAGTGCGCACCCCGCGGGGGGATCTCGCGTGGCGCGGACTCGATGTGTCCGCGCTGACGCCGCGCGATCTCGACACGGATTTCCTGAGGGCGCTCGGCCTGACGCGCTACCAGCCCGCGTTCAAGCCGGTGATCGGTAACGTGGTGCGCGGGGGAGCTGGGGAGCGCGCCGGTTTGCGTGCGGGCGACGAGATCATCTCCATGGCCAACCAGCGCATCGAGACGTGGGATCAGGTCGTGAAGCTGGTGCGCAGCAATCCCGGCACGGCCGTTCCGGTCGAAATCAGGCGCGAGGGTTCGGTGCGCCCTGTTGTCGCTATCACGCCCGAAACGGTGATCGAGGGCGGCCAGAAGATCGGGAAGATCGGCGCCGCGCCCCTGATCGACCGTTCCGCGATGGCTGCGATGATGACCGAGGTCCGGTACGGGCCGCTCGATGCGCTGTTCATGGCGCTGCAGAAGACATGGGACACATCCGTTTTTACCCTGCAAATGCTCTGGAAAATGGTGATGGGCCAGGTCTCGCTCAAGAACCTTTCCGGACCGATCACCATCGCCGATTATGCGGGGCAGTCGGCGCAGAGCGGGCTCGCCTCGTACCTGCTTTTTCTCGCGCTGATCAGCATCAGTCTCGGCGTGCTGAACCTGCTGCCCATACCCTTATTGGACGGCGGACATTTGATGTATTATATGGTCGAGATTTTCAAAGGCAGTCCGGTATCGGACCGAGCCGTCGAGGTCGGCCAGCACGTCGGAATGGCGCTGCTGTTCACGCTGATGGCTTTCGCCCTGTATAACGATATCAATCGTCTGATCGGCGGCTGAATTCATGCGCTCGCTTCGCGTTGCCCTGCTGCTCTTCTTGCTTCACGCAGTGACGGCAGCCGCCATCGAACCGTTCGTCATCAAGGACATCCGCGTAGAAGGCATACAGCGCACCGAGGCGGGCACGGTCTTCAGCTACCTTCCGGTCAAGGTGGGCGACACCCTCACCGAGGAGCGCGCAGCCCAGGCGATTCGCGCGCTGTTCGGCACCGGTTTTTTCCGGGACGTCAGCCTCGAGCGCGACGGCAACGTGCTGGTGGTCGTGGTGCAGGAGCGGCCATCGATCGCGCAGATGGATTTTTCGGGAGTCAGGGAATTCGACAAGGCGCAGCTTGCGACGGGGATGCGGCAAATCGGCCTCGCGGAGGGCCGCATCTTCGACCGGGGCGTGCTCGAACGCGCCGAGCAGGAGCTGAAGCGCCAGTATCTCGCCCGCGGTTACTACGCCGTCAATGTCAGCACGACGGTGACACCCCTCGAGCGTAATCGCGTGTCGCTCAGCTTCAACGTGGAAGAAGGGCAGGTCGCCAAGATCCGCCAGATCAGCATCATCGGGACCAAGGCCTTCCGGGAAAGCACGCTGTTGGGGCTTTTTGTGCTGCGCACGCCGGGCCTGATGACGTGGTTCAGCAAGCACGACCAGTATTCCCGCCAGAAGCTGGCGGGCGACCTCGAGACGCTGCGCTCCTATTACCTCGATCGCGGCTACCTCGAATTCTCGATCGACTCGACGCAGGTCTCGATCACGCCCGAAAAAAGGGAAATCTATATCACGATCGGGATCACCGAAGGCCAGAAGTACACGGTGTCCGAGATCAAGGTCGCGGGCGAGATGCTTGTGCCGGAAGCGGAGATCCGCAAGCTGATCAAGATCAAGCCGGGAGAGGCGTTTTCCCGTGCGCGGCTCACGGAGTCGACCAAGGCCATCAGCGACCGCCTCGGCAACGACGGCTACGCGTTCGCGAACGTCAATGCCGTACCGGAGCTGAACCGGGAAAAACAGCAGGCCGCGTTCACTTTTTTCCTCGATCCGGGGCGCCGCGTCTACGTGCACCGCATCAACATCTCGGGCAACTCGCGCACGCGCGATGAAGTGATCCGCCGCGAAATGCGCCAGCTCGAAGGCGGGTGGTACTCGGCCGAGAAGATCAACCTGTCGCGGCAGCGCATCGACAGGCTGGGTTACTTCAAGGAGGTCAATGTCGAGACGCCGGCCGTTGCGGGGACGACCGACCAGGTGGATGTCAATTTCTCGGTCGCCGAGAAGCCGACCGGGCAGCTGCTGTTCGGGGCCGGCTTCGGCAGCGGCGAGGGGGTGGTGCTCTCCGGTTCCGTCGCGCAGCAGAACATCTTCGGCTCGGGACGGCACCTCTCGGTGGCGGTCAACAGCAGCAAGATCAACACGACCTACTCCTTATCGTTCACCGACCCGTACTACACGATAGACGGAGTGAGCCGCGGCTTCGATCTTTACCATCGTGAAGTCGACCCCGCGAGCAATCAGCTGGGGCGCTATCAGACCAAGACCGCAGGCGGCCAATTACGCCTCGGCGTTCCGGTGACCGAGCGCGATACGATCCACTACGGGCTGGGCTACGAGGACACCGACATCACGACCTTCGCGGACAGCCCGCTCATCTATCGCGACTACGTGCGCACCTTTGGCAAGAGCAACTCGACGATCTTGCTCACCGCGGGCTGGACGCGGGACGGGCGCAATAGCTTGATTTATCCTACCGAAGGTGCGTTGCACCGGGCCGGTGTGGAGACCGGAGTGCCGGGCGGCACCCTCAAGTACTACAAGCTGAACTATCAGTACCAACGCTACTTTCCGCTGACGCAGACGCTCACCTTCATGCTCAACGGCGAATTCGGTTACGGCGACGGCTACGACGGCAAGCCACTGCCGTTCTTCAAGAATTTCTACGCCGGCGGAGTGAACTCGGTGAGGGGGTTCAAGGCCTATACAATCGGTCCGAAGGACGAACACAACGATCCGCGCGGTGGCAGCCGCAGGCTCCTCGGCAACGCCGAACTGCTTTTTCCTTTCCCGGGGCTGCGGCACGACCGCTCGGTGAGGGTCTCTACATTCCTCGATGCTGCAACCGTGGGGGACACGTTCAGTGGCGGGGACCTGCGCTATTCTGCGGGCATGTCGGTGCTATGGGTGTCCCCGTTCGGCCCGTTGAAGGTGAGTGCCGCGGTGCCGCTGCGCGACAAGCCCGGGGACCGGACGCAGCCGTTCCAGTTCACATTTGGCGGCGTGTTCTAGTCATGCACGCCGCCGTTCTAGGGTCAGGTTCAACGGCAAGGAGATTCCATTGAAGTTCTTATACTCGACATTCACGGCTCTGGCGCTCTCGTTCGGCATCGTGGCGGTCGAGGCGGCAGACATCAAGGTGGGCTACGTCGACGGAGACCGGATCAACCGCGAGTCCGTTCCGGCCGAGCGCGCGAGCAAGCAGCTGGAGAAGGAGTTCGCTCCGCGGGGAAAGGAACTCGAGCGGCGCGAGGCCCAGATCAAGGCGCTGCAGGGCCAGCTCGAGAAGGACGCGCTCACGATGAGCGCAGGCGACCGCCGGGCGAAGGAACAGGAGCTCGCCAAGCTCACCCTCGACTTCCAGCGCATGCAGCGGGAGTTCCGCGAAGACCTCAACATCCGCCGCAACCAGGAGCTCTCGGGCCTGCTCGAGCGCGCGAATCGCGTGATCCGGCAGATCGCGGAAGCCGAAAAATTCGACCTCATCGTGCAGGATGCAGTCTATCGCAGCCCGCGAATAGACATCACCGACCGGGTGCTCAAGGCGCTCGCCGAAGGAAAATAAGCAGAACCCGGCGCGGCTGCGGCCATCGCATGTCCGGCGCGCCGGAGGCAAGCGGAGTTCCCGGTTTTCCGGCCATGGCACCCGACGAACGCACGTCCTATACTCTGCGCGAGATCGCGGAGCGCCTCGGCGGGGAGATTTCCGGCAACCCTGAAGTCCGCGTGCGGCAGGTTGCCACGCTCGAGAACGCCACCGGCGACACCATCAGCTTTCTCGCGAACGATCGCTATCTTGCGCAGCTGAAGAGCACGCGGGCGGGCGCCGTCATCGTGAGCCGCACGGCGCACGAAGCCACGGAGATCCCGCGGATCGTGTGCACCAACCCGTACGCGTATTTCGCAAGGGTATCGGCATTGCTCAATCCCGAGCCGGCGCCGCAGCCAGGCGTGCACGACACGGCCGTGGTCGACCGTACCGCCACGGTCGAGGCTGGCGTGGAGATCGGGCCCCACGCCGTCGTCGGGCGCAACGCGAGTATCGGCGCCCAGAGCATTATCGGAGCTGGATGCTACGTTGGCGAAGATGCGGTGATCGGTCGCAGCGCGCGGCTCTATCCGAACGTCACCGTCTATCATGGGTGCGTGCTCGGAGATCGCGTCATACTGCACTCGGGGGTCGTGGTGGGAGCGGATGGATTTGGCATCGCGATGGAAGACGAACGCTGGCGCAAAGTGCCCCAGATCGGGCGCGTGGTGATCGGGGACGACGTCGAGGTGGGGGCCAATACGACCATCGATCGCGGCACGCTCGAGGACACCGTGATCGAGGACGGAGTGAAGCTCGACAACCAGATACAGGTCGGCCACAACGTGCGCATCGGTGCGCACACGGCGATCGCCGCCTGCGCAGGCATCGCCGGCAGCGCCAAGATCGGGCGTCATTGCCGGATCGGCGGGGCGTCGGGCATCGCCGGGCATCTCACGATTGGCGACAATGTCGAGATCTCGGCCCACACACTGATCACGAAGTCGATCGAGCGCGCGGGTGCCTATGCCGGGGCCTACCCGTTCGGCGCGCAGAGCGAGTGGCGCAAGAATGCGGCGCAGCTGCGGCACCTGAACGAGCTTGCGGAGCGCGTCCGGGAGCTCGAGAAAACACTCGCCCGCCTGGAAAGGAGCAAGCCTTGAGCAGCATGGACATCCACGAGGTTCTCGAGTACCTCCCGCATCGCTATCCTTTCCTGCTTGTGGACCGCGTGGTTGCGTGCGAGCCGGGCAAGAGCATCAGCGCGGTGAAGAACGTGACGATCAACGAGCCGTTCTTCAGCGGGCATTTTCCGCACCATCCGGTGATGCCGGGCGTGCTCATCATCGAGGCGCTGGCGCAGACCGCGGCGATCCTCTCGTTCCGGACGATGAACCACAAGGCCGACGAGAAGTCGGTGTACTACTTCGTCGGCATCGATAAGGCGCGCTTCAAGCGGCCGGTTGTTCCGGGAGACACGCTTGCGCTCGCGGTTGAGCTCAAGCGCTACGCGCGCAACATGTGGTTCTTCAGCGCGAAGGCGCGCGTCAACGACGCGGTGGTCACCGAGGCCGAGCTGATGTGCACGATACGCTCGATCGAAGAGGCGGCGGGCGGTAAATGAGCTCCGGGGTCGTGCGCGGTCGGGCGCGCGCTTGCGAGCGGTGAGGAACGTGCCCCCGACATGATCCATCCCACCGCGATTGTGCATCCCGGCGCGAAGCTCGCCGCGGACATCGAGATCGGGCCGTACACCGTGATCGGCCCGCACGTGGAAATCGAGCCCGGCTGCTGGATCGGAGCGCACACCGTGATCACCGGCCACACCCGGATCGGCCGCGACAACCGGATTTCCCAGTTCGTCTCGCTCGGGGAGGCGCCGCAGGACAAGAAGTACCGCGGCGAGCCAACGCGCCTCGAGATCGGGAACAACAACACGATCCGCGAGTTCTGCACGTTCAACCGCGGCACGGTCCAGGATGCGACGGTGACGCGGATGGGGGACGACAACTGGATCATGGCCTACGTGCACCTGGCGCATGACTGCCAGATCGGCAGCCACACCGTGTTTGCGAACAACGCGCAGCTTGCCGGGCACGTGCAGGTCGGAGATTACGCGATCCTCGGCGGGTTCACCGTGGTCCACCAGCGCTGCCGGATCGGGGCGCACAGTCTTACCGGGCTGGGCACGATCGTGCTCCAGGATGTGCCTCCGTTCGTCACGGCCTCGGGAAATTCCGCCAGGCCCTTTGGTGTGAACTCGGAAGGGCTGAAACGGCGCGGCTACAGCGCCGACACCATCACCCGCCTCAAGCGCGCGTACAAGACGCTCTACAAGTCGCGTCTGACGCTCGAGCAGGCAAAGGCAGAGCTCGCGGTCCAGGCGAAGGAGTGCCCGGAGGTGCGGGCTTTTTCGGAGTTCCTGTCGAATTCCGTCCGCGGCATCGTGCGCTGACGATGCCGGGCGCGCCCCTTTCGATCGGTATCGTCGCCGGCGAAGCGTCCGGAGATACGCTGGGCGCGCATCTCATCGGCGCGCTGCGTGCGCGGCGGCCACACCTTCGTTTTGCCGGCGTGGGCGGGCCCAAGATGCAGGCGGCGGGCATGGAGATCCTGTTTCCGCTCGAGAAGCTCGCCGTGCGTGGATACGTGGAGGTGCTGCGCCACTACGCCGAGATCGTCGGCATACGGCGCAAGCTCGCCGCACATTTCCGGCGCGAGCCGCCCGCGCTCTTCATCGGGGTGGACGCTCCGGATTTCAATCTCGATCTGGAGCGCAAGCTCAAGTCCGCTGGGATACCCTCGGTGCATTACGTGAGCCCGCAGCTCTGGGCGTGGCGCGGCGGCCGCATCGGCAAGATCCGGCGCGCAGTATCGAAAATGCTGGTGGTGTTTCCGTTCGAGGAGGCGTTGTACGAGCAGGCCGGCGTTCCCGTAAGCTACGTCGGTCACCCGCTGGCGGACATGCTCGCGCAGCTGCCAGGCCGCGCGGAGATCCGCGAGCAGCTGCGGCTGTCGGGTGCGGCAAAGATCATCGCGCTGCTGCCCGGAAGCCGCGTGACCGAGGTCGAGCAGATGGCGAATCTCTTCGTGGATACCGCCGTGCAGATCGCCGCCGCGGCGCCGGATGTCCTGTTTCTGGTCCCGATGGTGAACCGTGCCACGCGCGCGGCGTTCGAATCGGCGCTATATCGGCGCCGGACGGGCGAGCTCAATCTGACGATTTTGTTCGGGCATGCCCACGAGGCGATGGTTGCGGCCGACGTCGTGCTGGCCGCGTCGGGAACGGCGACGCTCGAGGCGGCGCTGCTTGCGCGGCCGCTGGTCATCACCTACCGGATGCCGCGCCTGAGCTGGTGGATCATGAAGAGCAAGCATTACCAGCCCTACGTGGGCCTGCCGAACATTCTTGCGGGGGAATTCGTCGCGCCGGAGTTCCTGCAGGACGATGCCACGCCGGAAAATCTGTCGCAGGCCGTGCTCAACCTGATGTACGATATGGGCGTGCGGCACCGTGTGGAGGCGCGTTTTTCCACAATGGCGCGGGAACTCAGGCAGAACAGCGCAAAGCGGCTGGTGGACGCGCTGCTTCCCATGGTAGATGGCGCGGGCGCGCGATGAATCTTGTGTGCGGCATCGACGAAGCCGGAAGGGGCCCGCTCGCCGGGCCCGTGTACGCGGCAGCCGTCATCCTCGATGCCGGTTTGCGCCTGGACGGCCTTGCGGATTCGAAGCGGCTCGGTCCGCAACGGCGCGCCGAGCTCAGCGACGAGATCAAGGCGTGCGCGGTCGCCTGGGCGGTCGGAAACGCCACCGTCGAGGAAATCGACGAAATCAACATCCTGCAGGCAAGCCTGCTGGCGATGACCCGCGCGGTGAACGGACTCGCGATCGCTCCGCGCGAGGCGCTCGTAGACGGAACGCACCGGCCGCGGCTGCCGATGCCGGTGCACGCGATCGTGCGCGGTGACCAGACCGTTGCTGCGATTCAGGCTGCGTCCATACTGGCGAAGGTTGCGCGCGACGCGGAGATGGTCTCGCTGCATCGGCTCCATCCGCAGTACGGGTTCGACCGCCACAAGGGTTATCCGACGCTCGCGCATCTCGCGGCGCTGCGCAAATACGGCGTATCCTGCGTGCACCGGAGAACTTTCGCTCCGGTGCGCGCCCTGCTCGAGGTGGAAAGCCAAGCATGAAACTCGCGGTCATGTTCCACTTGCTAGGCGCGGTGGTATGGATCGGGGGGATGTTCTTCGCGTATCTCGCGCTGCGGCCCGCGGCTTCGCGCCTCGAGCCCCCGCAGCGCCTGCCCTTGTGGGCCGCGACGCTGGAGCGATTCTTCCGGTGGGTGTGGGCCGCCATCGCGCTGATACTCGCAAGCGGTTTCTACATGGTGGCGATAATCGCGGAGCTGGGCCGGGTGCCGCTCCATGTCCATCTCATGCTCTACATCGGCATCGTCATGACGCTGATCTTCGCTTACGTCTATTTCTCGCCCTTTCCCACGCTGCGGCGAGCGGTCGCCGCGCAGGACTGGCAGGCCGGCGCCCGTGCGCTGAACCAGGTCCGCATCGCGGTCGCGGTGAACCTGGCGCTGGGCCTGCTCACCATCGTGGTGGCAACGGCGGGCGGGAGCTGAGGAAAGCCGGTTAGCCGAGTTCGGCCAGGAGCTTGCGCAAGGAGTCGCGCTCGCGCTGTACCGTGACGAGGTGGCGGCGTTTGCGTATCTGGGCCTTCAACGCGCTGTAATACGCCGGCTTGCTTTCGGCTCGCCGCATCAGGCGGGCGAGAGGGCGCTCGTTTCCCACTGGGTAGTAGCCCGCGTATCGCGCGCCGAGCATGCCGATGTTGCCCGAAATGCGCGATGCGATGACCGGCACTCCGGCGGCGAGCGCCTCCGAAACCACGTTGGCGCCGCCTTCCATGCGGGAGCTGATTACCATCAGGCGGCTGCGTACGAGCCGCTGCATGGCCTTCCAGTGGGGAAGCTCGCCGAGCCAGCGATAACGTGGCTCGCGCGCGGCCCAGGCCCGCGCTGCGTGAGCCATATCCGGGGTCATGGCCCCGCCGAGATGGGTGACGCGGATGCGGCTGTCCGGCGGCAGAAAAGCGAGAGCAGCGGCGGCGCGAAACGGGTCCTTTTCCTCCCGCAGGTGACCGCACACCACGATCTCGAAGCGGGTCTTGAGCGGCGTGGCCGCTGCCGGCACACGGGCCGACTGATAGATGACCCGCGTTTTGCGGCGCAAGGGCGGTGCTAGCTCCGCGAGCGCCCTATCCTGGAGCACCACCAGGCGGGTCGCGAGCTGCAGGGACCGCCGGGCGTCGGGCTCGAGCGCGATGTCGCGGTACAGATCCGTTCCGGTGAGCGTGACCACGAGCGGACGCTCGGGGCAGGCCGCGGCAAAGCGCCTTATCGAATCGTAGCTGCGGCGCGCGTGCAGCGCGATCATCAGGTCCGCCGCGGTTCCGTCCCACGAAACCGCGACCGTCACGCGATGGCCGAGCGCCCGCAACAGGCTCGCCCAGCGGGCGGCAGTATTGCGGTTGCCATGGCGCGAGCCGGCCTTGGCGGGAGTGACGATGACGATTTTCACGGCGTGGCGTTGAGGCTAAACTCTAGAATCCATTTTCTCACGATCCCGGATGAGCGAGCCAAGCACACTTTCGGGTTCCGCAGCCTTGCAACGCATGCTGATGGAGGCGCGCGCCCGCACGCTGGAATTCGCGCATGACCTTACGGGCGAGCGGCTGCTCGGTCCGCGGCTGCGCATCGTGAATCCTCCGCTGTGGGAGATCGGCCACCTGGCATGGTTCCAGGAATACTGGTGCCTGCGTCATCGTCCGGGCGCGGAACTGTTGGCGTCGAGCGTCGCACACGCCGATCAGCTCTATGACTCGTCCAAAGTTCCGCATGGCGCGCGCTGGGACCTGCCGCTGCCAAGCTTCGACGAGACTCTTGCCTATCTCGAGCACGTGCTCGAGCGCGCCGTCGAGCGCCTGGAGAGGGAAGGGGCAACGAGGCATCTGCGTTATTTCGTGCAGCTTGCAGCGTTTCACGAAGAGATGCATAACGAAGCGTTCAGTTACACGCGGCAAACCCTGGCCTATCCGGCGCCCGCTGCGCGCGGAGCTGCGTCAGGCCCGAACGAAGCCGGGCCATGCGCGGGCGATGCCGCGATCGCAGGCGGCGATTTCATGCTCGGCGCCGCGTCCTCGGACGACAGCTTCGCGTTCGACAATGAGAAATGGGCGCACGCCGTGAAGATCGCTCCCTACCGGATCGCGCGCGCTCCGGTGACGAACGGCGAGTTTGCGGCATTCGTGGAAGACGCCGGTTATCTCCGGTGCGAGTTGTGGAGCGAGGCGGGCTGGAACTGGCGCCAGGGCGCTCATGCCGATGTGCCCGTTTACTGGGAAAGAGACGGCGCCGGGTGGGTACGGCGTCTTTATGACCGGCGCGAACGGCTGCAGCGGGATGCACCGGTCATCCATGTCAACTGGTATGAAGCCGATGCCTACTGCCGCTGGGCCGGACGCCGCTTGCCGACCGAAGGCGAGTGGGAATTCGCGGCGGCGACCGCACCCGGGTCGCCGCTCAAGCGACGGTATCCGTGGGGCGGCGGCGAGCCTACCGCGGAACGCGCCAACCTCTACGGCGCGGGCGGAGGCTGCGCCGATGCCGGTGCGTTCGCCGCAGGCGACAGCGGCTGGGGATGCCGCCAGATGCTGGGAAACGTGTGGGAATGGACCGCGGACTGGTTCGGCCCGTATCCCGGTTACGTTGTCGATCCCTATCGCGAATACTCGGAGCCGTGGTTTGGTGACCACAAGGTGTTGCGGGGCGGCTGTTTCGCGACGCGCGGCGGGCTGTTGCGGAACACGTGGCGAAATTTTTATACACCCGACCGTCGCGACGTGTACGCGGGCTTCCGGACCTGCGCCGCATGAAGCGGATCACCTCTGCGGCGAACGCCAGGTTTCGCTCCCTGCGCGAGCTCACGCATTCTTCCCGCGAGCGCAAGAAGTCCGGGCGGTCCGTGCTCGACGGTCCTCACCTCGTCTGCGCCTATCGGGACTGCGTGGGCGCGCCGGAGGAGCTCATCGTGAGCGAAACCGGTGTAGACAAGGCCGAAGTGAAGGCGATACTCGCGAGCATGAAGGAGATCGCGCCCGTCCTGCTGAGCGACGCCTTGTTCAATGAGATCTCTCCGGTGGTGACGCCCACGGGAGTCATGGCCGTGATCAGGACGCCACGACTGCAGCGGCCGAGCGACGGAATGAGCGCCTGCATCATGCTCGACGGTGTGCAGGATCCGGGCAACCTGGGCTCGATCCTGCGCTCGGCCGCGGCGGCCGGAGTGCGCGATGTGCTGCTATCGGAAACCTCGGCTCATGCCTGGTCTCCGCGCGTGCTTCGCGCCGGGATGGGGGCCCATTTCATGCTCAGTGTGTACGAACAAGTCGATCTTCGGGAAGCGATCCGCGGCTACAAGGGGAGAGTGCTCGCGACGGTCCGGGATGGAGCGCGCTCCGTCTACGAGACGGACCTCACGGGGCTGACGGCGCTTCTGTTCGGGAGCGAAGGCGGCGGGGTATCGCCCGAACTGAAGAAGGCGGCGCACGCGGAAGTGTCGATCCCGATGCCGGGCGGCGGCGATTCACTCAACCTGGCCGCTGCGGTTGCCGTCTGCCTGTTCGAGCGCGTACGACAGTTAGCGGTAGGCGGTAAGCGGTAAGCGGTTGCATTGGACTCGCCTATTTCGGACAGCTCCCGCGCATCGCTTGCTGTTTACCGCTCACTGCTCACCGCTTACTAAATGGCTCAGTAGATCCGTCGCAGCAGCTTCGCCTCTTGCAGGATGGTGGTGGCGAGCTCCTCGATTGATTTGCTGGTCGCGTCAAGATAGGGGATACCTTCCCTGCGCATCAGCGCTTCCGCTTCGCGCACCTCGAGCTCGCAGTTCTCCAGAGTCGCATATTTGCTTCCCGGCCGGCGCTCGTTGCGGATCTGCTGCAGGCGGTGCGGAAGGATGGTGAGCCCGTAGAGCCTCGTTCGCAGCGGCCGCAAGTGGCTCGGGAGTCCCATGCTGCTGAAATCTTCCGGTATCAATGGATAGTTGGCGGCGCGGATGCCGTACTGCATGGCAAGGTACAGGCAGGTGGGCGTCTTTCCGCAGCGCGAGACCCCGACCAGTATGACGTCGGCGTCGGACAGATCGCGCGTCGAAGACCCGTCATCGTGCGAGAGGGTGTAGTTCACCGATTCCATCCGGTGATGATAGTCGACGAAGTCGGATACGCGGTGGGAGCGCCCGATGGCGTGCGACGCGTGCAACCCGAGCTCGCGCTCCAGCGGCGAGATGAAGATCTCGAAGCAGTCGAGGTACAGCGCGTTCGCCTGCCCGATGACTTGCGCGATCTCGGTCCTCGCAAGCGTGCTGATCACGATCGGTCTCACGCCGTCGGCGGCTCCCTGCTGGTTGATCCTCGAGACCGTCTCGTGCGCTTTCTCGATGGAATCCACGAAGGGCAGCGTCACTTCGTTGAACTGCACGTCGTCGAATTGCGTGAGCAGGCTGTGCCCCAGCATTTCCGCCGTGATGCCCGTGCGGTCGGAAACAAAGAACGCGGTGCGCTTGCGCATCGAGAACTGCCAGCAATGAAGTTTGCCGGTAAAATAACGTGTTTTGGCGACCGGCACAAATCATAAGCGTCCATCATGACCAAGAGCTCCCTGATACTCGACCTCGCCGCGCTGCGCATGAAGGATGTCGCCGCGGTCGGCGGGAAGAACGCGTCGCTCGGCGAGATGATCGGCCATCTCGGCGGGGCGGGGGTGCGTGTCCCCGAGGGCTTCGCGACCACGGCGCGTGCGTACCACGATTTCCTCGCCCAGAACGGGCTCGACAAGCGGATTTCGACGAAACTTGCCGGCCTTGACGCGGACGACGTGAACGCGCTCTCCCAATGCGGGGAGGAGATCCGCGGCTGGATCGTCGCGCAGGAATTCCCGTCGAAGCTCAAGGAAGAGATCGTTGCGGCCTACGAAAAGCTCGCAGCGGCGGCGGGTGGCAAGGCGTCGTTCGCGGTGCGCTCGTCGGCTACCGCGGAGGATCTCCCGGACGCATCATTCGCCGGGCAGCAGGAAACGCTCCTGAACGTGCGCGGCAAGGACAGCGTGCTCGTGGCGGTCAAGCACGTATACGCCTCCCTCTACAATGACCGCGCGATCTCGTACCGGGTGCACAAGGGTTTTGCGCACGACGGGCTCGCACTTTCGGCGGCGGTGCAGCGCATGGTGCGGGCTGACCTCGGCGCGAGCGGCGTCGTGTTCACCCTGGACACCGAATCGGGATTCGACGGGGTCGTTTTCATCACGGGATCCTACGGCCTCGGGGAGACCGTGGTGCAGGGGCAGGTCAATCCCGACGAATTCTACGTCTACAAGCGCGGGCTCAAGGAAGGCAGGCCGTGCATCGTTCGCCGTGCTCTCGGATCGAAGGCGCTGAAGATGGTCTATGCGGAAGCGGGCGACGGCGCGCGCGCGGTGAAGACGCTGCCGGTTCCCGATGCCGACCGGCGGCGCTTCTGCATCAGCGACGCGGAGGTCGAGGAGCTCGCGCGCTACGCGCTCGCGATCGAGGAGCATTACGGCCGCCCGATGGACATCGAATGGGGCAAGGATGGCTCCGACGGGCGCATCTACATCCTGCAGGCACGCCCGGAGACCGTGAAAGCGCAGGGGCAGGTGGACCGGCTGCGGCGTTTCCGCCTCAAGGAACGCTCGGAGATCCTGACTTCCGGGCGGGCCATCGGGCAGCGTATCGGCAGCGGACTGGTGCGCCTGGTGAAGAACGCCTCCGAGATGTCCCGGGTGCAGGAGGGTGACGTGCTGGTCACCGACATGACCGATCCCGATTGGGAGCCGATCATGAAGCGCGCCGCGGCAATCGTCACCAATCGCGGCGGGCGCACCTGCCACGCCGCGATCATCGCGCGCGAGCTGGGCATACCGGCGGTGGTGGGGTGCGGGGACGCGACGAAAGTCCTGAAGGACGGCCGCCCCGTGACCGTGTCGTGTGCGGAAGGGGACACCGGCTTCGTGTACCGGGGCAAGCTCGAAACCGAGGTGATCGACCTCTCGCTCTCGAGCATGCCGAAGCCGCCGGTCAAGATCACGATGAACGTGGGCAATCCGGAACTTGCGTTCGAGTTCCAGCGCCTGCCCAACGAGGGCGTGGGACTCGCGCGGCTCGAATTCATCATCGCCCGCATGATCGGGGTGCATCCCAAGGCGGTGCTCGCTTATCCGGACGTCCCGATGGACGTCAAGGTGGCGGTGGAGCAGCACAGCGCGGGCTATCCGGATCCGGTGAGCTTCTACGTCGAGAAGCTGGCCGAAGGGGTGGCGACGCTCGCTGCAGCGTTCTGGCCCAAGCCCGTGATCGTGCGCCTTTCGGATTTCAAGTCGAACGAATACTCGAGCCTCACCGGCGGTGCCCGTTACGAGCCGCGGGAGGAGAACCCGATGCTGGGTTTCCGGGGGGCTGCGCGCTTCGTCGCGTCCTCGTTCCGCGACTGCTTCGAGCTCGAGTGCCGCGCGCTGAAGAAGGTGCGCGACGAGATGGGGCTCACGAACGTGGAGCTCATGGTGCCGTTCGTGCGCACCGTGGACGAGGCCGGGAAGGTGCTCGCGGCGCTTGCCGGTCACGGGCTGAAGCGCGGGAAGAACGGGTTGCGGATCATCATGATGTGCGAGATCCCGTCCAATGCTCTCCTCGCCGAGCAGTTTCTCGAGCACTTCGACGGCTTCTCGATCGGCTCGAACGACCTTACCCAGATGACCCTGGCGCTCGATCGCGATTCCGCGCTGGTGGCCGAAGCTTTCGACGAGCGCGACGCGGCGGTAAAGCATCTGCTGCACCTCGCCATCCGGGCATGCCGCAAGGCCGGGAAGTACGTGGGCATCTGCGGCCAGGGGCCCTCCGATCACCCGGATCTCGCGAAATGGCTGGTGGAGGAGGGGATCGAGAGCCTGTCGCTCAATCCCGACACCGTGATCGAAACCTGGCTCTACCTCGCCCGCGAAGCCGGAAGCGCCCCAAAGCGCTAGCAGCGCCTCCCGGCTCGCGGTTCAATGTTCAAGGTTCGAGGTTCAAGGTCCTGGAGCCGGGGTCCGGACGTCGAACGTTGAACCTGGAACTTGGAACCTGGAACGCCAACGCAATGATGCGTTGGCGTTGGACGTCCGCGGTTTTTCCGATAAAATAGGCAAACCGTCGGCTTATGCGATGACCAAATACATCTTTGTCACGGGTGGTGTAGTTTCCTCTCTGGGCAAAGGTATCGCCGCCGCTTCCCTGGCCGCCATCCTCGAATCGCGCGGCCTCAAAATCTCGATGATCAAGCTGGATCCCTACCTCAACGTGGATCCGGGGACCATGAGCCCGTTTCAGCATGGCGAGGTGTTCGTCACGGAGGACGGCGCCGAGACCGATCTGGACCTGGGCCATTACGAGCGTTTTCTCGACGCCAAGATGAGCAAGCGCAACAACTTCACCACCGGGCAGATCTACGAGAGCGTGATCAAGAAGGAGCGGCGCGGCGATTACCTCGGCGGCACCGTTCAGGTGATCCCGCACATCACCGACGAGATCAAGCTGTCCATCCGCCGCGGCGCAGCGGATGCGGAGGTCGCTATCGTCGAGGTCGGCGGCACGGTCGGCGACATCGAGTCGCTGCCGTTCCTCGAGGCCATCCGCCAGATGGCCATCGAGCTGGAGCGTGACAACTATTGCTTCATTCACCTCACGCTCGTGCCGTACATCGCCTCGGCCGGCGAGATGAAGACCAAGCCCACCCAGCATTCGGTGAAGGAGCTGCGCGAGATCGGCATCCAGCCCGACGTACTGCTGTGCCGTGCCGACCGGCCCCTGCCTGAAGATGAGCGCAGGAAGATCGCGCTCTTCACCAACGTTCCGGTGGAGGCAGTCATCTCGGCGATGGATGTCGACAGCATCTACAAGATACCCGCGATGCTGCACGCGCAGCGTCTGGATGAGATCGTCTGCCGCAAGCTGGGCCTGCAAAGGCCGGCGGCAGATCTCGGGAGCTGGGAGAAGCTCGTATACGCGCTGGAGCATCCGCAGGGCACGGTCAACATCGCCCTGGTCGGCAAATACGTGGACCTCACCGAGTCGTACAAGTCGCTGACCGAGGCACTGATCCATGCCGGGATCCACACGGGCGCCAGGATCAAGATCCACTACATCGATTCGGAGAGCATCGAGAAGAACGGCATCGCGTGCCTCCACAGCATGGATGCCGTGCTGGTGCCCGGGGGGTTCGGCCGGCGCGGGATGGAGGGCAAGATCAAGGCCATCCGTTACGCGCGCGAAAACGGCGTGCCGTATCTCGGGATCTGCCTGGGCATGCAGCTCGCAGTGATCGAGTACGCGCGTAACGTGGCAGGTCTCGCGGGGGCGCACAGCACCGAATTCGATCCGGATACGCCGCACCCGGTGGTCGCGCTGATCACGGAATGGCAGGATCGGGATGGCCGCATCGAGCGCCGGGACGCCAGATCGGAGCTTGGCGGCACGATGCGGCTGGGTGGCCAGGAATCCCTGCTCGAGGCGGGCTCGCTGGTGCGCTCGGTATACGGGCAGGAGCGCATCATGGAGCGCCATCGCCACCGCTACGAGGTCAACAACCATTACCTGCCGCGGCTCAGGGAAACGGGGCTGAGGGTCAGCGGCGTTTCGGTCAAGGACCGGCTGTGCGAAATGGTGGAATTGTCCGGCCATCCGTGGTTCGTCGGCTGTCAGTTTCACCCCGAGTTCACTTCCACTCCGCGCCATGGTCATCCGCTGTTCAAGGCATTCGTGCAAGCGGCATTGCACGCCACGCGCTCCGAGCGGCCCGCTGTCGCGGGGGATGCCGGACGGCTCAAGAACATCGCCTGAGGACCTCGAATCATGCCCCTGCGCCCGCGACGAACCTCCTGGACTCCGTCGCCGCCGGAGCGCGGCGGGCGCGCAGCGCCGGGGGCGGGCCGCAGCGCGAGACCCGCGGCTAGGCGGGGACGGGGCCGATGAAGCTCTGCGGGTTCCAGGCGGGACTGGATCAGCCCCTGTTCCTGATAGCGGGGCGCTGCGGACTCGGCGGGCGCGCAGCGCCGGGGGCGGGCAGCAGCGCGAGGCCCGCGGCTAGGCGGGGACGGGGCCGATGAAGCTCTGCGGGTTCCAGGCGGGACTGGATCAGCCTTTTTTTCTCATAGCGGGCCCCTGCGTGGTCGAATCGCGCGACCTTGCGCTCGATACAGCGGGCGCGCTGAAGGAGATTTGCGCCGAGGTCGGGATCCCGCTGATCTATAAATCGTCGTACGATAAAGCCAACAGGACATCTATAAAATCGTTTCGGGGCCATGGGATCGAGAAAGGTCTTGAGATTTTAGGTGAAGTCCGTAAGCAGATCGGAGTACCGGTGCTGACGGACGTGCACGAGCTCGAGGACATCCCGGCCGTCGCGGCGGTCGTGGATGTGCTGCAGACGCCGGCGTTTCTTTGCCGCCAGACCGACTTTGTCTGCGCGGTGGCTGCCGCAGGACGGCCGGTCAACATCAAGAAAGGACAGTTCCTTGCGCCCGCGGACATGAAGAACGTCGTGGAAAAAGCCCGGGCGGCGAGCAAGCAGGACAACATCCTGGTGTGCGAGCGAGGCGTATCGTTCGGCTACAACAATCTGGTATCCGACATGCGCTCGCTCATGATCATGCGCGATACGGGCTGCCCGGTGGTCTTCGACGCCACGCATTCGGTGCAGCTGCCTGGCGGGCAGGGCAGCGCGAGCGGGGGACAGCGCGAATTCGTGCCGGTGCTCGCGCGTGCTGCGGTGGCGAGCGGCGTGGCAGGGGTGTTCATGGAGACACACCCTAATCCGGAAAAAGCACTCTCCGACGGGCCCAATGCGTGGCCGCTCGGGCTGATGAAGCGGCTGCTCGAGACGCTGAAGGCGCTCGATGCGCTGGTCAAGCAGCGCGGATTCGTGGAGGCGCAGCTGTAGAGGTTCGGACAAACATGATCATCGAACACGGACGGGAACAACAATGAGCGCAATAGTCGATGTGATCGCACGGGAGATACTGGATTCGCGCGGATACCCGACCGTCGAAACCGACGTGCTGCTCGAATCCGGAGTGCTGGGGCGAGCCGCCGTGCCGTCCGGCGCCTCGACGGGCAGTCGCGAAGCGATCGAGCTGCGTGACGCCGACGCCGGGCGCTACGGGGGCAAGGGCGTGCTGCGGGCGGTGGAGAACGTGAATACGGAGATCTGCGAGGCGATCATCGGCGTCGACGCCACCGAGCAGAACTTCGTGGACAAGACGCTGATCGATCTCGATGGCACGGAAAACAAGTCCCGCCTCGGCGCCAACGCGATCCTCGCCGTGTCGCTGGCGGTGGCCAAGGCCGCGGCCGAGGAATCGGGGCTCCCGCTGCACCGCTACCTCGGGGGCGCAGGGGCGATGTCCATGCCGGTGCCGATGATGAACGTGATCAACGGCGGGGCGCACGCCGACAACAGCCTCGACATGCAGGAGTTCATGATCATCCCGGTGGGCTTTACCTCGTTCCGGGAAGCGCTGCGCTGCGGTGCGGAGGTCTTCCACGGGCTGAAGAAGCTCCTTGCCGGCCGCGGCCTGTCCACCGCCATCGGCGACGAGGGCGGGTTCGCGCCGCGCCTGCCCAAGCACGAAGCAGCCATCAAGCTCGTCCTCGAGGCGATCGAGGCGGCCGGTTACCAGCCCGGGGAGCAGGTCGCGCTCGGGCTCGATTGCGCCAGCTCGGGGTTCTACGAGGACGGCGAGTACACGCTGGCCTCGGAAGGGCTGACCATGAGCGCGCCGGAGTTCGTGGACTATCTCGCCACGTGGGTGGACAAGTACCCGATCATCAGCATCGAGGACGGCATGGCGGAAAATGACTGGGACGGCTGGAAGCTGCTCACCAAGCGCCTCGGAAAGGACGTGCAGCTGGTGGGTGACGACCTCTTCGTGACCAACACCCAGTACCTCAAGCAGGGCATCGCGAAAGGCGTGGCCAACTCGATCCTCATCAAGGTCAACCAGATCGGAACGCTGACCGAGACCTTCGCCGCGGTCGAGATGGCGCGGCGCGCCGGATATACGGCGGTAGTCTCGCACCGCTCCGGGGAGACCGAGGACACCACCATCGCCGACATCGCGGTCGCGACCAACGCGCTGCAGATCAAGACCGGATCGCTGTCGCGTTCCGACCGGCTCGCCAAGTACAACCAGCTGCTGCGCATCGAGGAGGATCTCGGGGATACGGCCGCCTACCCGGGTCGGGGGGCGTTTTATCAGCTGCGCTGACGCGGAAAGGCGACGAAAGAGAAGGGAGAGGAGACAGCGGAGAGGAGAGAGGCGTGGCACCGAATTGCGGTTCTCGTGTCAGGTTGGGTAGCCTCTCTCTCGCCTCGTCTGTCGGCCGCCCGCATTCATGATGCGGCTGCTTGGCCTCGTGCTCGCGGCGCTGGTCCTGCTGATCCAGTATCCCCTCTGGTTTGGAAAGGGCGGTTGGCTGCGGGTGTGGGAGGTGGAGCAGCAGATCCAGGGGCAGCGCGAAATCAATCGCCAGCTGCGGGCGCGCAACAACGCGCTCGATGCCGAGGTGCGCGATCTCAAGACCGGGCTCGATGCGATCGAGGAGCGGGCCCGGAGCGAACTTGGCATGGTCAAGCACGACGAAGTCTTCTTCCAGATCGTGGATGAGGCGCCGCTGCGGGAGCGGGGCAAGCCTTGACATTCGCCGTTGCCGAGCGCGTGGTACCGGACCGGACCGGACTGAACAGCCTCTGACGGTAGCGGTCGCAAGTGCTGCGCCGCGCGGAGGTCAGCCGGGCTGGTGCGTCTCGACCGCGTCGCCGACGGCCGGAAGGTAGACTTCCTGGTTGAACACGTTCTGCAGGAAGAACAGGCCCACGAAGCAGATGACCGCGGCAATCACCGGGGTCATGACCCAGCCCACGGTGATCCGCGCCAGCACGTACCAACGGATGTTGTGGGCTTCCTTGACCAGCGCGACACCGATCACGGCGCCGATGATGGCCTCCGTACTCGAGATCGGCACCAGCGGGATCGTCGGCAGGCCCAGGCCCGCGAGCACCGCTTCGAGGTTCCTCGATGCGAACAGGATGAGCACGATCGAGTGCGCCATCACCACCACCCAGGCAGCGACCGGGGAAAGGGTGAACAGCCCCGCGCCCACGGTGTGCATGACCTTGCCGGAATAGGTGCAGGCGCCGATTGCGATGGACAGCCCGCCCAGCACGGCCAGCTGCTGCGCCGGCGTGATGGTCAGAAAGCCATCGATGGTGAACGGCGTGAAGGGCGAGGTCTCGATGAATACGCCGACGACATTGGCGACATTGCTCGCTCCCAGGCTGTAGGCCCCCAAGGCGCCGGCCACGATCAGTCCCAGGCGGGTGTACATGTCGAGGCGCACCATATGAACCTTCGCCGCCGCCAGAGCCGCCCGGGTGGCGACGAAGAGAACCATCGCGAATCCCGCGGCCAGCACCGGGCCCACGACGAGTCCGATCAGGATGCTCCTCAGTGAATCGAGATCAGGCCAGGTTTCGCTGAACAGGTTCCAGCCGACGACCGCCCCGACGATCGCCGCGGTGGTCGAGACCGGCAAGCCGGCGCGCGTCATCATGAACACCGCGACGGCCGCCGCCAGCGCGGCCATGAAGGCGCCGGCGGGGGCGTCGATCGAACCCAGTTTTCCCACCGTCTCGGAAGTGCCGCTGCCGCTGATGACTGCGCCGAGCACCACGAATACGGCGCCGATCGCCGCGGCCGTGGTGAAACGGATCATGCGCGTGCCGACGGCCGTGCCGAATACGTTGGCGAGATTATTGGCGCCGAGGGCCCAGCCGAAAAACAGTCCGCTGCTGAGGAAGATGAAGGCCGATATGTCCATGGGCGCGGTGCCCGGTCATACCGTGCGCTTGATGGTGTAGATCGCCAGCCGGTCCGCCACGTCCTCGGCGCGGTCGGCAATGTCGTCGATCTTCTCGACGAAATAGCGCAGCTGCATCTTGGCCGGCAAGGCGAGGCTCGATTCGAAGACCGCGCGCTTCAACTTGGTGCTGATCTTGTCGGCTTCCTTCTCGAAGAACATGACCTTGTGGTTGTGATCGGCAACGGCCTCGATATTGCGGAAGAAGGCGCGCGCGCTCTGCGTCAGCGCATCCACGCAATGGACCGTCATGTCGGTCAAGTTGTTGTAGTCGGCCCGGAACGGCTCGGGAATCTCCGGAGTTTCGATCGAGAACGCCCACAGGGCGCCTTCCATCAGATTCATGACCGAGTCCAGCGTCTCGAGAAGCCCGAGCACGTCCCCGCGTGATTCGGGGATGAGCGTCTGCGAATAGAGCTTGATCTCGATCGAGCGCCGCAGGTGGTCGGCGCTGCTCTCCAGCGCGTTGACCTGGGCGAGCTTTTCCTCGAACGCCGGGGTCCGGCCGTGCGCGAGATAGGTCTGCACGGCGATCCGGAACGAGAGCGCGCCTTCCGAGAGCTTGTCGAGAAACTCGTCGATCTCGTTCTCGAGCGCCTTCGTGCGGCGGAACAGCGCGAATTCCCTGGGTACGGCCACGTTCGTTTCCTTCCCCGCGCAGGATTCCTTTAGTCTACCTTGATTTTCCGCGATCGGCGTCCGAGAAGGTAGGCGCATCCTCGGTCAGCACCAGGGGGCGGTTGGTGCCGGCCTTGATCACCTTGGTGCGCAGCATGTGCGAGAGAAAATCGATCAGCGCGACGACGACGATGATCATGATGATGATGAATCCGACCTCGTCCCAAAGGTGGGCACGGATGCGGTCCGACAATGCGAAGCCGATGCCGCCCGCCCCGACGATCCCGAGTATCGTCGCGGAGCGGGTGTTGGATTCGAACATGTAGAGCACGTTTGACAGCATGATCGGAAGCACCTGGGGGAGGATCCCGAAACGCATCGTCTTCACCGCGCTGCCGCCGGCTGCGCGGACGCCTTCGACTTGCTTGCGCTCGACATTCTCGATCGCTTCCGCGAAGAGCTTCGCGAAGATGCCGATGTCCGTGGTCGCGATCGCGAGCACTCCGGCGAGCGGACCCAGCCCGACGGCGCGCACGTAGACGAGCGCCCAGACGAGGGCGTCCGTCCCGCGCAGGAAGTCGAACGAGCGGCGGATCGGAAAGCGCAGGAGCCGGATCGGCAGGACATTTTGCGCGCCGAGAAACCCGAGCGGCACGGCGATGATGGCGGCGATCAGCGTGCCGAGAAAGGCCATGGCGACGCTTTCCATCATCGCCTTGAACAAGTCCCAGAAGACATCCCTCGCCGTCGGTGGAAACAGAGCTCCCGCGATCTTGCCGAACCGGTCCATGCCGTTCATGATCCGGGCCGGCGTGACGTCGAAGCGATACAGACAGAACAGCACGAACGCGAGCAGTCCGAGCAACAGCGCGAGCCGGATCGCGCGCTCGCGCGGCGTTAGCGAAAAAGCGCGCGGGTGGCGCTCGCGCAGCACCGAGAGTTGCCCGGTATCAATAGCAGCCGCGCTCAGGCTCAATGGAGGCTCTCCTTGCCGATGATGCGATGCCGTATCTTTTCGCAGATGAGATCGATCATGGTGATGGTGAGGATGATCATCAGCACGATCGCGCTCACGTCCTCGTAGTAATTGAAGCTGATGGCGTGATAGAGCTCCTGTCCGATCCCGCCCGCGCCCACGAATCCGACGATGGCCGCGGAGCGGATGCTGAGTTCCAGGCGCCACAGCGTGTAGGTAATGAAATTGGGCAGGACCTGGGGCAGCACCGCGAACCGGATGACCTCGAACCAGTTACCCCCCGTGGCCCGCACCCCTTCGAGCTGGCGCTCATCGAGGTTCTCGTTCGCTTCGGCGAACAGTTTTCCGAGCGCGCCGGTCGCGTGCACGCTGAGCGCAAGAAAGCCGGCGAACGGGCCGATGCCGAAAGAGACGACGAAGATCAGGGCATAGACGATTTCCGGCACGGTGCGCGCGATTTCCGCAAGGCGCCGGAAAACGAAATACACCCAGAAATGCGGAGCCAGGTTGCGCGATGCCGCGAAACAAAGAATGAACCCGCCGATCGCGCCGAAGATGGTCGCCATCAGCGCGATCAAAATGGTGTCGAACAGGAGCCCCAGCCAGCGGAAAAACCCGTAATACCAGTAAGCGACATCGCCGAACAGGCTCGTGAGCCGGATCTCTGGCAGCGTGAAGCTCAGGTATTCGCCAATCCGCGGCAGGCCGGCGGCAAGCCGTTGCGGCGTGAAGTTGCTGATATCGGCCGCGAACTTGAATACGACGAGGAAGACGATCGCAAAGCCGATCAGCTGGAGACGCTGCTGTTTGCGCAGGCGCGCGAACTCCTCCTCGAACCGCTTGACCTGGGCGCTGGATGCCTCAGCCTGCATAAACCGTTACTCCCGGCAGGGCGCGAGCGTCACCCGTCGACGCTGCGCGCCCTGCCGCGATGGTTGCTCGCCGCTCGCCCCGTTACTTCTTGCGGCGTTCCTTGGCGAGCTGCTGGCGCAGGTCGACCGCGATCTGATAGACCTTATGCTCGACCACGCGGTAGCCCTGCGACTCGCCCCGCACGACCTCGCGGAACACCTTCGGGTCGTCCTTGTGCAGGTTGAGGAACATGTTCCGCAGTTCGTCTTTCATCTCCTTCGGCAGATCGGAGCGGATCGCGATTACCGGGTTGGGGATGAGATCGGAGACCCAGATGATCCGGATGTCCTCCTTCTTGAGCACGCCGCGGCTCAACATCATGTGCAGACCGCCCCGCGTGTGCTTCTCGACATCGTTGGTCCAGGTGATGGCGCCATCGTAGGCCTTGTCGAGCACGCCGATGATGCTTTGCTCGTGTCCCCCGGAAAAGACGACCTTGCCGAAATGCTTTTCGGGCTCGAGCCCCATCCTGCGGAAGCCCACCAGAGGAAAGACGTAGCCGGACGAAGAGTTCGGCTCCACCCAGGCCCAGACCTTGCCTTTCAGATCGTCGAGGCTCTTGAACGGGCTGTCGGAGCGCACGAATGCAACCGCGTAGTACCCGATCGTGCCATCGGGATTCGTGGGAACGACCAGAGGCTCGACCGCGCCCTTGGTTTCGATCCAGGCTGCAGCGTAGCCTGCGGCTCCCATGTCCATCACCTCGAGCTGCTTGGCGCCGATCGCCTGGATGACGCCCGCGTATTCCGCGGAGAGGAAGAGCTCGAGCTCGAGGCCGAACTTCCTCTTTATGTATTCCCCGAATCCCTTGTAGCGCGTCATGGCCGCCACCTGTGTCTCGACAGCCTGCACGCCGTAGCGGAATTTCGGGAATTGCTTGCGCCAGTCGGACGCCGTCTGGGCAGTCGCACTGTCGCTGACGAACAGGCTGCCGCCGACGAACATCGCCAAGGCCAGGACCAACATCAATGTCTTTGCAGGTCTCATTGTCATTTCTCCTCGCGTCTGTGCTACAGGTGATCGTTGCACATCTTGCGCTGCCGTCTTTCCCGATCGCTCTCAAGTTCTCATGTTCGTCTCTCCTCGCGCGTGCGGATTGGGCCGGTCCCGGCTTGCGCTATCGCGTCCCGGCTCGTGCGATCCGGCTGCCAGGCAGGGCCGTCGAGGTGACGGTCTCGTCAACCTCCTCGTCGCCTTCCCGACCATAGATTTCCTGGATGCGATCCCGGTCCAGTGCCGCGGGCAGGCCGTCGAACACGATCCGGCCCGTGCGCATCCCGAGGAGCCGGTCGCAATAGGTGCGCGCCGTATCGATGGTGTGCAGATTGCAGATCACGGTGATGCCGTCTTCGCGGTTGATGCTGCGCAGTATGTCCATGACCCGCGCTGCGCTGCGGGGATCGAGCGAGGCGATCGGCTCGTCTGCGAGCAGGATTCTCGGCTCCTGCACCAGCGCGCGCGCAATGGCGACGCGCTGCTGCTGGCCGCCCGAAAGCGTGTCCGCGCGTTGCAGGATGAAAGGGACCATTTCCACCCGGTCCAGCGTCATGACCGCGAGCGCGCGCTCCTGCGGCGTGAACATCTTCAGCAGCGAGCGATAGGTCGGCTGATAGCTGAGGCGTCCCATCAGCACATTCGTCAGGACATCGAGGCGAGCGACCAGGTTGAATTGCTGGAACACCATCGCGCACTTCCGTCGCCAGAAGGTCAACTGGCGCCCCTTGAGGGCGGAGACGTCGACCTCGCGTTCGAAAGCGTCGTCGCACAGGACGCGGCCGCTGGTCGGGTCGGCCAGCCGGTTGATCATGCGGAGCAGCGTGGACTTGCCGGCGCCCGAGCGGCCGATAATCCCGAGCATCTGTCCCGTCGGCACCTCGAAAGACAGGTTGTCGACGGCAACGAGCTCGCCGAATTTCTTTGTCAGCCCCTCGATGCGTAACATCAACGGCTCCTCCTCGGCGCCTTGTTTTCGGTGTGCTTGCAACCGCACGGTTGCAACCGCCCTTTCTCGACGCTTCCGTCCCTGATGCTCGTGGCACCCTCACACGGCCGATCACGCATTTTTCTTTCGCCCGGCACGATCTCGCCTCGTTACAACGCTCGTGCCGCGCGGTGACTCACGCGCGACGCAGCCAATGGACGGCCCGATCCGTACGGAATGATTTGAAACAGGGCTGGAGCGGCGGCGCCGCGTTGGAAGAGCCCGTAACTTCCGCCGGACATGCCGCAAACGCGGCAGCGATCCTGGGGAGTGATTGGATTCTAGGCAACAACCCCTGACACGGTCAAGGGTATTATCGGGCCGGGGCAAGGATGGCGCACCGCGATCGCGTTCACGGGTCCGCGATTGCGCCAAGGAACGGAATTGGGAAGTCGATCCGCGTGGCGCGGCGGACGATTCTGCCCATGCGGGGAAGTCCGTGAATTCGGTCGCGGCACGCGCGCGCTTCGAGGCCGCGTGTCGCCGGTCTCTTGACGGAACCAGGCCGATCCACTAACCTATGATTCCAGTTGCCGAAGCGGCTTGGACGCGCCGGAAGTCAGGTGATTTTCCGGCCCGATCCCGATACAAAGCGCGCTTAACGGGCTTTCCGAAGACGGTTCTCCGTCCCAGCCCTTTCGTTCCTTGGTTCGGTTCCTTTGGGGACGAGAGGGCTGTGCATGCCGAAAGCCTGCATTCCCGTAACCGCATACTTTCCGATGCCAGCTGGCGCGCCGCCACGCGTGCGGCCCGCGCTTGCACGGCCGGGTATATGTCTGTGAGGAGAGTCGAGATGTCCGGGTACGAGTTCGATTTCAGCGAAGGCGTGAGGCAGTACAAGACCATCATGGACGGCGGCGACGCGGATTTCATTCCCGTCACCACGCAGATGGCCGAGTTCTGCATGAAGCATCGCGGGATCAACGGGCGCAAGTTCTTCAGCGACCCGGAGGTGTTCGTGCGCGGCAACCTGAGCGTGCAGAAGGAATTCGGGCTCGATGTCCCCGATCTCGTCTGGGACGTCTATTCGGTCGAGGCCGAGGCCCTCGGCGGGCAGATGGCCTGGTTCGACGAACTCTATCCCGCGCTCGACAACACCCATCCGGTCATCCGTGACGAGAAGGACCTCGCGCGGCTCAAGGCGCCCGACCCGTTCAAGGCCGGCCGCATGCCATGGGTTCTCGAGGCGCTGCAGATCTGCAAGGAACTGAGCGGATTCACCCACCACATCCACTATTGCGCGCCGATCAACCTGGCGGCCCAGCTCCTGCAGTTCGAAAAGCTGGTGGTCGCGATTCAGGAGAATCCGAAGTTCGTCCACAAGCTGATGGACTTCATCGTCGAGGAGGTGCTCGCACCCTACATCCAGGCCTATTTCAAGGTTCTTCCCGACGCGACGATTGCCAACGGCAAGGACGCGGTCGGCTCGCTGCCCTTCATCACCGAGGACATGCTCTACGAATTCTCGGTGCCGTACCTGATGAAGCTGCGCAAGCTGTGCGGGAACGGGCCGGGAATCCGTTGCGACAACTGGTGGGGCGATTCCTTCGCCGCGGAGGCCGAGAAGTTCTGGGACACGAAGCTGGAAGTGACGCCGCAATACCTCAAGATCCAGGACCCGGACTGCTTTCGCGTCGGCACCGAGCGCGCCCGCGCGTACGCGGACAAGAAAGGCTGCGCGCTGAGCTTCGGCGTGGGCACCCTGATCCTGCAGAAAGGCACGCCCGAGCAGATCACGCAGCGCATCCACGAATACATGGAGGTCGGCAGCCGCGGTCCGCACGGCAAGAAGTTCTTCCTCTATTTCTGCAGCTTCAGCGCCCAGACACCGGCGGAGCACGTGCGGATCGCCGTCGAAGCGGTGAAGCGCTTCCGGGAGGGGGACCGGCCCTATGCCGGCCAGGTGTTCAGCGGACCCGACAGCATCGCGCCCGAGGCCGCGGGCGGAAAGGGCTTCATGGGGATGGGGGTGAAGTCGCTGGAAGAGGACCAGCAAAGAGCCGGGCGCAAGCAGATTTACCAGGACATCTACGACTCCGTCATGGAGTTCGACGGCAACCGCTGCACCCAGCTCGTCAAGGACGCCCTCGCGGCCGGCGAGCCGGTCCAGGACATACTCGACCAGGGGTTGATCCCGCCGATGGGCCGGGTCGGCGATTTGTTCGCGGCGGGCGAGTTCTTCGTGCCCGAGATGCTCATGGCGGCGAAGGCGATGAAGGCCGGCCTCGAGGTCCTGAAGCCGATCCTGACGCAGAGGAAATCCAAGCCCAAGGGAACCGTGGTCATGGCCACCGTATTCGGCGATCTCCACGACATCGGCAAGAATCTCGTCGGCATGATGCTGGAGGGGGCCGGGTTCAAGGTTGTGGATCTCGGCGTCAACACCAAGGCCGAGAAGATCATCGAGACCGCGAAGCAGGTGAATGCCGACGTGATCGGGCTCTCCGCGCTGCTCACGACCACGATGCCGTTCATGAAGCTGATCATCGAGAAGATCAAGCAGGAAGGGCTGAAGATCCCGGTGATCGTGGGAGGCGCGCCGGTGACGCGGGAATTCGCCAAGGAAGTGGGCGCCGACGGCTATGCGGACAACGCCCCCGAGGCGGTGGAGGTATGCCAGCAGCTGGTGACGAGCGCGGCGGAGGTCGCAGCCTGACCCGGGCGCGGAGCGCGCCGCCGCCCGTGACGCGCGCTGCGGGCGCTCGGTGCCGCGCGTGGAGACGGGCGTGACACGCGGCACGGGAGGGTGACGGTCATGTATGCGATGCGACGGTGGTCCGTGCGCCATGCCCGTGGCCTCGAATGGCTGTACGACACCTTCGCCGCGTTCATGCTGATGCTCGACCCGCTCTGGCGGCGTATCGGGTACGAGCGGCTCGAGGGGCCGGCCGCGACGGTCGAAAAGGCGGTCAAGGGGTTCCTGTTCGACTGCCGGATGTGCGGGCATTGCGTCCTGTCGCACACGGGGATGTCGTGCCCGATGAACTGTCCGAAAGCGTTGCGTAACGGTCCGTGCGGAGGGGTGCGGCCGGACGGGATGTGCGAGATCGAGCCGGAGATGCGGTGCGTGTGGATCGAGGCCTATGAAGGCAGCCTGCGCATGCGCAATCCCGGCAACATCGAAACCATCAACGGGCACATCGACGAGACCTTCAAGAACCGCTCGTCGTGGCTGCGGGTGACGCACGAAGCGGCGGAAGCGCGGCGAGGGTTGCGCGAGGCGTCGGCGGCCGACCTCGTGCGCGGGAGGAACTGACCGTGTACGCGGGAACGCCACCGGCGATGCTCTCCGCGAACGGCGGCGCGAGCGGTCCTTTCGACCACGACACTCCGCCCGAGAAACCCGCCGGCCATTACTCGCGCAGCCGCTTCGAACGGGTGCTGCGAGCCGGTCATTTCGCGGTCACCGCCGAGCTTGCGCCGCCGGATTCCGTCGATCCGGACGAGGTCTACCGGCGCGCCGCCGTGTTCGACGGGTGGGTCGATGCCATCAACGCGACCGATGGCTCCGGCGCCAACGTCCACATGTCGGCCGTCAGCATCTGCGCGCTCCTCACCCGCGCCGGCTACTCGCCCGTGATGCAGATGTCGTGCCGCGACCGCAACCGCATCGCGATGCAGGGCGATGTCCTCGGCGCTGCGGCCATGGGAGTCGGTTGCATCCTGTGCCTCACCGGGGACGGGGTACAGGTCGGCGACCAGCCGGGCGCCAAGCCCGTGTTCGATCTCGGCTCGGTGTCGCTGCTGCGGATGATCCGCTACATGCGCGACGAGAAGCGGTTCCTGTCCGGGCGGCCGCTCACGAAGGGACCGGAAGTTTTTCTCGGCGCGGCCGAGAATCCGTTCTCCCCGCCCTACGAGTTCCGCCCGCTGCGTCTCAAGAAGAAGGTCGAGGCGGGCGCCCAGTTCATCCAGACCCAGTACTGTTTCGACATACCGCTGTTCCGGCGCTTCATGGACCGGGTGTGCGACATGGGCCTGCACGAGAAGGTGTTCATCCTGGTCGGGGTCGGGGCGCTGCCATCGGCGCGCACCGCGCGCTGGGTGCGATCGCACGTGCCGGGCGTGCACATCCCCGAAGAATGCGTCCGGCGCCTGGAGCAGGCGCAGAATCCGGCGGCGGAAGGGCGCAAGCTGTGCGTGGAACTGATGCAGCAGATCAAAGAGACCCGGGGAGTCTCCGGGATCCATGTGATGTCCCCGCGCCAGGAGCAATACCTGGGGGAAATCGTCAAGGAATCGGGTGTGCTGGGCGGGCGCCGCCCGTTTTGCCGGGGCGATCCGCAGCTCCCCATGGCCCAGCCGGCGCACCACGGCGTGTGAGCACTCGCGAAGCATCGCTTTGTCATGCGGGTAGCTCGTCGGCCCGGTCCGGCGGCTCGCGCTCGACTTGCAGTGCGCCACTCGCACATACTCTCCCGAAAACGACGAGGCGTCGAGGATGTCCATAGTGCAGGAGCGCTCCGGCAAGATGGTTTCCGCTGCCAAGGGTTCCGTGGATCCGCCTGCGTCGGGCACCGCCCCGGAAGCGTCTGGCCGGCGGGCGCCGGAACCTTCCATGGCTGGCGCGTGCGGAACCTACGCTCCGAAGGACCTGAGGGTGAGCGTCGAGCAGATCCTCAGATTGCAGGGGTATACCGACCTTGCCCGGGTGCGGCCGGCCGTGAGAAACGCCGCCGAAACGGTCACGACCATGGCCAACCGCATGCTCGCAGCGGATGCGCGTTATCGGCGCGTGGGCATCGCCGATTGCGCCGGCGGTGTGCTGACGCTGGTCGACGGCACACGGGTACGCTGCGATGCTTTCGACAGATATCTTTCCGGATGCCGCGAGATCATCGCTTTCGTGCTGACCCTCGGCGGGGGTTTCGACCAGGTCGGCAGCAACCTCTCGGCCAGCAAACAGGTGCTCGAGTCGTTGTTTCTGGAGACGGTGGGCTGGATGGCGGTCGAGCAGGCGACCAAGCGCCTGCTGCGGCATCTGGGCGAACTCGTCGGGCCCGAGGGGCTTGTGCTCACCCGCCGCATGGCGCCCGGATACAGCTTCAGCGTGGGTGGCCGAAAATGCGACTGGTCTCTGTTCGAGCAACCCGCATTGTTCGGCATCTTCCGTGACGTCGAGCTTCCGGTGCGCCTGCTGGAGAGCGGCGGCATGGTACCGAAGATGTCGCGCTCGGGGCTCTACGGACTGCGCCCGACGCCTGCGGAAGCCTCATGACGGCGTTACGCAACACCGGCGCGCGGGCGGCCGCAACCGGGCGGCGACTTCGTTGTCGCAAAGGCAGGTTACTTTTTTCGAAAGGACGGAGCAGGTAATGGGAGCAAGTGAAAAAATCCTGGATATTATCGGAGAAAACTTCAATTCCACCCGGCGGTTGAAGCCCAGCAGCCCCCGGGTCGTGCGCAGCGACGGCAAGATCGGAGTGTCTTTCCCGGGACCGGATGGCGGCACACAGGTACTCGACATCACGAGCATCTTCCCGAAGGATCCCGCGGAGGTGCGCAAGTACCAGATCCCCCACATCGCGCACGCGCTGCGAACGAAGAACACGGACTACATCGCCTGGCTGATCCGCTCCCAGGTGCAGGCCGGCGTGAACATCATCGATCTGTGCGTGGACGAGATATCCGTGGATCCGAACGAGCGCCACCAGTGGATGCGCTGGCTCGTGCCGGTTGTGCAGTCGATGACCGATACCACGCTGTCCATCGATTCCTCGGACCCGGATACCATCATCGCCGGCCTGGAGGTATACGACGTGGCGACGAGCCGCCCGGCGATCAACTCGGTGAACCTCGAGGACGGACGCCAGGTGCTGATCGGGCTGGCGAAGAAATACAATGCGCTCCTGTTCGGCAACGCCAGCGGACGCGACAACATGCCGCAGGACGCGGCCCAGCGGGTCGAAAACCTCGGCCAGATCATGGAGTTGATGGACGCCGCCGACGTGCCGATGGGCGACCGCTATCTCGACCCGCTCGCGTTTCCCGTCGGCGCGGGATCGGAGTACGGTAATCATTACCTGGACGCGGTCCGGGAGATACGCGCGCGGTACCCGGAAGTGCACATCTTCGGCGGCCACAGCAACACCTCGTTCGGGCTGCCCGACCGCAAGGTGATCAACAATGCGTTCATCATCCTGTCGATCCTGGCCGGATGCGACACGCTGATGATCGACCCGATCATGAATCCGCCGATCCAGTACGTCGAATTCCGGCTCGCCGCCGACGTGCTCCTCGGCAAGGACGATTTCGCCATGCGCTACATCGCGTATTCCCGGCGTTGAGGATCATGGCGCAAAGCGATGTACCGGGCTCCCGCCGGGCGTGAGGCGACCCTAATGTCGAAGACGTTCCGTGTAACACTGGTCGACGGCGCCCAGCGCGGCGAGTCGAGGAGCGTCGAGGTCGCCGCCGGGATCACCATGCTGCAGGCCGCGCTCGATGCCGGCGTGGACATCACGGCCACGTGCGGCCGGCGCGGCCGCTGCCGGAGCTGCCGGGTCAAGGTGTTGAGCGGCGATATTCCGCCGCCCACGGTGCAGGACACGATCCAGCTCGGGCACGACGCGGTGCACGAAAACTTCCGCTTGTCGTGCCAGACTGCCGTGATCGCCGACTGCGCCATCATGCCGGCGTCTTTGCGGGGGGAGGCGGGGCACAAGATCCTGGGCGCCGGCGAGTCCGATGCCCTCGACGGCGCAGCGCTCGATTGCGGGGTCGAGCAGCACATCATCGTGGCTACGGCACCGAGTGACGAGAACCACCTCACCTCGGATATCGAGGAAATTCTTCTGCAACTCCCCCCCGGCACGGATCCGGAGGTCGCGCTCGACGTGCTGCGCAAGGTGCCCGAGGCGCTGCGCTCCCGGAACGGCCAGCTCACGGTCACGACGTTCAACAAGCGGATCATCGCGATCGATGCGGGTTCCGAGGGCACACGCATGTACGGCATGGCCTTCGACATCGGAACGACGAGTATCGTCGGCAGCCTGCTCGACCTCGCGACTGGCGAGCCCTTGGCCACGGTGGGGGGCATCAATCCCCAGGCCGTGTTCGGAGGCGACCTGATGTCCCGCGTCGCCTACGCGCAATTCGACGCGAAGAAACTCGCCTCGTTGCGCGGACGCATTCTCACCGCGATCAACGATTTCATCGAGGAAGCCTGCGCAAAGGCGCGTATAGCGCCGGAGCGCATCTACAAGATCGTGATCGTGGGCAATACGTGCATGCACCACATGTTCCTCGGCATCGACACGAGCTATGTCGGTCTCGCGCCTTATGCTCCGACAGCCCGCTATCCGATCGTTGTTCCCGCCTCCGCATTGCCGCTCAAGAAAACGCCCCATGCGCGCGTGTGCTTTCTGCCCATCGTCGCGGGATTCGTCGGTGCCGATACGGTGGCGGCGATCATCGCGACGCGCCTGTACGCCAGCGAAAAGATACGGGTGCTGGTCGACATCGGAACCAACGGCGAAGTGGTCATGGGATCGAAGGACAAGCTGATGGCCTGCTCGGCGCCCGCGGGGCCGACCTTTGAGGGCGGGCAGATCAAGCACGGGATGCGGGGCGCGATCGGCGCGATCGAGCGCATCCGCATCGGCGACGACGTCGAGTGCCAGGTCATCGGAGAGGTGCCCGCGATCGGCATCTGCGGGTCCGGGCTAATCGACGCGGTGGCCAAGATGCTGGACGCGAAGGTGCTGAACGCGGCGGGCCGGCTGCGCCATAACGACCTGGCGGCGCTGCCCCCGCTGATTCGCCAGCGGATCGTCGCGCACGAGGGCAGCCGCGCTTTCGTCCTCGTGCCCGCGGCGAAGGCTGGCAAGCCCGAGGACATCGTGCTGACCCAGATCGACTGCCGGCAGCTCCAGCTCGCGAAAGGGGCGATCTACGCCGGCATCCTGATGCTGCAGAGGCTGATGAACGTTGCGGACGAGGACATCGACGAGTTGCTCCTGGCGGGCGGGTTCGGCAACTACGTGAACATCGAGAGCGCGGTGCGAATCCGCCTGCTGCCTGCGTTGCCGCTGGACCGGATCCGCTACGTTGGGAACGCCGCCCATCTCGGCGCACAGATGGCGCTATTGTCCGAGACGGAAAGGCGCCGGGCCGAGACGATTGCGCGCCAGATCGAGCATGTCGCGCTCGCGACCCGGCCCGAGTTCCAGGAGATTTTCGTCAACGCGTGCAACCTCGCCGCCGACGGGCCGACGGTAACGATGTCCGGGAGCGCCTGACGCTTCCCGCCAGGAGTTTGCCGGACTTGAGGCCGACATGCTCCTTTATGCAAGACCGCCTGAGTGAATTCGGAATCCGCCGGCGATTTTGCTGTTCGCATCCGGTCGGAATCAAATCCGGCAGGCTGCTAGGGCGCCATGTAGCGATTCGCGTCATCGGCTTTCCGCACGACGCCGTTCGCGAGTGCGCGGGCCAGCCACTCGCGCGCCTGGGTGCGTTCGATCTTGAAATGCTCGGCGATCTCGGTCTCGGAGCGCGGCGCGGCCGCGACCACCGTCCGCAATTCGGTCACGAAGATCGAGTACAAGTCCACGGACGGCCCCGGTCTGGAGGAGGGCGCGCAGGGTTGCTTCGCCTCGGTGCCCGCGCTCCAGGCCGACAGGCCGTGCGTGACGAAGAAGTCGCGCAGACTCTCGGAGCGCTCGACATCCTGGAGCGTGATCGGGAGCAGGCCCAGGTGAAGCGCGGCGTGGTTGCTCGGGGACATGGTCTCTCCGGTGCGGATGAAGGCCGGCACCCAGCCCTTGTGGCGGTTTTCCTCGGCACCCAGCCAGACGCCCCCTTTTTCGCGCGTCTCGACGACGATGGCGACATCCGAAAGGGCGTACTGGTATTTGTTCACACGTATGGCGTTCGCTGCCTTGAAACGGGTGTCGGGAGAGAACGGCGTCACCATGGCGAGGGCGTTCGCGGCGAGCGTGGAGCGGTGCCGCTTCGCGGTGATCGCCTTCTCCAGGCAGCCCGAGAGCACGCAAATCGCCTTTCCGCCCTCATCGAGCGCCGCATTCACGGTCTCGCGGTCCACGCCGCGCATGTCGCTCGAAACCACGGTCATGCCTTCGCGGGCGCACCGCCCTCCGATGGCCTGCGCGAACTGAAGTGCTGCCTCGGGGCTGTCGCGGGAACCGACGATGCAGACGCCTCCGCCGTCGAGCAACGACCGCGAGCTCGCGCCGAACAGCAGCGGCAGGGCCGCGCGCTTCAACCGCTGGCGCAAGCGCCGCGGATACTGCGGGTCGGTCTGGGCCACGACCCAGATTCCCATCTGCGACCACCCCTCGAGCGCGAGCACCAGCTCGTCGGTCCGCTTCAGGAGAGCAAGCAGGCGTTCCCGCCCCGAGCCGCGGCCCGCATAGGCCTGGAGAATCGGTCTCGCGTCCGGCTTGATGAGATCGCCGAAAGCGAGACGGTGGGTATCAAGCCATTGCGCCAGATCGTGATATTCGGACGGCGACAACAGCTTGATTCCGTCGCGCGTCGGGCCGAATCGCCCGCAAAGAAGCAGTGTTGCTATTGTTTCGGGACCCGGGATCGTGGAAACGCTCATCAGGCGTGCCGTTTTTTCCGGCTGGAGCGGCGCGCCGGCCCGCTCGAGGGCTCCAGCACTAGGATCTTTGCGTGCAGACGCTCGCGTGCTTGCCGGCGTTGCGCCTCGAGCTGCGCGCCGGCGTAGGGCAAATAGCGCTTCCGGCCGTCATTCATGGATTGCCACACCGCAGCCGGCACATCGTAGGTGGTCTCGTAGTGACTCATGAACAGCGTTCCGACACCGGGGGGCCTCCGAAGCAGCCCTTTGGCGACCAGCCCGTCGAGCAGGCCTTCATCGTGAAGCGCCACGACGGTGGGGCTGCCCACGAGCAAAAGGTATTCCATGACGGATCTTTCGTCGCGCGTCAGGCCTTGCCAGACGCGGGGCAGATCCCGCGCGGTATGCTCGCCGTCGTGGCGTGCGTTCGCACGAGCCCGGGCGTCGTCGCTTTCCGCAAGGTAGCGCTCGCGACGTTCCTTATCCCATAGCGACACGCGTTTCGGAGCCATCGGAGGACTTCACCCGATCCGGAGAATCGTTGCGAAGAAATGGTAAATTTTACGCAAGTTGGCAGGGCGCGCCAACTTCACGTTCGCATGCCTGCCCGGAAGGCCATCACGAGTCCGGATGCGGGCGAATCGAATGACAGTTCCAGCGTGCCCGTGCAATAATCGCGCTCGCGCCACGATGCAACAAGGCCGCACAGCATGCTGACAAGAAAAGCGCTCTCCGAGGCGCGATCCTCGCACAGTACCAACGGCTGATCGATGCCTGCCCACGTGATCGACGGCGCGGCGCTTGCCCGCGACACCTATGGCCGCCTGAAGGAGCGAACGGCGAGCCTCGGGCGCTCGAACGTGCGACCGGGCCTCGCCGCGGTGCTGGTGGGAGACAACCCGGCATCCAGGATCTATGTCCGCAACAAGATGCGGGCCTGCAACGAGGTCGGCGTCCATAACGAGGAGCACCTGCTGGATGCGGGCGCGACGCCGGAAACGCTGCTCGCCACCCTCGACAAGCTCAACCGCGATCCACGGGTGCATGGCATCCTCGTGCAGCTTCCGCTGCCGGCGCACCTCGACCCGGAGCTGGTGGCAAAAGCGATCGCCCCGGAGAAGGACGTAGACGGGTTGAGCTGGGTCAACCTGGGCGCTCTCGTCTCCGGGCGCCCGGTCTTCGAGCCGTGCACGCCGCGCGGAGTCGTTGCGATGCTCGACCACGCGGGCATCTCGATCGACGGCCGTGAAGCCGTCGTGGTCGGGCGCAGCGCGATCGTCGGCAAGCCGATGGCGCTCATGCTGATGGCTCGCGGCGCGACCGTCACCGTGTGCCACAGCCGCACTCCGGACCTCGGACAGCATACGCGGCGGGCCGACATCCTGGTGGCTGCGACCGGGCGTCCGCGGCTGATCACCGCGGATATGGTGAAGGTGGGGGCTGCGGTGATCGACGTCGGCATCAACCGCGTGGAGGGCAAAGGCATCACGGGAGACGTGGATTTCGCCCCGGTGCGCGAGGTCGCGGGGTGGATCACGCCGGTGCCCGGCGGAGTCGGACCGATGACGGTGGCGATGCTGCTAGCCAATACGGTGCAGGCCGCGGAACGCACGTTGCGCGCTTAGATACATCCTTACACCGCGTCGTTTCTCCCGCGCGGCGGCGCAGGGTTCTTAGCGGATGCTGCTTATCACGCGGCCGGAGGTCGCGCGAGAAGAAACACCCCGACGGTGATGCAAAGAAGCGCAACGAAGCGCCGCAGCGGCAACGGGTTCATCGTATGCGCGAGATGGACGCCGGCCAATACTCCGCCGACCTGAAGGATCAGTACTGGCACCCCGATCGCAAAGTTGATCGTGCCGAACTGGAGGAATCCAATCGTTCCCATACCCGCGGCGACGATCTGAATGACTTGCCCGGCTCCGATACAGGCGAGCACGGGGAAGCCAGCAACGACCATCAGGGGAACCGACAGCACGGGGCCGCCCACGCCAGTCAAACCGGCGCCGAGGCCGACCAGCGCTCCGAACCCAGCGAGCAGGGCACGGCGGGCCCGCGGCTGTCCGGAAAAAACGGGATTGCCGAGGCCGCGCGAGTTTGCAAGCGCATAGACGCCGGCAAAAATGATGATCACGGCGAGCAGCAAGGCCAGCACCGAAGCCGGAGCACGCGAATTGAGCCATGCGCCCGCGAACGCGAACGGCGCTGCCCCGAGGCAGAGGGGGATCGTCAATTCCCAATCTATGGTGCGGCGGCGCTGGAAGGCAATGCTGCCCGCGATTCCCGTAAAAATGAAAGTGAACAGCGCGGTCGCCATCGCTTGATGCAGGGTCAGACCGGCGATGGCCGAGAGTGCGGGGATGAGCAGGATGCCGCCGATACTGGACGCGCCGATCAGGAAGCCGACGCCGAGCGCAGCCGCGAACAACCATAACAGTTCCGGCAAGGACGCTCCTTCGGATCGGATGCGACGGGGACTTGCTAGCAGTAAACCGTATTGGCGAAATTGAGCAGCAACTCGGGGCCTAGATAGCCGCGAAAACCGCTATAGCTCACCAGCGCCGCCAGCACGGCGAGCATCAGCCACATCAGCGTTCGCACGGTTTGCGTCATACTGTCATCCCGCTCCACTTTTGGCCACGCACAGGCCTGCTCGCAGTGGCGAAAAGGCCATGAAGCAAGGCGGAAATCCGCCCGGTCATTATCGCATGCCCCGCCATGGCGGTCGTTCGCCGACGGAGCCGGCCATGTTGCGTGCCCAATATATTGCCTCCGCCCGTATCCATGGAACGCAAAGCGATGAGGCGTACCGGGCGGCGCGGGTATAATCTAGAATTTTCAATGTGTTGAGCGTAGTACGTGGCTGCGAAGACCATCCCCGTTCCTGAGTCCGGGCTCACCTTCGATGCGCTCTATCAGCGCGAAGGGCTGGTCCGGCTCGATCGGCTTTTTCTCGATGCGCTGGCGCACGGAGATGCCGCCCTGCGCGAGCGGCTCGTGCACGCGCGCGAACATCCGGAAGCGTTAAGCGCAAGGCAGGAATCGGAGTTGTTGCCCGCGCTCTCGCCGCATCTCGAGCGCTTCATCGCGTGGCTGTTCGGGATCGAAGCCGAGCTCGATGCGCTCGCGTCCGGACATCGGGCGCTCACCCCGCTGTATCGCGTGAAGCGGGCCTTCGTGCAGCGCAGGGCGGCGCATCGCTTCACTCCGGCAGAAGCCGAAGGATTCGACGGCCCGGCGCTGGAACAGGCGCTGGTGGAGGCTTTCGGAGAGCCGTTCAGCGAGATCGCGTTCGCCCGGCACGTGACTGCGTGGCAACAGGACGAGGCACCGCACGCCGCCCAACTCGATGTTGCGCTGCGCTATGCGGCGTGGGCCCTCTGGTCGCGAGAGGGAAAGGCGCGGCACCACGCCGGAGTCCTCTTCAAGCTGCCCGCCAAGCTCGATTACCAGCGCCTGATCCCGGTTGCCACGGATGACGCGCAGGGCTACAAGGCACACGTCATCGAAGGCGCGCACCTGCGCCGGCGTGAAGGCTTCGGCTTGAGCGACCGCGGCACCGACCTCGTCGGCGCGCTCGACCAGGCGCATTACTGCATCTGGTGCCACGAGCAGGGCAAGGACTCCTGCTCGAAGGGCCTGATGGAGAAGGCGCCCGCTGCGACGGGCGCGGCGCAATTCAAGAAGAGCCCGTTCGGCGTGATCCTCGCGGGATGCCCGCTCGAGGAAAAGATCTCCGAATTCCAGCAGGCCAAGGCGCAAGGGCTTCCAGTCGGCGCGCTCGCGATCATCGTGGTGGACAACCCGATGGTGGCGGCGACCGGACACCGGATCTGCAACGACTGCATGAAGTCGTGCATCTATCAGAAGCAGGAGCCGGTCAACATCCCGCAGGTCGAAACCCGCGCGTTGAAGGACGTGCTGGAGCTGCCGTGGGGCTTCGAGATCTACTCGCTGCTCACGCGCTGGAATCCGCTCAACCTGCGCGCGCCGTACCCGAAGCCGGCGACGGGCAAGAGAGTGTTGATCGCGGGCATGGGGCCCGCGGGCATCGCGCTCGCACACTACTTGATGAACGAGGGGCATGCGGTGGCCGGCATCGACGGGTTGAAGATCGAGCCGCTGCCGGCGGAGCTCTCGGGAGTGGATGCGCGCGGCGCACGCGTTGCGTTCCGTCCGATCCGCGACGTGAAGGAACTCTACGAGGAGCTCGACAGGCGCGTGATGGCGGGATTCGGCGGGGTGGCCGAGTACGGCATCACCGTGCGCTGGGACAAGAACTTCCTCAAGGTATTGCGCCTGCTGCTCGAGCGCCGGCGCGAGTTCGCGCTGTTCGGCGGCGTGCGCTTTGGCGGCACGGTGACGGCCGAGGAAGCGTTTGCGCTGGGCTTCGACCATGTCGCGCTGGCGGTCGGCGCGGGGCGTCCGACCGTGCTCGACCTTCCGAACGGGCTCGCACGCGGCGTGCGCGCTGCGTCCGACTTCTTGATGGCGCTGCAACTTACGGGAGCCGCAAAGGCGGACTCGATCGCCAATATGCAGGTGCGCCTGCCGATTGTCGTGGTCGGAGGAGGTTTGACCGCGATCGACACCGCCACCGAGTCGCTCGCCTACTACCCGGTGCAGGTCGAGAAATTTCTGCAGCGCTATGAGCAGCTCGCGCGCGAGCACGGAGAGAGCGCGGCGCGGGTCGCATGGTACGAGGAGGAGCGCGCCATCGCCGACGAGTTTCTCGCGCACGCGCGCGCGATCCGCGACGAGCGCTCGGCCGCACGGGCAGAAGGCCGCGCGCCGCGCATCCTCGAGCTGCTGCAGTCGTGGGGCGGGGTCACGATCGCCTATCGAAAGCGGATGATCGACAGCCCGTCCTATGTGCTGAACCACGAGGAAGTGCAGAAAGCGCTGGAGGAGGGCGTGCGCTTTGCCGAGGGCCTTACGCCGCTTGCGATCGAGGTGGACGAATACGGCCACGCCCGCGCTCTGCGGGTGTCGGTGCAGCGGCGCGGCGAGGACGCCCGTTGGGCCGAAATCGGGCGCGCCGAGCTGCGGGCGGGGACGATCCTGATCGCGGCCGGCACCCAGCCCAACACGATCCTCGCGCGCGAGGATCCCGCGCACTTCACGCTGGACGGACGCTATTTCCAGGCGTGCGACGAGGAAGGCAACCCGGTTGTGCCGGAAAAAGCCATCTCCAAGCCGGCGCGTGCGCGCGTGCTGCTGTCGCGGTCGCCCGATGGCCGCTTCATGAGCTATTTCGGCGACGTTCACCCCTCGTACTTCGGCAACGTGGTCAAGGCGATCGGCAGCGCCAAGCAGGGCTATCCAACCGTCAGCGCCGTGCTCGGGCGTGTGCGTCCGGCTTCGCGGCTGGGCGATGACGAGTTCTTCGTCCGCCTCAACGACGAGTGGCGCGCCACCGTCCACGACGTGGTACGGTTGACCCCCCTCATCATGGAAGTCGTGGTCCGCGCCCCGGCGGCTGCGCGACGCTTCCGTCCCGGGCAGTTCTACCGCCTGCAGAACTACGAGGCGAACGCGGCGCGCGCCGACAGCACGCGGCTCGCAATGGAAGGGCTCGCGCTCACCGGCGCCTGGGTGGATCGCGCGCGGGGGCTGATCTCGACGATCGTGCTCGAGATGGGCGGATCATCGGATGTGTGCGTGCTTCTCAAGCCCGGGGAGCCGGTGGTCCTGATGGGCCCGACCGGCACGCCGACCGAGATCCCGTCCGGAGAGACCGTGGTGCTTGCAGGCGGCGGACTGGGCAACGCCGTGCTGCTCTCGATCGGCCAGGCGATGCGCCGCGCTGGCAGCCGGGTTCTGTATTTCGCCGGCTACAAGCACATGACGGACCGCTACAAGGTCGCTGACATCGAGGCGGCGGCGGACGCGGTCGTGTGGTGCTGCGACGAGGAGCCCGGATTCACCCCGGAGCGGCCGCAGGACAAGAGATTCGTCGGCAACATCGTACAGGGGATGCATGCGTACGCGAGCGGCGCGCTCGGCGAGCAGCCGATTCCGTTCGGCGACGCGGACCGGATCATGGCGATCGGGTCGAACAAGATGATGGCCGCGGTCGCGCACGCACGTCACGACGTGCTCAAGCCCTACCTCAAGGCGCGCCATCGCGGCATCGGGTCCATCAATTCCCCGATGCAGTGCATGATGAAGGAGATCTGCGCGCAGTGCCTGCAGCCGCACGTGGATGCTGCCACGGGGAAGGTGACCTACGTCTTCTCGTGCTTCAACCAGGACCAGCCGCTCGACCGCGTGGATTTCGCGGCCCTGGACGCGCGGCTGCGGCAGAATTCGATGCAGGAGAAGCTCACCGCGGAGTGGGTGGATCACTGCCTCACGCAGCTTGCCGCACGCGACCTGCCGCGGGTCTAGGCCGGGGGGGCCGGACCGCGGAGACGCGGAGGCGCAAAGAGCCCGCAAAGCATCGAGATCTGATTCTTGATCCCCTGGCGATCCCTTAGAGCTGGCAACAAAATCGAGAAATATTAGCCGCCGATAAACGCCGATAAGAAATGGACAGGATTTACAGGATTTCACAAGATTAACAGGATTAGACTCGAGCAAATAATCCTGTAAATCCTGTTTTCATCCTGTTAATCCTGTCTATATTGGTCTTGATCTTATCTTCGTCCGTCTGCGTTCATCGGCGGTTTCATGCTCTTTGGATCTTTGTGATAGAGGCTCTTAGCGTCTTTGCGGTTACGGATTCTGCGTGGCCATCTCGCGCAGCACTGACGCGAGCGTGCCGACGAGCTCGTCGATCTGCTCCTTGCTGATGATGAGCGGCGGCGACATGGCGATGACGTCGCCGGTCGTGCGCACCAGCACGCCACGCTCGAATGCGCGCACCAGCGCCTGATAGCCGCGGGCGCCCGGCTTGCCCGGGATGGGTTCCAGCTCGATGGCCGCCATCATGCCGAAGTTGCGGATGTCGGCGACGTGCGGAGCCTCGCGCAGGGAATGCACCGCGTTCTCGAAATGCGGCGCGAGTGACGCGGCGCGCTCGAACAGGCGCTCCTCCTCGTAGAGATCGAGCGTTGCGAGGGCCGCTGCTGCCGCTAGCGGGTGCCCGGAATAGGTGTACCCGTGAGCGAGCTCGATCGCGTTCTCCGCGGCGCCGTTCACGACCGACTCGTAGATGCCGCGGCGCACCGCCACCGCGCCCATCGGCACCGTGGCGTTGGTGATGCCCTTTGCCATCGTGATGATGTCGGGCACGACGCCGAAGCGGGTGGCGGCAAACGGCGCGCCGACGCGCCCGAAACCGGTGATCACCTCGTCGAAGATGAGAAGGATCCCGTGCTTGTCGCAGAGCTCTCGCAGCCGCTCCAAATAGCCTTTCGGGGGTACCAGCACGCCGGTCGAGCCGGCGACGGGCTCGACGATGACCGCCGCGATGTTGGACGCGTCGTGCAGCGCGATGATGCGGTGTTCGAGCTCCTCGGCAAGGTGCGCGCCCCACGCGGGCTGGCCGCGTGAAAACGAGTTGTGCTCCAGGTCATGCGTGTGCGGCAGGTGGTCAACATAGGGCAGGAGATTCCCGAATGCCCTGCGGTTCGCGGGGATGCCCCCGACCGAGGTCCCGCCGAAGCCCGCGCCGTGATATCCGCGCTCGCGCCCGATCAGCCACCTGCGGTGCCCCTCGCCGCGCGCGCGGTGGTAGGCGAGGGCGATCTTCAGGGCGGTGTCCACCGATTCCGAGCCGGAATTGGTGAAGAACACGTGCTCGAGGTCGCCCGGCAGGAGCTTCTTTACGCGCTCCGCAACCTTGAACGGTCCGGGATGCCCCATCTGGAAGATCGGCCCGTAGTCGAGCTCGGCAGCCTGCTTCCGGATCGCCTCCGTGATCCGCTCCCGGCAATGACCCGCGTTCACGCACCACAGGCCCGCGGTACCGTCGAGGACCGCGCGGCCGTCCTCGGCGACGTAGTGCATGTCTTTCGCCGAAACCAGTATGCGCGGCGCGGCCTTGAACTGCCGGTTGGCGGTGAACGGAATCCAGAACGGTTCGAGCGGGTAATCGCGCGGAGGCATTTGCAGATCGGCGGCCGGGTTGTGGAAGGTGCTATTTTGCCAGCACCGCGGTTCTTCGGCCATACTGCATCCGGCGTGCCCGGCGGGCGGGCGCCGATCCGGAGTGAAACCGTGCTGGCGCGGCGGCCATGTTGCGTCTGATCTTTCTGCTGCTACTGCCGGCACTGGGCTTTGCCCAGCCGACCGTCCATGTCGGCTCCAAGCGCTTTACCGAATCCTACGTGCTCGGCGAAATCCTCGCGCGCACGGTGGATGCAGCAGGAGAGGCGCGGGCCGCGCATCGTCCGGGGCTCGGGAATACGGCCATTCTGTTTGCCGCGCTGAAGAGCGGGGCGATTCACGTCTACCCGGAGTACACCGGCACCATCGCTCTCGAGTTGCTCGGACTGCAGCGCGTGCCCGGGCAAGAGGAGCTCAACCGCGAGCTGGCCCGACACGGGTTGGCCGTGGGCGTGCCGCTCGGGTTCAACAATACCTATGCGCTGGCAATGCGCGAGGAACGGGCGAGCGCGCTCGGCATCCGCAGCCTCTCGGATCTCGCCCGGCATCCACGGCTGCAGCTGGGACTGTCCCAGGAATTTTTGAACCGGCGTGACGGTTGGCCCGCGCTGCAGCAGGCATACGGGCTGCCGTTCGATGCGCCGCGCGGCCTGGACCATGGGCTCGCCTATGAAGCGATCGCAGCCGGGCACGTGGACGTCGTGGACGTGTACACGACCGACGCGAAGATCGGCCGCTACCGGCTGCGCGTGCTGGACGACGACCGTGGATATTTCCCGGTCTACGAGGCGGTCCTGCTCCACCGCGCGGAATTGCCGCAGCGATACCCCGGTTCGTGGCGGGCGCTGCAGGCTCTTCAGGGACAAATCCCCGCGGAGCGGATGATCGCGATGAATGCCGCCGCGGAACTCGCGGCAGTCCCGTTCCACAAGGTTGCGGAGGATTTTCTCGCGGGGCGCTACGCGTCGGCGGACGGACCCGGCCCACCGCCCGCGCGGCGGTCTTTCCTCGGCGCGCTGTTCGGCGCGGACTTCTGGCGTCTCACCGTGCAGCATTTCGCGCTCGTCTTCGTGTCGCTGCTGCTCAGCGTGGCGCTGGGCGTGCCGCTGGGCATCCTCGCGGACCGGGTGCACAGGGCGCGCCCGTGGATCCTCGGCGCGGCAGGCGTGCTGCAGACGATCCCGTCTCTCGCGCTGCTCGCCTTCCTGATCGCGTTGCTCGACCGCATCGGCACGGTGCCGGCCATCATCGCGCTTTTTCTCTACGCGCTGCTGCCGGTGGTGCGGAACACGGAGGCCGGTCTCGCGGGGGTCCCGCATACCCTTAAGCAGTCGGCGACCGCATTGGGTATCCGCGCCGGTATGCGCTTGCGGTTGATCGAGCTGCCGCTCGCTGCGCGCACCATCCTCGCAGGAGTCAAGACTTCCGCGGTGATCAATGTCGGCACCGCCACCATCGCCGCGTTCATCGGCGCCGGGGGCTACGGGGAGCGCATCGTCGCCGGGCTGGCCGTCAACGACCACACCCTGCTGCTGGCGGGGGCCGTGCCCGCTGCCGCCATGGCGATCGGGGTGCAATGGGCATTCGACGGCCTGGAGCGGGTCGTGGTGTCGCCCGGGCTGCGCTCCGGCGGGGATGGCAAAAACGCACGATGAGCGGGCACGGGGAGCCCATGACGGCGCTCCGGACCCTACGCCGCAGGGCCTGCCGTGCGGGCCGGTCCGCGCCGGGCAGAGGGCAGGGCGGGAACAATGCCCTTAAGGGCGGGTGAACTAATGTTTTGCCTGCCTGTCAGTGCAATTACGATGAACTTCGCGTTCCTCGGATGCCGGGCGGGCGGGTATACTCTGCCCTTTGTTAAACCGGCAAGGCCGCTCGACTTGGAAAACGATTTCAAGTTCAGGGACGGGCTCTATGAGCGATCGCGAAGTCGATCAGCAACTGGTCGAGCGCGCGCAGCGCGGCGACAAGCACGCATTCGGGTTGCTGGTGAGCAAGTACCAGCGCAAGCTCGGACGCCTGCTGTCGCGGTTCATCCGCGATGCGAACGAGGTGGAGGATGTGGCCCAGGAGGCTTTCATCAAGGCCTATCGGGCGTTGCCTTCGTTCCGGGGTGACAGCGCGTTCTACACGTGGTTGTACCGTATCGGCATCAATACCGCCAAGAACTACCTGGTGGCGATGGGCCGGCGGGCTCCCACCGCGACCGACATCGACGCGGAGGCGGCGGAAGGGTTCGACAACGGTGAATTATTGCGCGATCTGAACACGCCGGAGAACGAGTTGATGAGCCGGCAGATCGCGCAGACGGTGAACCAAACGCTCGAAGAGTTGCCAGAGGAATTAAGGACCGCAATTGCGCTTCGCGAGATCGAGGGGCTGAGCTACGAGGAAATCGCCAGCATCATGAACTGCCCGATCGGCACGGTCCGGTCGCGCATTTTCCGGGCGCGCGAGGCAATTGCGGAGAAGTTGAGACCGCTGCTCGGCACCCGGAAGGACAGGAGATGGTGAGATGGACGAGATATCGGCATGGATGGACGGACAACTCGATAAACGGCAGTCGCGCCGGGAGCTTGCCCGCGTGCGGGACAGCGAGGAGCTGCGCGAGCGCTGGGACGAGTTTCATGTCGTAGGAGACGCGCTGCGCGGGGAGCGCATGCTCTCGCCGCGGTTCCAGCAGCGGCTGAACCAGCGGCTCGCGCAGGAGCCGACCGTGGTCGCGCCGCAGTACAGGATGGGCACGCGGCTTCTCAGGTACGGGCTGTCCGCCGCCGCCTCGCTCGCGGCGGTCGCGCTCGTGGGGTGGGTGGTGTTGTCCGTCACCGCTCCGGGGCCGAGCACCGAATTGGCAAAAGCCCCGGCGGTGGCATCGCCAGCGCCCACCGCACAGCTCGCGAGCGTTCCGAGTGACGGGAAGATGAGCGAGTACCTGATCGCCCATCAGGAATTCTCCCCCAGCACCTCGATCCAGGGGCTTGCTCCCTACATCCGGACCGTTTCGAGCGGGCAACCGGCCAAGGGACGTTAAGTGAAGGCGCGGTGGCTGATCTTCGCCCTCTGGCTGTCGGTGCCGGGGGGCGCGTCCGCCGGCACGGGTGAGCCGCAGGACGGGCTCATCTGGCTGGAGAGGATGGCGAATGCCTCCCGTCAGCTCAATTACAGCGGCACTTTCGTCTACCGCAATTCCCACCAGAGCGAGACCTCGCGCATCGTCCATTACGTCAATCCGGCCGGGGGGGAGTTCGAGAAGCTCGAAACGCTCGACGGTCCTCGGCGTGAGATCATCCGCACGAACGACCAGGTCACGTGCTACCTGCCGGAATCGAAGACGATCCTCATCGAGCGCCGCAGCAGGCGGCGTTTCCCGCTGTCGCTGCCGGACCAGCTTAGCGAGATTTCCGACAACTACGTGGTGCGCAAGGGCGGCATGGACCGCGTAGCCGGTTACAACTGCCATCTCGTCGTGCTCGAGCCCAAGGACAAACTGCGCTACGGGCACGACTTCTGCGTCGACGCAGGCTCGGGGTTGCCGCTGCGCGCGCGTACGTTCGGCGAGAAGAACCAGCTGGTCGAGGCGTTTGCGTTCACGGCCCTGAAGATCGGCGGGCGTTTCCGGCACGAGGACGTGAAATCGCGGTATGCGCACAGGAGCCAAGACTGGAAGGTCGATCGCTCGGCTCTCGCAGCGACCGAGGTCCACGGAGACAAGGGCTGGGTGCTGACCAGCCAGCCGCGCGGTTTCCGCAAACTGACCGAGCTCAAGCGCTTTATCGCCGGGCGTTCGAGCGCGGTGTCGCATCTCGTGTTTTCCGACGGCCTCGCCGCGATCTCGGTATTCATCGAGCCGCTGCCCAAGAGCCGGCCGGCGCAGAGCCTGACGCACCAGGGAGCGGTGAATATCTACACCCGTCCGCTCTCCGACTACATGGTGACGGTGCTCGGCGAGGCACCGATCGAGACCGTGATGCAGATCGCCAATTCCCTCGAATTCAGGGGTACCGCAGACGCAAGATGACCCGCCGCACCCCGATTTCGCAACACCCCCTGCTCCATACCCTTTCCCGTAGCAACAGAGGACTATCCATGCTCAGGCATTTGCTCGTCGCGCTGACCTTCGCGCTGCCGCTTGCGACTTCCGCCCAGCTCCCCGATTTCACGGAGCTCGTGGAGAAACAGGGAGCGACGGTGGTCAACGTCAGCACCACGCAGTCGGTGCGCAATCCGCTTTCTCCGCAGGCTCCGAACCTGCAGGAAAACGACCCGTTCTACGAGTTCTTCCGGCGCTTCGCGCCCAATCCCGGTCCGCGCGAGTTCCAGACGCAGTCGCTGGGATCCGGGTTCGTCATCAGCCCCGACGGCTACATCCTGACCAACGCGCACGTGGTGGATGCCGCGGACGAGATCACCGTGAGATTGCAGGACAAGCGCGAGTACCGGGCCAAGGTGATCGGCGCCGATCGCCGCACGGACATCGCGCTGATCAAGATCGAGGCGACGGGGCTGCCGGCGGTCCGGTTCGGGGACCCCAACCGGCTCAAGGTCGGAGAATGGGTGGTCGCGATCGGCTCGCCGTTCGGATTCGAGCAGACGGTCACGAAGGGCATCGTCAGCGCCAAAGGGCGCTCGCTCCCGCAGGAAAATTACGTGCCTTTCATCCAGACCGACGTCGCCGTCAACCCCGGAAACTCCGGGGGGCCGCTGTTCAACTTGAGGGGCGAGGTGATCGGCATCAATTCGCAGATCTACAGCCGCACGGGCGGCTTCATGGGGCTCTCCTTCGCGATACCGATCGATGTCGCAAATGACATCGCGCAGCAGCTGCGCACCGCGGGCAGAGTCACGCGCGGTCGCATCGGCGTCGTGATCCAGCCGCTCAGCAAGGAGCTCGTCGAGTCCTTCGGGCTCGCCAAGCCGCAGGGAGCGCTGGTCAACTCGGTGGAGAAGGGCGGACCGGCGGAGAAAGCCGGCGTCGAACCGGGGGACGTGATCCTGAGATTCGACGGGAAGTCGGTGAATTCATCCGAGGATCTTCCGCGCATCGTGGGGGCGACGAAACCGGGCAACCGGGTGACCATGCAGATCTGGCGCAACAAGCAGCCGCGCGATGTGCAGGTGGTGATTGCCGAAATGCAGGATGACCGCGCCGCGCGCCAGGCCCGGCGGGGTGGCAAGCCGCCGGCGGCCGCGCCGAGCCAGTACGGCATGGCGCTCTCCGAGCTCACGGACGCCCAGCGCAGCGAACTGAAGCTCCCCGGCGGGGTGCTCGTGGAGAACGTGGAAGGGCCCGCCGCACGCGCGGGCGTGCGCCGCGGCGACGTGATCGTCGCCATCAACAATCAGGACGTGAAGACGGTCGAGCAGTTCAACCAGATGATGAGCCAGTTCGACAAAGGCCGCGTCGTCGCTTTGCTCGTGCGGCGGGGTGCGAACTCCCTCTACATCCCGTTTCGCGTCGAAGTTGGCTGATCCCGTCACCCTCACGGTGTACAGCCGCGAACGCTGCCACCTTTGCGAGGAAATGATCGCGGGCCTGCGTCAACTGCAGGCCCGCTTTCATTTCGGGCTGGTCGTAACCGACGTCGACTCCGACCCGGCGCTCGGGGAGCGCTACGGCGAGCACGTGCCGGTGCTTGTGCACGGAGAACGCGAGCTGTGCCGTTTCGTTCTCGACCCCGGCGCCGTTACTGCGCATCTCGAGAAATTCCTATAAACTACGCGCCTTTAGACGAAGGAAGGGCACCCGCAAGACGGCCTCCTGAACGCCCGCGCGGGGGACCTTTTCCATGCAGCATATCCGCAACTTTTCCATCATCGCGCATATCGACCACGGCAAGTCCACGCTCGCCGACCGCTTCATCCAGCTGTGCGGCGCGCTCACCGACCGCGAGATGGAGGAGCAGGTCCTCGACTCGATGGCGCTCGAGCGCGAGCGCGGCATCACCATCAAGGCCCAGACTGCGGCGCTCGAGTACCGGGCCCGCGACGGGAGCATCTACCTGCTCAACCTGATCGACACGCCGGGACACGTGGACTTCTCCTACGAGGTGTCGCGCTCGCTTGCCGCTTGCGAGGGCGCGCTGCTGGTCGTGGACGCGTCCCAGGGCGTCGAGGCGCAGACCGTCGCGAATTGCTACACCGCCATCGAGCAGGGGGTGGAGGTGGTCCCGGTGCTCAACAAGATGGACCTTCCCCAGGCCGACCCCGAGCGGGTGGCCTCCGAGATCGAGGACATCATCGGCATACCGGCCGGCGACGCGCTGCGCGTGAGCGCGAAAACCGGGGAGGGTGTCGGCGAGATCCTCGAAGCGGTGATTCGCACCATTCCGCCGCCCAGGGGCGAGCGCATGCAGCCGCTCAAGGCGCTCATCATCGACTCGTGGTTCGACAACTACGTGGGCGTGGTCATGCTCGTGCGCGTGGTCGACGGGGAATTGAAGCCGAAGGACCGTCTGCGGCTGATGTCGAGCGGCGCCGCCTACCTGTGCGACGAGGTGGGCGTGTTCACGCCCAAGGCCCGCATGAAGGATAGCCTGAGCGCGGGCGAGGTAGGCTACGTGACGGCCGGCATCAAGGAACTGAAGGCCGCGCGCGTGGGAGACACCCTGACGCTCGCGGATCGCCCCGCGGCGGCGGCGCTTCCCGGGTTCAAGGAGATCAAGCCCCAGGTCTTCGCCGGACTCTATCCGGTGGACACGGGGGAGTACGGCGCGTTGCGCGATGCCCTGGAGAAGCTGCAGCTCAACGATGCCTCGCTGCGCTTCGAGCCGGAGTCCTCGCAGGCGCTCGGGTTCGGCTTCCGCTGCGGGTTCCTGGGGCTGCTGCACCTGGACATCGTCCAGGAGCGCCTGGAGCGTGAGTACGACATGCATCTCATCACCACCGCCCCGACCGTGGTCTACCAGGTTCTGCTGCGCGACGGCTCGGTGCTGGAGATCGAGAATCCCTCGCGGCTGCCCGAGTTGACCAGGATCGAGGAGATCCGCGAGCCCGTCATCAAGGCCTCGATCCTCGTCCCGCACGAGTACGTCGGGCCCGTGATCACGCTTTGCAACCAGAAGCGCGGGGCTCAGCGCAACCTGCAGTACATCGGACGGCAGGTCATGCTGACGTACGAGATGCCGCTCAATGAGGTCGTGATGGACTTCTTCGACAGGCTCAAATCGGTATCGCGCGGTTACGCGTCCCTCGATTACGATTTCCTCGAATACCGGGCCGGCGATCTGGTGCGGCTCGACATCCTGATCAACGAGGAGAGGGTGGATGCGCTGTCGCTGATCGTGCATCGGGACAACGCGCAAAACCGCGGGCGCGAGCTGGCGGTCAAGATGCGCGAGCTCATTCCGCGCCAGATGTTCGACGTCGCCGTGCAGGCGGCCATCGGATCGCACATCATCGCGCGCGAGACGGTAAAGGCGATGCGAAAGAACGTGCTGGCCAAGTGTTACGGGGGCGACATCACCCGCAAGAGGAAGCTCCTGGAGAAGCAAAAGGCGGGGAAAAAGCGGATGAAGCAGGTGGGCAGCGTGGAGATACCGCAGGAAGCGTTTCTCGCCATCTTGCAGGTGGAGAAATGAGCATCGACAAGCCGCAAGCGCTAAGCGGTAAGCGGTTCTTTCCGCTCACCGCTCACTGCTTGCCGTGCACGGGTGTTGCGTGAATTTCGCGATGATCATGTTCCTGCTGCTGGTCGCGACCGGTGCGGTGTGGGCGCTCGACCATTACTGGCTGCGCCACCGCCGCGGGGCGGGCCGCCACGAGCCGTGGTGGGTCGAATACCCGAAGAGTTTTTTCCCGGTGATTTTGGTCGTGTTCCTGCTGCGCTCGTTCCTCGTCGAGCCGTTCAAGATCCCTTCCGGCTCGATGCTGCCGACGCTGCTCGTGGGCGACTTCATCCTCGTGAACAAGTTCACCTACGGCATCCGGCTGCCGATCATCAACGTGAAGCTCGTCGACGTGAGCCAGGCACGGCGCGGCGAGATCATGGTGTTTCGTTACCCGGAGAACCCCTCGCTCGACTACATCAAGCGCGTGGTCGGATTGCCGGGGGACCAGATCGCCTACCGCGACAAGCGGCTGTGGATCAACGGCAAGGAGATCCAGGCGACCCCCGACGGCGAATACAACTACGTGGAGTCCGGCCTGAACTTCGTTTCCGCGCGGCGGCTGCGGGAGACGCTGGGCGAGCACCGGCACGCGATACTGGTGCAGCCGGAAATTCCAAGCGTGCATCTGCCCGGGGTCCGGTGGTTTCCATTTCGCGACAATTGCGCCTACAATGAAGCGGGCTTTTCCTGCACGGTACCGCCGGGCCACTATTTCCTGATGGGCGACAACAGGGACAGCAGCAGCGACAGCCGCTACTGGGGATTCGTGCCAGAGGCGAATATCGTGGGCAAGGCGTTCCTGATCTGGTGGAATTTTGACGATTTCGGGAGGATCGGCCGGTGGATCAACTGAAGCGTTCGATCATGAAGCGGCAGACGGGGGTGACCGTTTCGGGGTTCATCCTGTGGGCGATTGTCGGGATCTTTGCGCTGTTGCTCGGATTCAAGATCGGACCGCCGTACCTGGAAAACTTCGCCATCGAGAAGCAGTTCAAGGTCGTCGCGTCGGATCCCGATTTGCGGGCCGGCATGCGCAGGGAAGTCGAGGCGGCATACAGCCGGCGGGCGGTCATCGAGAACCTCCGGTCGGTCAGCCCGAGTGATCTCAAGATCGCGAAGGAAGGCGACAGGATCGTGATCAGCGCGGAATACTCGGTGCGTGTGCCTCTCGTCGGGAATCTGAGCGCTTGCATGGATTTCTATCCGAGCTCCAGGAACTAGCGAAAGCGCGCCCACAGTGTCCGAGCGCTGATGGTCCTCGAGGATTTCGCCCTCCGGATCGGCCACCGCTTCAACGATCCAGAATTGTTGCGCCGGGCGCTGACGCATCGCAGCCACGGCGCCGCAAACAACGAGCGCCTCGAGTTTCTCGGAGACAGCGTGGTGAACTGCGCTGTTGCACTCGAGCTCTACCGCAGGTTTCCCCAGCTGACGGAAGGCGAGCTGTCGCGGCTGCGTGCCAACCTGGTCAACCAGCCGTCGCTTGCTGCAGTCGCGCAGCGGTTTGCGTTCGGGGACCAGCTGAGCCTCGGGGAAGGCGAGGTGAGAAGCGGCGGCGCGCAGCGGCCTTCGATCCTCGCCGACTCGGTCGAGGCGGTGGTCGGCGCCGTGTTCCTCGATGCAGGCTTCGACGCCGCATGCCGGACAGTCCGGGTGCTGCTGGGCGAGGCGATCGATACCATAGACCCACGGACCAGCGGGAAGGATCCCAAGACCTCGCTCCAGGAGCACCTGCAGGCTCGCAAGATCGCGCTGCCGCAATACGCGGTGGTTTCGACGCGAGGGGAGGCTCATGAGCAGGTGTTCCAGGTCGAGTGCGTGATTCCCCAGCTCGGTATCCGTACCCTGGGCGAGGGCAGCAGCCGGCGCACCGCCGAGCAGGAGGCAGCCCGGCAAGCCTATGAGCTTGCAAACCGTGACTGAGCGGGCGCCGGCTTTCCGCGCCGGCCAGGTCGCGATCGTCGGACGCCCCAACGTCGGCAAGTCCACGCTGCTCAACCGCGTCGTGGGCCAGAAGATCAGTATCACCTCGCGCAAGCCCCAGACGACGCGCCAGCACGTGACCGGGATCATCACGCGCGCGGACGCGCAAATCGTGTTCGTGGACACCCCCGGGTATCAGACTGTGCACCGCTCGGCCCTGAACCGGCTGATGAATCGCAGCGTCGCGGCGAGCCTCGAGGGCGTGGACATCATCGTCTGGATGATCGAAGCGCTGGTGTGCAATGCGGCAGACCGTGCAGTGGAGAAGCTGCTGCCGGCCGGTGTCCCGGTAGTGCTTGCCATCAACAAGATCGACCGCATCGGCGACAAGAGACTGCTTCTGCCGTTCATTGCGGAAATGTCCGCGCGCCGCGAGTTCAGCTCGATCGTGCCGCTGTCAGCCGGCCGCGGCACCCAGGTCGGGGAGCTGCTGGATACGCTCGTGCCGCTGCTGCCGCGGGGCCCCGCCCTGTACGGCGAGGACGAGGTCACGACGATGAGCGAGCGTTTTCTCGCGGCCGAGCTGGTGCGCGAAAAGCTGTTCCGCCTGCTCGGTGACGAGCTGCCGTACGCGACGACCGTCGAGATCGAGCAGTTCAAGCTCGTCCGGGGCGTGCGGCGGATCAACGCCATCATCCTCGTCGCCAGCCGGACGCAGAAACCGATCGTGATCGGCAGGGGCGGGGAGAAGCTCAAGCTGATCGCCAGCCAGGCGCGCCAGGACATGGAGGCACTTTTCGGAGGCAAGGTCTATCTCGAGGTGTGGGTCAAGGTGCGCCGGGGCTGGACCGACAGCGAGGCCATGCTGAATCGGCTCGGCTTCGAGTAGAGGTCCTTCCGCAGAGCTCGATGACGTCAGCCGATAGATCCCGTCAGGACTCGCAGCCGGCTTTCGTGCTGCACAGCTACCCGTACCGCGAGACCAGCATGGTGGTGGAAACCTTCGCGCGGAACCTGGGGCGGGTCGCGCTGGTCGCGCGTGGCGCGCGCCGCCCGAAATCGGCGCTGCGCGGGGTGTTGCTCGCGTTCCAGCCGCTGCTGCTATCGTGGTCGGGAAAGGCCGAGCTGCGGACCCTGATCCGGGCCGAGTGGCAGGGGCCGTACGCTCCGCTGAAGGGCGGGGCGCTTGCGTGCGGCTTCTACCTCAACGAATTGCTGCTCAAGCTGCTGCATCGTGACGACCCGCACGAGAAGTTGTTTGCGACCTACCAGGACACGCTCGCGGCCCTGGCGCGGGAGCCCGATCACGCGGCCATACTGCGGCGCTTCGAAATCGGGCTGCTGCGGGAGCTGGGCTACGCAGTCACGTTCGACCGCGACGCCGAGGACGGCGAGCCCATCTCGCGCGCCCGGCGCTATGTCTACGTCATGGAGCGCGGACCGGTCTCCGTCACCGGTGATGCTCCGGAAAACGGGGTAGAATTGTCCGGCCAGACGCTGCTCGACATGCAATCGGGCGATTTCACCAGCGCCGTCACGCTGCAGCAGAGCAAGGCGCTGATGCGCATGCTGATCAATCACTACCTCGGCAAACAGGTCCTGCACACGCGGCAGCTGCTGCGCGACCTCCAGGACCTATGAGCAGCCTGTCGGAGTCGGCGGCCCGACAGGCTGCTAACGCAAAACCGCCTGCGGATCTTGGATGAAGGTGAGCCTAACGATTGCCGCAGGCCTGCAAGGGTACATGAGGGTAGGGACGAGATGAGCTTTTCGGTGATTCCCCGCGTCTTTGTGCAGGCGGTTTTGCCTCAGGAGTTTGCCGGGGCAGGGTCCGGCAAACTCCTCGGCGTCAACATCGATCACGTCGCGACCCTGCGGCAGGCGCGCGGCACGCGCTACCCGAGCCCGGTGGAGGCGGCGCTCGCCGCGGAGGCCGCCGGCGCGGACTACATAACGCTGCACCTCAGGGAAGACCGCCGCCACATCCAGGATCGCGATGTCGTCGAACTGCGCTCCCTGCTCAAGACCCGCATGAACCTGGAGGCGGCGGTGACGCCGGAAATGATCGCCTTCGCGCGCAAGGTGAAGCCCCACGACGCGTGCCTGGTTCCGGAGAAGCGCGCCGAGCTCACCACCGAGGGCGGGCTCGACGTGGCGGGCAATCTCGAGCACGTGAAGCGGGCGTGCCGGGATCTCGCCGATGCGGGCGTGCGCGTGTCGCTGTTCATCGACGCGAATGCGCTCCAGATCGACGCGGCGCTGGCAGCGGGAGCGCCCGTGGTCGAGCTGCATACCGGGCTCTATGCCGAGGCCGAGACGGAGGCGGAGCGAAAAAGAGAGCTCGACACGATCCGCAGCGCGGCGCACTACGCCGCGGGCAAGGGCCTGCACGTGAACGCCGGTCATGGCTTGAATTATGACAATGTGCTGCCCGTCGCCGCGATTCCGCAGATCCGGGAACTCAACATCGGCCACGCCATCGTGGCGCACGCCGTGTTCGTCGGGCTCGCCGGAGCGGTGCGCGAAATGAAGGCGCTCATCAGCGCGGCCCGATGATCTACGGCATCGGCATCGACGTGGTGGAGCCGCGGCGTATCTCGCGTCTGGTGGAGAAATACGGCGAGCGCTTCGCGCGGCGCGTGCTGACGCCGCTCGAGTGGCCCGCCTACCTGCGCACGGTCCGCCCCGTGCTGTTCCTCGCCAACCGGTTCGCCGCGAAGGAAGCCTTCTCCAAGGCCATGGGTACCGGTTTCCGCTATCCTGTGACCTTGCAATGCATCAGCGTGGTGCAGAACGCGGCCGGAAGACCGAGCCTCGCGTTCCACCCCAATCTGGAGCAGCTCGTCAGCAGCAGGGGCATCGTGAATCATCACCTGACGATCAGCGATGAAGCGAACCTCGCGTGCGCGTGCGTGGTGCTCGAGAGATGAACGCGGAAAGAATGACGCTCGGCCCGGTCATGCTCGACATCGCGGGCACTGCCCTGACCGAGACGGATCGCCACCGCCTCCTGCACCCGCTCGCCGGCGGAGTGATCCTGTTCTCGCGCAATTACACCGGCACCGAGCAGCTCTCCCGCCTCACGGCGGAAATACACGGCCTGCGTAATCCTCCGCTCGTCATCGCGGTCGACCATGAGGGCGGACGCGTGCAGCGCTTCCGCGAGGAGTTCACCGCGATTCCGCCGATGCGCGAGCTCGGGCGAGCCTGGAACGGGAACCCTCAGCGGGCGAAGCAACTCGCGCACGAAGTGGGTTTCGTGCTCGCGTCGGAGCTGCGCGCGAACGGGGTGGACCTGAGCTTTGCGCCGGTGCTCGACGTCGACCATGGCGCGAGCAGCGTCATCGGCGATCGAGCGTTGCATTCGGACCCGCGCGCGATCGCGGACCTGGCGCGGGCCCTGGTGCAGGGCTTCCGGCAGGCCGGCATGAATGCCGTGGGCAAGCATTTCCCGGGGCACGGTTACGTGCGCGCGGACTCGCACCACGAAGTGCCGGTGGACGACCGGCCGTATGCGGACATCGAAGCGCACGACCTGGTGCCGTTCCGGCGGCTGATCGCGTCCGGGCTGGGCGGGATCATGCCGGCACACGTGATCTATCCGAAGGTGGACAGCCGCCCGGCGGGCTACTCCCCCGTGTGGCTCAAGCAGGTGCTGCGCGGCGACCTCGGTTTCGACGGCGTGGTGTTCAGCGACGACCTGTCGATGGAGGGTGCGGCGGTCGCCGGCGGGATGGTGGCTCGTGCGCAGGCGGCGGTCGCCGCGGGCTGCGACATGGTGCTCGTGTGCAACAGCCCGCAATCCGTGGACGAACTGTTTTCGGGGTTCGAATACGCGATGCCGGCGGTGGGGCTCGCGCGTCTAGCGCGCATGCACGGGCGCTCGCACGCGGAGACCATGGTCAAGCTGCGCGAGGACGCGCAGTACGCCGGCGCGCTGCACGCCATCAGCGGCATCGGCATGCGCGACGGCGAGCTGCCGCTGGGCTGATGAGCCCCCACCCGAGCCATCGCATCGCGCGCGGCCGGCCGGCCTTCGTGCTCGCGCTCTCCCTGACGGCCGGCTACGCGGTGGTCGAGCTGGTCGGCGGTTTATGGACCGGGTCGCTGGCCTTGCTGGGCGATGCGGGCCACATGTTCTCCGACGCGGGCGCGCTGGCGGTAGCGGCGCTCGCGGCGCGGCTCGCGCGGCGCCCTCCCGGCGCCAGACATACCTACGGCTGGCAGCGCGCGGAGGTGATCGGCGCACTGCTCAACAGCCTGCTGATGCTGGCCATCATCGTCCTGCTGGCGGTCGAAGCGGTCCAGCGCCTGATTGCCCCGCGGGAGATCATGGCCTCCGGAGTGATCGTGATCGCACTCATCGGCATGCTGGTGAACGGAGTCTGCGCCTACCTGCTGAGCCGCGGCGAGCCCGATCTCAACGCGCGCGCGGCCCTGCTGCACGTCATCGGAGATCTGGTGAGCTCGTTCGCCGTTCTGATCGCGGGAGCCGTGATTTATGCCACCGGCTGGCTGCCGATCGACCCCATCCTCTCGCTGGTGATCTGCGCCCTGATCCTGGCTACGACGCTCAAGCTGCTGCGCGATGCGTTGCACGTGCTGATGGAGGGCGTGCCGCCCTCGGTCGAGCTGGGCGCCATCGGGAAGGCGCTCGCGACCGTGCCCGGAGTGGTTTCCGTGCACGATTTGCACGTGTGGAGCCTGACTCCGGACAGCGTCGCGCTTTCGGCGCACGTCGAGCTGGAAGATCTGCAGCGCTGGCCGGTAATCCTTGCCGCTGCGAGCGAGATGCTGCGCGGGCGCTTCGGCATAGAGCACGCTACCTTGCAGCCCGAGATCCGCGGATCCACCGCGGCGCCGCAAAGCGCCGTTGTCCGGCTCCACCGGGGAATACAAAGGCCAATGAGTGACAACTGACGACTGACAACTGACGGCAGCCGAAACTCCTTTGCAACGTAAGGAGTTTTCCACCGACCCATGCGGACTTCTCGTCTCTCGTCAGTAGCGAAGCGGCGTCAGTCGTCACCCTTGCGCCGTCCGTCGTCAGCAGCGATAGCGGCGTCAGTCGTCACTTCTTGCGGCGCTACGCACGTTCGATATACTCGCCGGTATCGGTATTGACCTTGATCTTGACCCCGCCCGTCACGAACTGGGGCACCAGCACGGTAAGCCCGGCCTCGGTCTTCGCGGGCTTGAACGAGCCCGTCGCGGTGGCGCCCTTGAGGTTGGGCTCGGTTTCCACGACCGTCAGGACCACCGCCGGAGGCAGCTGCACGCCGATCGGGCGGTCGTTGTGAAAATTGACCTGCACGTCGGTGTTGGGGATCAGATATCCGGTCTGCCCTTCGAGAAACTCGCCCGACAGCGTGAGCTGCTCGAAGCTCTCCTTGTCCATGAACACGTAGCTGTCGCCATCGTGGTAGAGATACTGCATCTCGCGCGGCTCGACGAACGCCCGCTCGAGCTTGTCCTCGGTCCGGATGCGCTCGTTCTTCTTGGTCCCGGACTCGATGTCCTTCATCTCCAGCTGCATGAAGGCACCGCCACGGCCGCCGACGTGGACATGGTAGGATTTGAGCACGCGCCAGACGCGTTTTTCCCACTCGATGAGGTTGCCGGCGCGGACCTCGGTCGCAAGAACTTTTGCCATTGGAACTGCCTGTCGTTCCCGAAAAGCGCGTAATTCTACACCAAGAGTCCCGCCTCATGCCCAGGTTCTCCGAATCCTGCCGCCGGTGCGCGCGGCTTGCGCGCCATTTGGAACGGGTGCGCGCGCAGCGTCCCGATTATCACGCCCGGCCGGTGTCCCCGTTCGGGCCGGAGCACGCGCGCCTGCTTGTCGTCGGGCTCGCTCCAGGCATGCACGGTGCCAACCGCACGGGGCGCCCGTTCACCGGGGATCACGCGGGCATTCTGCTCTACGATACGCTATACCGGTTCGGGTTCTCGAGTGCTCCGGTAGCGATCAGCGCGGACGACGGGCTTCGTTTATACCGATGCCGGATCACCAATGCGGTGAAATGCCTGCCTCCCGCGAACCTGCCGCGCTCCGACGAGGTGCGCCGCTGCAACGGGTACCTGCGCAATGAAATCGAGGCGTTGCCCGAGGGCTCGGTAATCCTCGCGCTGGGAGCGGTAGCGCATCGGGCGGTGCTGATGGCGCTAAAAACCCCCGGCACACGCTTCAAGTTCAGCCACGGCGCGCGCCACGTCCCCGCGCGCGGGCTCACGCTCTACGATAGCTATCACTGCAGCCGCTATAATACGCAGACGGGACGCCTTACTCCGGAGATGTTCCGGAAGGTCGTCACCGCCATTGCCGAAGAGCTCTCATGCCCGGCCTGAAGATGCGCGTCGCACAGATCCCCATACGCGCGCGAGCACGGACCCCAGCCGGACGGCTGCCCCACGAATGGTGAGCGCGCGCACGGCTGGCGCCCCCGAGTTTGATCCCGCCCAGGCCGTCTCGGGTCTGCCGCACCTGCCCGGCGTCTACCGCATGCTCAACAGCGCGGGCGAAGTGCTCTACGTGGGCAAGGCGCTCGACCTGAAGAAGAGGGTGACCTCCTATTTCCAGAAGCAAAGCGGGCTCGCCCGGCGCATTCGGGTGATGCTGGCGCAGGTGAGCGCCGTGGAGACCACGGTGACGCGCTCCGAAGCCGAGGCGCTGCTGCTGGAAAATAACTTAATAAAAACATTAACTCCACGCTATAACATACTGTTTCGTGACGATAAATCGTATCCATATCTCATGCTCAGTGGCGCCCCGTATCCGCGCCTGGGATTCCATCGCGGCAGTCGCGACAAGCGGCACCGCTATTTCGGGCCCTTTCCCAACGCGGGCGCGGTGCGCGAGAGCATACAGCTGCTGCAAAAGGTCTTTCGCATCCGTACCTGCGAGGACACCGTGTTCAGCCACCGCTCGCGCCCGTGCCTGCTTTATCAGATCCGGCGCTGCACGGGACCGTGCGTGAAGCTCGTGAGCGAGAGCGCCTACGCGGAGGACGTCAAGAGCGCCGAGCTGTTCATCTCGGGCCGCGGGGAGGAAGTCATCGACCGTCTCGTTGCGCGCATGAACGCGGCTTCGGAGCGCATGGAGTACGAAGAGGCCGCCCTGATCCGCGACCAGATCGCGGCGCTGCACAAGGTCCGCGAAAAACAGTTCGTGAGCAGCGATGGCGGAGGCGACGCCGACGTCATCGCGTGCGCGCGCGCGGCGGAACTGGTATGCGTGAATCTGGTGATGATCCGTGGCGGCCATCATCTGGGCGACAAGAACTTCTTCCCGCGCAACGCGGACGGATGCGGCACCGAGCAGGTGATCGAGGCGTTCCTCCACCAGCACTACCTGGAGCAGGATACCCCGCCGCGAATCGTGATCGGCACGCGCACCGATGCGTCGGCACTCGAGATGCTGCTCAGCGAGCGCGCCGGGCGGAAGGTGCGGATCACGGTGTCCCCGGCGGGAGTCCAGAAGGCCTGGCTCGAGATGGCCGCGCAGAACGCGCGGCTCGGCGCCGAGCAGGTGCTCGGGATGCAGGCGAACCAGGAAGCGCGCCTGACGGCGCTCCAGCGCTCGCTCGAGCTTCCCGGACCGCTCCAGCGCATCGAGTGCTTCGACATCAGCCATACTATGGGCGAGGCCACCGTCGCTTCGTGCGTGGTCTACGACAAAGCAACGATGCAGAAGAGCGATTACCGCCGTTACAACATTCAGGTCAGAACGGACGATCGATCGCCGTCTGACCTCGGCGCGATCGAACGGACGCAACGCGCCGCTCATCGCGCCCGGGGTGACGAGCGGCCAGCCGCTGTCAGTCGTCAGTCGTCAGTCGTCACTTCCGTTCCCGGCGTCACTCCGGGCGACGATTACGCAGCGCTGCGGGAAGTGCTTTCGAGGCGCTACCGCAAGGTGGTCGCGGGGGAGGGCAGGGTGCCGGACCTCGTGCTGATCGACGGCGGGCGCGGCCAGCTTGCCGTCGCGGAAGAGGTGTTCGCCGAGCTCGGCCTCTCCGACGTGGAGCTGGCAGCCGTGGCGAAGGGCGAAGAACGCAAACCGGGAATGGAGCAGTTGCTGCTGCGCGGACGTGCGGAGCCCTTGCGGCTCGGCAAGGACCACCCGGCGCTTCATCTCGTCCAGCAGGTCCGCGACGAAGCGCACCGCTTCGCCATCCAGGGCCACCGCGCCCGCCGCGGCAAGGCGCGAGCGAGCTCGAGCCTCGAGCACATCTCCGGCGTGGGTGCGAAGCGCCGGCAGCGCCTGCTCGCCCACTTCGGGGGGCTGCGGGGGGTGCTCGCCGCGAGCATCGAGGATCTCGCCGGGGTCGAGGGCATCTCCCGCGCGCTGGCGGAGAGGATCTATCACGAATTGCACTGACGGCGGTCGCCATGCTTGCCAACCTTCCCAATCTCCTAACCTGGCTGCGCATCGTGCTGATCCCGCTGTTCGTCGGGATCTTCTACTTCGAGAAGAGCTGGGTATCCGCCCCCAACCAGAACCTCGTGGCCACCATTCTGTTCACGGTGGCCGCGCTCACCGACTGGCTCGACGGGTGGCTCGCCCGCAAGCTCAACCAGACCTCGGCTTTCGGCGCTTTTCTAGACCCCGTTGCCGACAAGCTGATGGTCGCGGCCGCGCTGGTGATCCTGGTCCAGCTCGAGCGGGTGGACGCGATCGTTGCGCTCATTATCATCGGGCGCGAAATCGCGATCTCCGCGCTGCGCGAGTGGATGGCGAAGATCGGCAAGGCGACGAGCGTGGCGGTGTCGTTCCTGGGCAAACTCAAGACGGCGCTGCAGATGGTCGCCATTCCGCTGCTGCTGTACCACGACGACATCGGCGCCTTCCCGGTGCACGCGGTCGGCACCGGGCTGATCTACCTCGCCGCGGCGCTCACGCTGGTGTCCATGGCTTACTACCTGAAAGTCGCCTTGCCGCTTGCTTGGCGCACGGAGTAGCGGGCACGAGGAATCGTTGCCGCCGCGGGCTTCACGTCACGACCAGCAATTGCGGCAAGCTCCGAGGCGTCGGCGCGTTTCTTCTCCGCGCAACTGGCCCGGTTGGACATCCGCTGCACCAGGTGGCGGCGGCGCGCATTTCCGCTAACGCCGCCTTCTTGATGCGCGCCCGCCCGCGCTACCGCGGCGCTTGCTCGCCGGCTTGGTTGTTTTCGCCGCACGCGCGGCGTTGGCTCCAGCGATGCGTCCGAACACGGACCCCGAAACCAGGCCCGACCCGCCCGGGTAGTTGTAGTGGAACAAGCCGCCGACCATTTCGCCGCATGCGTACAGGCCGCGGATCGGCGTATAAGCCACGCTCATTACCTGGGCGTCGTCGTTCACGAGCACTCCGCCGAATGTGAAGGTCACGCCGCCGGTAACCGGATAGGCGTAGAAGGGCGGTGTGTCGATGCGCTGTGCCCAGTTGGTCTTGTCCACGGGCAAGCCTTTCGTACGCAGGCCATCCTTTATCAACGGGTTGAACTCGCCGCCCTGGAGCGCCGCGTGATAGGCGTGCAGCGTGGCGAGCGCCTGTTCCTGGTCCACGGGCAGCAGGCGGATCAGCCCTTCCAGCGTATCGGCGACGCAGGGCTTGGCAGTCTGGTAACGCGGCTCGAGCAGCTCCGTGACTTTCGAATCGAAGATCTGATAGGCCACGCCGCCCGGTTGAGCGAGGATGATCTGCCCCATCTTCGCGTACGTGAGCATGTTGAAATCCTCGCCTTCGTTGGCAAAGCGCTGGCCGCGGTTGTTTATCATCACGCTGTAAGCATAGGTCAGGCGGTTGGTCTTGTCGGTGAGCCTGCGATCGCCGAAAGCCGGCGCGGCCGCGTCAATGGGCGTGGAGTGCAGGCCGGTATATTGGCCGTAAGGCGCCGCGCCGACTTCGAACGCCATGTTCAGGCCGTCGCCCGTGTTGAAGGCGGTGCCGCGCACCTTGGCGAGGTCCCACGGCCGCCCCAGGTAGCGGGCGCGCCACTCCGGGTTCGATTCGTACCCGCCACAGGCCAGCACCACCGCCTTGCCCCGGATCTCCCCGAAGCCGCCGGGACCCTGCGCCAGCACGCCGTTGACGCGGCCCGACTTGTCCTGGAGCAGACGCACGGCACGCGTCTGGTAGCGGACCTCCACTTGACGGGCCTCGGCAATCGCGAACCACATCCTGGACAGCCCCACGCCTTCTCCCAGTGCCCGGATGACGGCGCCCGAGAGAAACTTGATCTTGCCGCCGAACTTGATGGCGCCCAGCATTTCCGCCGGCTCCATCTTGATCCCGATATCGCGCATCCAGCGCACGGTTTCATACGACTTGCCGATGAGGATCCCGGCCAGCCGCTCATCGGTGCGATTCTCGGTTACCTTGCGCAAGTCCGACCAGAACAGCTCGGCGGGGTAGGGAACCACGTTGGCGAAGAAGCCCGGGTGATGCTTCTCCGCATCCGGTACGAGCGGCCGCAGGTCCTCGGGCGAGTTGAAGGCGATCCGGAACGCTGCGCCGCTGTAATGCGTATTGCCCCCGCGCAGCTCGACCGGCGCCTTCTCGAGCACCAGCACCCTGCGAGCCCCATTTTCGCGAGCCGAAACGGCGGCGGCGAACGCGGCATTGCCGGCGCCGACCACGATGACATCGTATTGCACCATGCGTCTTGCTCCTTGTTGAATGCGCGTGGATGTTGATGGAAGCGGCGAACGTGCATCGACACTTCGGGGTACGCTGGCGCGAAAAGCGTGCCGCACCTTCCAGCTAGTGCCGTTCCAACTATTTGTGCCTATCCCACCGTCGCCCCGAGGGCCGATTATTGCCGGGAGCCGAGCCGCGGCAACTTGGAGAAACAAGTTGGAACGGCACTAGCAGCCTGTCGGACTTGATGACGCGGCAGTTTACTCTGCGGCCCGGGGAAGCGGCAAGCGAAACAGCGCGTCAGGGACTGGCCGAACGTACCGCGTTGGAGTAATCTTTCGAGCGGGAACCTTGAGCGATACGAATATGCCGCGTTCCCGGTATTGTGTTGTCGGGCGGGCCCACGAGGGATAGATGAACCTCCAGCTGAGAACGGTCACCAGGGACGAGCCCGCCGATGCGCTCGGTGCTGCGCCGGTTTCTTTGCGGCTCGCCGAGTTCGCCGCGGGCTTCGCTTATGACGCGATTCCCGTGAAGGCGCGCGAGCGGGCCAAGTACCTGATCCTTGATGCGGTGGGAATCGCGCTTGCTTCGACGCACTATGATTTTGCGCACCGCACGCTGTCCGGGATCAGCACGCTGGCGGAAGGGGGCAACTGCTCGGTGATCGGCATGACGCAGCGGCTGCCGTTGCGCGATGCGGTCTTGATGAATGGCGTGCTGGTGCATGGGCTGGACTACGACGACACGCACATCGACGCCATCGTGCATCCGACCGCCAGCGCGCTGCCATGCGCGTTCGGCGTCGCGGAGCATGTCGGCGCGAGCGGAAGCGATCTCCTCGCCGGTTATGTCCTGGGAGTCGAGGTCGTCACCCGCCTGGGCATGGCGGCAAAGGGCGGCTTCCACCGATTCGGTTTTCACCCGACCGGTATCGCCGGCCATTTCTCCTGCGCGCTGCAGGCAGGCTGGCTGCAGGGCTTGAGCGCGCGGCAACTGATGATGGCGCAGGGCATCGCCGGCAGCACTGCGGCGGCGAGCCAGGAGTTTCTCGAGGAGGGCGCGTGGAACAAGCGCATGCACCCGGGATGGGCCGGCGTCGCGGGCATCACCGCGGCGAGTCTCGCGAGAGGCGGCTTCATCGGCCCGTCGCGCGCTTACGAGGGCCGCTTTGCGCTGTTCAAGAGCCATCTGCACGAGCAGGAGGCCGAAGTCGATTACGCGAAAATCACCGCGGGCCTTGGTGAAACATGGGAAGTCGCCGCGACTGCGGTAAAGCCCTTCCCGATCTGCCATCTGCTCCATGCTTGCGCGGATTCCGCGCTCGAGCTCGGGCGCAAGCACGGCCTGAAGGCCGCTGATATCGAGCGCATCCACGCGCTGCTGCCGCGGGAGACGCTGCATCTCGTCGCCGAGCCGGAGGCGAACAAGCTCAAGCCCGCCAGCAGCTACGATGCCAAGTTCAGCGCGCAGTTCGTGGTCGCGGCATGCTTCGTGCGCGGGCGTTTCGGGCTGGCCGAGCTGGAAAGCGATGCGCTGGCCGACGCGGAGATCCTCGGGCTCGCGCAGAAGGTGAAGTGCCAGGTCGACCCCCACGCCACCTTCCCCAGGTATTTCTCCGGCGGCGTGGTCGTCGCCACCCGGGATGGTCGCGAGTTCAGGCACCATGAGCCGGTCAACCGCGGGGCGGGGGAACGCGCACTGACCGGCGACGAGATCACGGCGAAATTCTGGCAAAACGCCGGGCTCGTCGTGTCGCGCAGCCGCGCCGGACAGATTCGCGATGCGGTGCTCGATATGGACCGGCTCAGCGCCCGCGAATTCGCACGGGCGTTGTGCGGGCGATGAGCGTCCGCGACATTCCGCCGAGGAGGACACCATGATCCGTCTCCTGCTGAGCGCTTTCCTGGGAATATTCTGTCTGGCCGATGTCGGCGCGTTTGCCCAGGGTTATCCGACCAAGTCCGTGCGGCTCATCGTCCCGTTCGCGCCCGGCGGCGGTACCGATACCCTCGCACGGATGATCGCGGTGCGTCTTTCGGACGAGCTCGGCCAGAGCGTGGTCGTCGACAATCGGGCCGCCGTGGACGGTATCGCGGGCTCCGACATCGTGGCCAAGTCGGCCCCCGACGGCTACACGCTGATCATCGTGTCGAGCAGCCATGCGATCAACGTCGCGCTCGGAAAGAAGCTGCCGTACGACACGTTGAAGGATTTCGCGCCGATCACGCAGACCGCCAGCCAGCAACTGCTGCTGGTGGTGCATCCCACGGTGCCGGTGAAATCGGTGACGGAGCTGGTGGATTACGTCAAGGCGCGCCCCGGCAAGCTGAATTACGGTTCGAGCTCGAATGCGGTGGCGCTGCCCATGGAGCTGTTCAAGGCGATGACCGGCGCCGACATTGTGCATATCCCTTACAAGGGCTCTGGGCCGATGCTCATCGATCTGCTCGGAGGCCAGGTGCAAATGGCGATCGCCGGCGCGGTGGCCTCGCTGCCGCATATCAGAGCCGGCAAACTGCGCGGGCTCGGCATCGGCGGCGCGCAGCGCTCGGCGTTCCTTCCCGATTTTCCCACCATCGCGGAGTCGGGCGTGCCCGGCTACCACGCGGTGATCTGGACCGGCATGTTCGCGCCGCGCAACACGCCGCGGCCAATCATCGAACGCCTGAACCGGGGAGTCGTGCGCATCGTGCAGGCTCCCGATTTCAGGGAGCGCATGAACAAGATGGGCTCCGATGTCGTGGGCAGCACGCCCGCGCAGTGGGGCAAGTTCATCGAGGAAGAGATCGGCAAGTGGACCAAAATCGCGAAACTCGCGGGAATGACGGCCGAGTGAGCGCGTGGCATTCATGCTGTTGGCGACTCGCTTGGTGCCCCCTCCGAAATCCGGGCATCGGGACCTCGGGCAGGCCGCAACTTGCCAGGGCAGGCAGCGCTGACCTATAATTTTTTGGCCAGGCAACGCGGGAATAGCTCAGTTGGTAGAGCGCAACCTTGCCAAGGTTGAGGTCGCGAGTTCGAGACTCGTTTCCCGCTCCAGAATTCAAGGGAAAGCGAAGCGAGGCACCTCGCTTCGCTTTCCCTTTTTAGTTCTTCCTGTGCGACGCGGCGGGGTGGCAGAGTGGTCATGCAGCGGCCTGCAAAGCCGTGGACGCCGGTTCGATTCCGACCCCCGCCTCCAGCACTTCAAAAAGTGACGACTGACGCCGCTTCGCTACTGAGGACTGACGGCGGCAGAGATGACGACTGACGAGGTGACGACTGACGAAAGGCTGTCAAATTTCCCGGTTTCTCCGGGACTTGCGGAGCGTCCTCGCCAACATCCCGACGCGGTTGGACTGCGTGACGGAAGCGGCATCCGCCTTTAGGTAGCCCAGCCGAACGGCGAGCTCGAGTTGGGTTTCAAGCTCCGCAATCGAGCCGCAGGCAATTCCGAGGAACTGCACCAGCTCTCCCGAGGAGTTCCTGGCTGCGCCTTCAGCGATGTTGGAAGGCACGGAAACCGCCGCCCGCCTGATCTGGGCCGTAAGTCCGAACGTCTCTTGACTCGGAAAGGCTGCAGGGGAATGAATGGGGACAGACCCTATTGAAAGAGGTTGCCGTTCAATAGGTTAACGCGCTTTTCCACAGGCTGTTCGTCCACCGTTCCAGGAGTGGTGCGTTCTAGGGTCATCGACGATGAATCGCGCGATGTCCCATGCCCCGTCGCCAGCGCCTGCAGGCCGCCGGTTTTCCCGTGCACATCATCCAGCGCGGGAACAATCGGCAGGCGTGCTTCTTCGCTGACGACGACTGCCTCTTCTTCCTCGATCATCTGGCGCAGTTGTCCAAGCGCTTCCGCTGCGCGCTGCACGCCTACGTGCTGATGACCAACCACTTTCACCTGCTGCTCACTTCAGAGCTGGAGCAGGGGCCATCGCTGCTCATGAAGTTTCTCGGCCAGAGATATGTGCAGTACGTGAATCGCACCTACCGACGGAGCGGCTCGCTGTGGGAGGGGAGGTTTCGCTCAAGCCTCGTGCAGACCGAGCACTACCTGCTGGGCTGCTATCGCTATATCGAGCTGAACCCGGTGCGGGCGAACATGGTGAAGGATCCCATCGAGTATCGTTGGAGCAGCCATGCGGCAAACGCCGCGGGAAAGCCGGTTTCCTGGCTCGCCCCGCACGGTGAGTATCTGGCATTAGGTTCCGATGACGAGAAGCGCCAAGCTGCATATCGCGAACTGTTCGCGACCGAACTCGATCAGCAGCTATTGCGCGAGATCCGCGTGTCAACCCACGGCGGCTACGCGATCGGCAGCAGCCGCTTCCGAGAGGAGATCGAGAGAGCGCTCAAGTTGCGCGCAACACCCCGCAGGCCAGGACGGCCGCAGGTATCCGAAACCCCAGGGACAGACCACGATTTCCGGCGCGGCAAATCACCCGTCCCGCTGACGGGAATGAGGCAGTGACGGGATATTCATTCGCGCGCCCGCAGCTTGGAAGTCGGCATACCTCGTGCTCGCCGCTTGGCTATCGCCAAAGCGTGCAACAGCAGTCCACCGGGGCACCCGCCCGGGCGCATCGCACGCCAACGGGCGGGAGCTACCTGTGGAATCTTGCGCCTGGCACCCGATGGTCTTGACTTTAGAAAAGTGACGGCATAGAAAGGCAGGAGAGGGTGACGACTGACGCCGCTTGACGCTACTGACGACTGACGACGGGAGGCTATCGCCTCAACAGGTGACGACTGATGCCGCTATCGCTACTGACGACAGCCGCCTGACGGCAAGCGGTGACGACTGACGCCACTAACGTTACTGACGACTGACGGCAACGGCGGCCGCGCCGCAACAGGGTTTCAGATGTCGTCAGTTATCAGTCGTCAGCCGTCACTCGTTCAGCGATTAGATGGCTGTGTGTTCAGCCCGGTTGATGTCCGTTACGTCATCGCCCTTGGCTGCTTTTGCAGCGCCCAAGAGCGCAGCAAGCCCCTTCAGGTCAGCCCTGCTGACCCCACTGCGCGGACCGCAAGGTCGGGGACACGCGGCATCCTCATTTCGCGTAGCGCTGAATTTCCTCTCGCCCCCTCAGGGGGAGGGACCAGAGGGAGGGGGTAGGTAAGCCCGGCGACGCGCTAAGCGTCTTAGGTCTTCAATGTAGCTCATCGTGGTCGGCTTGCCGGAGATTCTCGGCGGCCTCGCTGCGCCAGCGATCGTTGACCGTACCGGGGTAGAATCTCCATTCAGACACTTTGGTTGAATGGTGAATGTCATGAAGTTCACTCGCATTACCGTCAATCCCAAGCAGATGGGTGGGGTGCCGTGCGTTCGCGGCTTGCGTATTCCGGTGGCCACGGTCGTCGGCATGGTGGCCGACGGGATGACCGAGGCGGACATTCTTAAAGCCTATCCGGACCTCGAGGCCGCGGATATCCATGAAGCCCTGCAATATGCCGCGGAAGCAGTGAGAGAGCGCGAGCTGCCACTGGCGGCCCCGTGAGATTTCTGGTGGATAACGCCCTGTCACCCATCGTGGCGGAAGGGCTGCGGCGAAACGGGCATGACGCCGTCCACGTGCGGGACTATGGAATGCAGGCGGCAGAAGACGAGCAAGTCTTTTTCCGCGCCGCTCAGGAAGACCGGACCATTGTGTCAGCGGACACCGATTTCGGCACGCTGCTTGCCTTGAGGCAGGAACGCAAGCCATCGGTGATCCTGTTTCGGCGCGGCGCTGACCGACGCCCCGAGCGACAGGTCGCGCTGCTGACGGCCAACCTCCCTGCGCTGGAGAAGCTCGTGCAGGAAGGCGCCATCATCGTGTTCGAGGAATCGCGGGTTCGCGTCCGCTCGTTGCCGATCGGCGAAGAGTAGTGGGCCACCGCCGTAAGAAGTGACGACTGACACCGCTGAGCTGCGCGCGTCGAGGGGCGGAGCACGGATCGGCGGAACGCGGAGCAGGGGCCCATTCATGGGATGCGACCGTGGAGCCGATCGTGGGCGCGTCGTGTGCATGCCGATCCCATGCGCGTCTCCGGGGTCAGATCCCCGCAATGTCACCGGGGCCCCTCTTCCGCCGTACGACGCGCCCCGCTTGCGGGTGCGACCCCCGGTGACGCGTAGAGCGGCCGACACGATGTCCTCGAATATCTTGCGATTCCGCTTCCAAGGCCGCTGACGGCAGACGTGGCATAGTCCGCAATCTTTTCGTCGCGCTGCCGCAGCTCGACTGCCGTTTCCGGCAGAGGCCGCGTCAGCGACGCGAAATTCGTTCGTCCCGTGGTCCCGCCCGTGCCCGTCGCGCGCCGGACTTTTCGTTGCCATCCCACCAAGGCCCTCCTGGGCCAATGTGCGCTCGCTTTCCACGAGCTCTGAGTCGATCCCTGCGCCAGCCGCACGCGTCGTCACTGGACAGCGCGAGCTGCTAGTGACGACGCGCAGCATGGCCCAGCGATCAACGAGTTACCAGTCGCTGGCGCAGTGATCGTCGCGAGTGACGGGTTCCCTGGCCCGTCGTCGTCATCCCCCCGACGGGCCCCTGACCCGTCATCCCGTAGCGACCGTGCGCGGTCCGTTCCCTTGTCCGTTCCCGACGGGCGACGTTCGCTCCTGCGCCCCGCTGGCGCTCCCCTGAGCCCTGGGTCAATGGCTCACCTCGATGGACGCCTTCTCCCAACCGGGAACGCCATCGAAGCCAATACCGCGTGCCGCGGTGGCAAGCAGCAAACCAACGGCACAAACGGGAGTGGTGTCCCGCGTCCCTCGTAGCTCTCGTCCTGCCGCGGCAGGCGAGACGGACAGAAACACTTACCGAAGCGCAGCACACACCAGGACAAACGGAAAGGAAACGAAATGGCGCCAGCCAGAAAGGAACGGATGAAGGACTTGAACTACGAGCTGAAGCAACTGTGCCATCGCAACCGGGATGGCAGCTACGCGACGCAGGCGAACCGCGAGCGCATCCTCGATCTCATCGCCAACCAGCTCCACGAGATGGGCTTCCGGCATCTGCACGTCGGGAGCTTGAAGCCCAAGCACGTGGAGGCGCTGGTCGCGCGCTGGAAGGCCGAGTCGCTCTCGCCCGGCACACTGAAGAACCGCATGGCGGAGCTTCGCTGGCTGGCGGAGAAGACCGGCAAGCCAAACGTCATCGCGCGCAGCAACAAAGCTTACGGCATCCCCGACCGCAGTTACGTCACCAACCACTCGAAAGCAAAGGAGCTCAACATGGACCAAGTGCAACGCATCACCGATCCCTACACCGCGATGTCGCTCAGGCTCCAGGCCGCCTTCGGCCTGCGGCGGGAGGAGTCGATCAAGATAGAACCCGCTTGGGCCGACCGGGGCGAGACCCTCATGCTGAGGGACACCTGGACCAAGGGCGGGCGCGAGCGCGAAATCCCGATCCGCAACGCCGGGCAACGCGAGGTGCTGGAGGAAGCGAAGCAGCTCGCTGGCGGGGGAAGCCTGATCCCCAAGACGATGACCTACTTCGGGCAGCTCCAGCGCTTCAAGGCGCAGTGCGTGAAGGCGGACATCCACAAGGTGCACGGCCATCGCCACCACTACGCGCAGGAGCGCTACCGGGAGCTGACCGGCTGGGCCTGCCCGGCGAAGGGCGGGCCGACCTCGAAGCAACTGACGCCTGACCAGAAGACGGCCGACCGGGAGGCGCGGGAGATTATCTCCGCCGAGCTCGGCCACGGCCGCGAGCAGATTACGGTGGTTTATCTGGGACGATAACGTGTCTGGTCGGCGGAAACCCAGGCCGCGGCGGGCTTGTCCGCAACGAGGGCAGGCCTCGCCGCAACTCCGGGGCGAGTTCCCCACCCGGCAGCGCGCTCAGGGTCTAAATAGGGACCGGCGCGCCGCCGCGTGGATAACTCTCGTGCCAAGGGCAGCAGAAGTCGGCAGGGCAGGGCGCCTCGAGGATCCGGGAACCCACATCAGGCAGGACGCATGAACACGCTCGAAATCCTGATGAAATCTTATCCCGGCCGCATCCTCCTGACCGTGGACGAGACCGCCCACGCGTGCGGCCTTGCGCCCGGCACCCTCCGCACGCGCCTTTCGCGGAAAACCTTCCCCGTCGCGCACCGCAAGGTCGGCGACAAGACACTGTTCCACATCGAAGCGGTCGCGAAGTTCATCGACGGCCTTCCCAGCGTTGGCAAGCGCGGCCGCGGCCGGCCCCGGAAGGTCGAAGCATCAGTTAACCATCTCTAAGAGGCCGGAAGCGGCCAAGAACTCCATGCTGAAAGTTGTGAAGGCGCTTGGTTTGCGCCTTCATGCGACCGCGTTTAGGTCTCAGCGCTGATTTCGCCCTCGCGACTGGCGCTCGGTCACAACGCCCCAATCATATGCAAAAGCATTGCTTCTTAGTCGTACTGTGTTCCTAATCACGGGCTGCCCGCCGGTACGGTTTTCCGCAGCACGGGCATTGCGGAAGTCCGCGCGCGATGGCGCGCGCCAGGCGATGGCGCACGGTGGCGATCGACCATGGGATGTG
>VGID01000006.1 GCA_016868035.1 Betaproteobacteria bacterium | reverse complement strand
CGGGCGCCGCCGTGCGCCGGGCCGGAAGCGCTCCGCGCACCCTCGCGGCGGCTCGCGCCGGGGCGTTCCGTCCCCTCCGGCGCTTCCACCCCAGCTCGCGCCGCTCATGCGCCCGGAGGCCTACCCGCACCCGGTGCGCGCGGTCCGCGTCCTCGAGACCCACATTTCCTGGGTGCTGCTCACCGGCGACTACGCCTACAAGGTGAAAAAGCCGGTCAACCTGGGCTTCCTCGACTTCTCGACGCTCGAGGCGCGGCGGCGCTGCTGCGAGGAGGAGCTCAGGCTCAACCGGCGGCTGGCCCCCGATCTCTATCTCGAGGTCGTCGCGATCCGCGGCGTCCCCGCGCAGGCGCGCATCGGCGGGGACGGGCCGGCCCTCGAGTACGCGGTCCGGATGCGCGAGTTCCCGCAGAACGCCCTCGCGAAGAGCATGATCTCGCGCGGGCAGCTCACGGCGCAGCACGTGGACGAGCTTGCAAGCGTGATCGCCGCTTTCCATACGGCCGCGCCCGTCGCCGCCGGCTCCGACCGGCACGGCGAACCGGAAACGGTGCTCGCACCGGCGCTCGAGAATTTCCGGCAGACACTGCCGCTCGTTGCCGCCGCGGCCGACCGGCGCATGCTGCGGTCGCTCCGCGCCTGGACGAAGAGCGAGCACGGCCGGCGCGCGCCCGACATCGCCGCGCGGCGCCGCGACGGGTTCGCGCGCGAGTGCCACGGCGACCTCCACCTCGGGAACGTGGCCGTGCTCGACGGCAAGCCCGTCGCGTTCGACTGCATCGAGTTCAACGCGGCGCTGCGCTGGATCGACGTCATGAACGAGGTCGCGTTCATGCACATGGACCTGGACGACCGCGGGCGGCCCGACCTCGCCTGGCGCTTCCTGAACCGCTATCTCGAGCACACCGGAGACTACCCCGGGGTGGCGGTGCTGCGCTTCTACGGCGTCTACCGCGCGCTGGTGCGCGCCAAGGTGCACGCGCTGCGCGCGTCGCAGCCGCGGCTCGCCGCGAAGGAACGCGCGCGCCTGCTCGCCGCCTGCCGCGGATACGTGCGGCTTGCCGGGCGCCTCGCGCGGCGGCCCCGGCCGGGGCTGATCATCACGCACGGACTGTCGGGCTCCGGAAAAACCACCGTCACCGACGTGCTTGTCGAGCGCACCGGGGCGGTGAGAGTGCGCTCCGATCTCGAGCGCAAGCGGCTGCACGGGATGCCCGCGCGCGCGCGCTCGGAATCGGCCATCGCCGGGGGCATCTACGCGCCCGCCGCGAGCGCCGCGACTTATGACCGGCTTGCCGCGCTCGCGCGCGGCATCGTCGAGTCGGGTTACACCGCCGTGGTGGACGCAGCCTTCCTCTCCGGCGCCGCGCGCCGCAAGTTCCGCACGCTCGCCCGCCGGCTGCGCGCAGGCTTCGTCATCCTCGACTTCAGGGCGCCGGAATCGGTGCTCTCCGAGCGCATCGCGCAGCGGCTGCGCAGCGCGCACGACGCCTCCGAAGCGGACCTCGCGGTGCTGGAGCACCAGGTCGCGACGGCGGATCCGCTCGCGCGGGACGAGATCCGCGCCGCGATCGCGGTGGATACCACGCGCCCGGTGCAGTGGCCGCGGCTGCTCGCGCGGCTGCGGCGCGCCGGAATCGGGCCGCGCTAGCTCACCAGCACCAGCGGACAGCCCAGCTCGGAGAGCAGCGCGCGCAGCGCCGCCCGGTCCTTCGGCGCCGTGGGGTCGTGCCATACCAGCGCCGCGGCGCGTTCCTTCCGCACTGCGTCCAGCACGACGCGCATCTCCTTGCCAAGGAGCTGGACGAAGCGTGCCATGGAATCGCGCTCTTCCAGCCAGGCCCTCGCTTCCTGGCGCCGGCGCGCGAATTCGCCCGCGTCCTCCGCGGGCACCAGCACGGTGAGGCGCGTCCTGGCGGTCGCCGCGAGCGCGTGGGCCACCGCGAGCGCGTGCCACGCCCGCTCCGATCCGTCGAACAGCGTGACGATTGGACGCAGGCTCAGGTGCCGGAAGCGTTCCGTCTGCGCGCCGCCGCCTCGCGCCGCGATGGACGGAGCGCGGTGCTCCTGCACGAGCCGCCCCGCCCTGCCGAAGACGACGAGATCGGAGCCCTCCAGTGCGTCGAAGACGGCGGCGAGCGGCTGGCCGCGCACCACCTGGAACGACCATTGCAGGTTGAGCGCGGCGGCCGCCGCGGCGAGCCGCTCCCGGCTATGCACCGCCTGCAGCCTGAGCGCGCGCTCCATGTCGGAAGTCTCGAGCCTGCGCAGCACCGCGGAAGCAAGCCCCAGCTCGCGCGCGAACGGCAGCTGCGCGGTGCGCATGAGCTCGATGTCCTCGACGAACAGCCCCACGAGTTCGGCCTGGAGCGCCGCCGCGAGCCCCGCCGCCGCCTCGAGCGCCTCCTCGGCGATGCGCGCGGCATCGAGGGCGACTACGATGCGCCGCACTTCGGGCATGGTGCGCGGCTCGCTCATCCTGAGGACTCCGGCTCGCAACCGCAAAGGCACAAAGACGCGAAGTAACGCAAAGGAAATCCGCAAACCGATGACACTATTGAACGAAGCACCACCGCCTGCCTCGCGCCTCTGCGGTTCGCTTTTTGTCCGTTCATGTTCGGCCCTTCGCGCGCACGCGCGCACGCGCCGGCTCCCGCGCGGCGAGCTTCGACTGCCTCTCCGAGAGGTCGCGCAGCCGCTTCGCCACGCGGCCGTTCACGGTATCCGGCGCGAAGCCGCCGCCGGTATCGGGCGCGCCCGCCGGCATCCCGGTGAGCAGCTCGATCGCCTCGTCCACGTGAGAGACGGCGTAGATGTGGAACCGCCCCGCGGCGACGGCTTCCCGCACGTCCGCGCGCAGCATCAGGTCCGGCGCGTTCCCGGCCGGGATCAGCACCCCCTGCTCCCCGTTGAGCCCCCGCGCGCGGCAGATCTCGAAGAAGCCCTCGATCTTCTCGTTGGCCGCCCCGATCGCCTGCACCTCGCCCAGCTGGTTGACCGAGCCCGTCACCGCCAGCGACTGCCGGATCGGCACGTCCGCGAGCGAGGAGAGCAGCGCGCAGAGCTCGGCGAGCGAGGCGCTGTCGCCCTCCACGAGTCCGTAGGTCTGCTCGAACACGAGGCTCGCGGCGAGCGAGTGGGGGCGCTTCAGCGAATAGCGCGCGGCGAGAAACGCCGAGAGGATCAGCACGCCCTTCGAGTGGATCGCTCCGCCCAGCTCGACTTCGCGCTGCACGTCGATCACCTTGCCGTCTCCGAGCCGGGTGGTGGCGGTGATGCGGGTCGGCTCCGCGAAGGCGTAATCCCCGAGCTGGAGCACGGAGAGCCCGTTGATCTGCCCGGCTCGCGTGCCTTCCGTGTCGATCAGCACCGTGCCGCGCAGGATCTGCTCGTGCATGCGCTCGCGCAACCGGTCGGCGCGCCCGCGCTGCGCCTCGATCGCGCGCTCCACGTCGCCGGCGCCCACGCGCTCGCGCCCGTCCAGCCGCGCCCAGTGGTCGGCCTCGGACATGAGGTCGGAGACGGCCTGCACGTTCGCCGAGAGCTTGCGCGCGTCTCCCGCGAGGCGCGCGCTGTGCTCGATCACGCGCGCGACGGCGTTGCGGTCGAACGCCGCGAGCTTGTTGTGCTGCGCGAGCGCGGCCACGAGCCGCCCGTAGACCCTGTCGCTCTCGGGAGCGCGGTCGAGGCGCTCGTCGAAATCCGCCGCCACCTTGAACAGCCTCGGGAAGTCGGGGTCGTAGGCGTGCAGCAGGTAATAGATGATGCGGTCGCCGAAAAGCACCACCTTGACGTCGAGCGGGATGGGCTCGGGCGCGAGCGTGACCGTGCTCACCAGCCCGAACATCTCGCCGAGGGACTCGATGCGGATCTGGCGCGTGGACAGCGCGCGCTTGAGCCCCTCCCACGCGTAAGGCTGGATGAGCAGCTTGTGGGCATCGATCAGCAGGTAACCGCCGTTGGCGCAGTGCAGCGCGCCCGGCCTGATCAGCGTGAAGTCGGTGAGCAGTGTGCCGAACTGCGGGACGTGCTCCACGCGCCCGATCAGGTTCTGGTAGGTCGGGTGGTCTTCCGAGCAGACGGGAGCGCCCCCGCCTTCCTCGCATTGGACCAGCACATTGATCCCGTAACGGCGGAACGAGGGCGCTTCCGCGCCCTGCCCGGGGCCGGGGCCCGAGGGTTCCTGCGCCTTGGTGAACTCCTCGACGTTCTCGATCACGTCCTGCTGCACCATGTCCAGATACTCGGGCACCTTCTCGACGTCGCGGTAGCGCTCCTTCAGCTCGGCGACATGGCCGCCGACGGCAAAAAGAGTCATCTCGCGGTTGAGCTCCTTGATGCGGCTGCGCTGCTCCCGGCGCCAGCGAACCACGTTGCGCACGATGTTCTCGAGCTTCGCCTGCAGCTCGCGAATAATGGCTTCCAGGCGCTGCTTCTCCTCCTGGGGCAGCGCTCCGAAGTCCTCCGCCGAGATCACCTCGCCGTCCTTCAGCGGCGCGAAGGTGAAGCCCGCGGGCGTGCGCATCAGCGCGATTTTCTCGGCCGCGGCCTCCTTCCCGAGCTCCGAGAATGCCTTCTCGTGGCGCTCGCTGTACTCCGCCTCGATCTGCCCGGCGCGCGTGCGGTACTCCTCGCTTTCGAACACGGCCGGTATGGTCGCGCACAGCTCTTCCACGAGCTGCTCCATGTCCTTGCGCAGCGCGGCGCCCCGCCCCACGGGCAGCGCGAGCGCGATCGGCTTGGAGGGCTGGCGGAAATTGTGGGCGTAAGCCCAATCGCCCGGGGACGGTTCACCCGGCGCCTTGCGCGCGAGCCGGCTCTTCACCAGCGTGCGCTTGCCGGTGCCGACCGGCCCCATGACGTACAGGTTGTAGCCTTCGCGCTCGATCCCGATGCCGAACTCCACCGCGCCCGCCGCGCGCGCCTGCCCGAAGGCGTCCGCGGCTTCCGTCACCTCGGCGGTGCTGTCGAAGTCGAACTGGGCGGGATTGCAGCGCCGGTACAGCGCCTCGGGTTTCAGTCTTTCCACGGCCATCGTTGTTCTCGTCCTCTTCGCGTTCGCTCCGTGCCGCGCGCGCGGGGGACCGCGCGCCGCTTCTTCATTTTGCGAGCACCGGGCTCGCGCTCGTCGCCCGGTCCACCTCTTCGGCGAGCCGGCGCAGCGCCGGTGCGATCTCGACGCGGTAGGGTTCGGGCGCGGCATCGAGCGCGCGCAGCGCCTCGGGCAGCCTCGCGAGCTGGGCAGCGGCACGCTCGCGCATCGCCTTCAGGCTCTCCGGGGCCGCGAGGCGCTTGCCGTTCCTCATGACCGGCGCGAGCAGCGGCTCCCCCGCCTGGCGGTCGCCCTCTATGCTCACCACGTCGTGGTCCAGCCGCCCGTCGCCGGAGTAGTGCCGGTAGACCTGCTTGCGTCCCGGCCAGGTGGCCTTGCCGGTCGAGCGCTTGCGGCGCGCCCTGCCAGCGTATTCCTGCAGCTTGTAGACGATGTCGAGAAACGGCGCGTCCGCGGACGTCACCAGGCTCGAGCCCACGCCGAAGCCGTCGACCGGAGCGCCCGCGCCCAGCAGCTCGGCGAGCCGCGCTTCGTCGAGGTTCCCGCTCGCGAAGATCGTAACCTCTCTCAGGCCGCCCTCGTCGAGGATGCGGCGCACGCTCCTCGCGAGCGCGGCGAGGTCGCCGCTGTCGAGGCGAACGCCCTTCAAGCCGATACCGCGCTCGCGCAGGCGCTTGGCGAGCCGCACGACCTTGGCCGCCGCCGCCTCGGTGTCGTAGGTGTCGAGCAGCAGCACGGTGCCGCCCGGAAACGCCTCGGCGAAACGCTCGAAGGCCGCCACCTCGTCATCGTGCGCCTGCACGAACGAGTGGGCCATCGTGCCGAACACGGGGATGCCCATCGCGGGCGCGGCCGGGACGGTGGCGGTTCCCCCGAAGCCCGCGACGTACGCCGCGCGCGCCGCGAGCAGCCCCGCCTCGGCGCCATGTGCGCGGCGCAGCCCGAAATCCACGAGGAGCTTGCCCGGCGCCGCGAGCACGCACCGCGCCGCCTTGGAGGCGACGAGCGTCTCGAAGTGCACGAGGTTGATCAGCCGCGTCTCGACGAGCTGCGCCTGCGGCATGGGTGCGATCACGCGCAGGATCGGCTCGTTCGGAAAGAAGACCGTGCCCTCCGGCAGGGCGTGCACCTCGCCGGTGAAGCGCAGCTGCTCGAGGTGCCGCGCGAACTCGCGCGGGAAGAGCCCGCTTCTCTCCACCCACTCGAGCTCCTCCGCCGTGAAGCGCAGCTGCTCGAGGAACGCCAGCGCCTGCTCCAGCCCCGTGGCCATGAAAAAATTGCGGCCCGGCGGCAGCCTTCTCACGAACATCTCGAACACCGCGGTCTCACGCATGCCGTGCGTGAAGTACGCGTGCAGCATCGTGAGCTGGTAGAGGTCCGTGAGCAGCGCGGAGCCCGGCGAAATCATCGGGAGACGTCGCCGAATTCAACCGGGACGGCGCCGGCCTGCTCCATCTCGCGCCGTGCGCGCTCGCCATCTCCGGGTTTCACGTTCACCGCGCGGATCGCATCGGTCAGCAGCAGCACCGAAAATCCCTCCTTCAGCGCGTCACGCACCGAGTTGAGCACGCAGTAATCGGTCGCGAGCCCGCCTACCAGCAGGCGTTTCACGCCGCGGTCGCGCAGATCGCGCGCGAGGTCGGTACCGGAGAATGCGGAATAGGCGTCCGCCTCTTCGCTCGTCGCCTTGCTGATGATCGTCGCCTCGCGCGGCAGCTCGAGTCCCGGCGCGAATTCCGCTCCGGGCGTGCCGGCCACGCAGTGGTCGGGCCACGGCCCGCCCTGCGCCTTGAACGAGCAGTGCTTTTTCGGATGCCAGCAGCGGCTCGCGAACACGGGCCGCCCCTTGCGGTGAGCGAGCGCAATGTAGCGGTTGAGAACGGGCACGACGGCATCACCGTCGGGGACAGCCAGGCTCCCGCCGGGAAGGAAATCCCGCTGCGTGTCCACCACCAGCAATGCATCGCCGGCACCAACGTTGACCGTCATATGGATCCTCCTGCTGTCCATGGTCGGGTATTCGTTACAGGGTAACGCGTGATGCGCCCCGGGCGCAAAACCTCCGGGCAGCGACCAGCCCGCGCGGCATTGCCCTCCGGAACGCGGCGGCCGCAAGCGTCACTGAATGGGGAGGAGCGCGGCGTGAACCGTGTTCAGGAGATTCGCGCGCCACGCCGCGCCGTCATGCTGGCGCCGATCGCAGCGAGATCGTCGCGCGAGAGCAGCAGCTCCGCGAGCGGGAACAGGTTGACCTCCTCCAGCGTGAGGTGCGCCAGGTAGGGTCTCGCGAACCGCTCCACGGTCTTCGCGTCGAGCGCCGTGCTCTCGCCCGCCGCCACCATCTGCAGCACCGCGCGCAACTCGATCCAGGCCCGGTACATGGCACGATGCTCATTGACGAGGTCGGCGACGAGCCGCGTCAGCGATGACCCGCGACCCTTGCTCGCCGCTCCCATCATGCGCGGCAGCAGGTCCTGCTCCTCGTCCTCGTGGTGCTGGTGCGCCGCGTGGTCGAAAAAACGGATGGCATTCGCGGCGGCCTGCCTTGCCTGCCCGTCGCAGCCGTGTTCCTTCAGATGCACGACCAGCTGGCCCAGCATGCTGCACTGGGAGCGAATGCGCTCGTGGCATTCTTTCAGCGCCGCGAGCGGCCGGGAAAAGTCCGGGTTGGGAGAAACCGATTCGCTCAGGTCCATCACCCTACGCAAAAACGAGCGGACTGCGTGTGCGCGCCACCCCGACGATGTAGAAGAACACCAGCTGCGCCGCAACCCATGCGGCCACCCGCGTCCTCCACGTGCGCCCGTACGTCAAGGCGATCATGCCGAGCGCGACATAGAGAACCAGAGCGGCCACCTTGGCCGTGAGCCAGCCGTGCGTGAAAGGATACTGCTCGATCATCACGGCGAGCGCGACCGCGCTCGCAAGCAGCAGCGTGTCCACCGCATGCGGCGCGATCTTCACCCAGCTCCTGCCGAGCACGGGAGAGCGGCGCAGCATCAGGATTCCGCGCGCGAGGAAGCCGAAATAGGAGAGCGCGACGCAGGTCACGTGCACGTTCTTGAGCAATATGTAATCCAAGGGTCGGCGCTCCCGGTCGGCCCGCGCCGCAAGCGCCACCCGGCCGGATCCGCACCCGGGAATTCTAGCAAGCGGGCACGCGCTTTTGTTGACCCACGTCAAGTCGCATGACGGCCCGCCCGTCTTTTTCTCAGCCGGGGCGCCCATCGGCGCGCGGCAACCAGTACATCGGAACGTAGCGCGCGGCCCAGACGAGCAGACAGAGCAGCCAGCCCGCGCCGGCGAGCAGATTCATGGCGCGGTAGCCGACCGCAGAGAGCGGGGCGACGAGTTCCGCTCCCGCGCGCGTTCCGGCGACCGCCAGCAGTCCCAGGAAGCACCACCAGGTGACAGTGTCGGTGAGTAGCAGGCGGCCCGAGTGTCCGAGCGACACGCGCGAGACCATCGCGAGCGTCATCGCCGCGAAGTAGCCGATGCCGAGCGTGTGCAGCGGCGCCGCGCCGAGGATGCTCGCGCCGGATGCGCACAGGGTCGCGCTCTGGACGACGAAGAGCAGCAAGGCAACGGCAAGCCCCGCGAAGGCGATGTGCAGCATGGCGAGCAGGCGCACCGCGAAGCTCCGCGCGAAACCCCACACGAGCGCGAGATAGACCACGGTTGCGAGCATCGGTGCGTCGGCCAGCCACAGCCATTCTGGCGCGCCGGCGAACTCGAGCGCTCCGTGGGCAGCGGAGCCCGAGAGCAAGACGGGGACCGCCCACGGCGGGCGCGCGATCTCGTGGCGGTCGAGCACCCGGCTGGAGAAAAAGGGGATGAGCCGGCTGCTCACGCTGATGAAGGACGGAAGCAGGAACAGCCATACACCCGCGCGCCGCGAGAGTTCCGCAAGCACGGGAGCCGCGCCGAGCAGCCAGGCGAGGAACGAGGCCGCGCCAGCCCAGCCGAGCGCGAGCAGCAGCAGCATCTGCCCGGGGAAGAGCTTGTTCGCGTTCGCGCTGCGCCACACGAGCTGCGCGAGCGCGGCCCAGCCCGCCGCCCAACCGCAGAGATGCAAAGCAACGCCCGCCGCGAGGTATCCGTGCCCGGTGACGAGCCCCGCATAGAAGGCAAGCATTCCCGCGATCATCAGCCCCCACGACCACACGTACTGCCGCCGTTCCACCGTGACGTCGCCGAGCCAGTTCGGCATCGCAGTCATGAGGAAGCCGAACATGAAGAACGGGAAGAGCCCGTAGATCATCAGATAGGCATGGGCCCACCCGGCCGGCACGCTCCACGCAACGGGTGCATACCAGCCACCGTGGCGCGCACCGAGATCGGCGAGCCACCATGCCACCGTGAGCACGCCCTGAAGCATGCCGGCGAAAAACATCATGCGGTGCGGCGAGGCCGCGAGATGCCGGATGCTGTAGCTCATGGCGGACGGTATCGGGATGCGGGCTGCAAAACAACACGCTCTCCCGGAATTTGAATACAGTCCGCCCGCGGACCGCGTTGACCGAAATCAAGGAAATCGGGCCATGCCCACCGCACGGATTGCCCCAGCCGCTTCCTTGACCCGCATCAAAGACTGCGCGGCCGCGCACAGGGCATCATGCAGCGACACCCGGCGCCTGGATATAGGACTTAAGCGCTGCCTCCAGCGAGCATGGCCGATACCACAGCCCGCATTGAACTCGTTTCCCCGGCCGGGAGCCTCCCCGCGCTGCAGGCGGCGGTGGACTGCGGCGCCGACTGCGTCTATGTCGGGCTGCGCGACAATACCAACGCGCGCAACTTTACCGGTCTCAATCTCGACCACGCGGCCGCGCGCGACGGCGTCCAGTACGCCCACCGCAGAGGCGCCAAGGTCCTGCTCGCGATCAACACCTATCCGCAGCCGGGGGCATGGAAGCGCTGGACCGACGCCGTGGATACGGCGGCCGAGCTTGCATTCGATGCCATCATCGTCGCCGATCCGGGCCTCATGCGGCACGCGGCGCGGCACCACCCGCAGCTCCGCCTGCACCTCTCGGTGCAGGGCTCGGCCACCAGCTACGAGGCGATCAACTTCTATTACCGCCACTTCGACATCCGGCGCGCCGTGCTGCCGCGCGTGCTTTCGATCGCGCAGGTGGCGCAGGTGATTCGCAATACGCCGGTGAAGATCGAGGTTTTCGGCTACGGCAGCCTGTGCGTGATGGTCGAAGGCCGCTGCTCGCTCTCCTCCTACGCGACCGGGGACTCGCCCAATACCACGGGCGCCTGCTCCCCGGCGGCCGCGGTGCGCTGGGAGCAGAAATCGGATGGGCTCGAATCGCGGCTGAACGGGATCCTGATCGACAAGTACCGCGACGACGAGCGCGCCGCCTACCCGACGCTATGCAAGGGACGCTACGAAGTGTGCGGCGAGACCTACTACGCGATCGAGGAGCCGGCGAGCCTGAACGCGCTCACGCTGCTGCCCGAACTGATGCGTGTCGGCGTGAAAGCGATCAAGATCGAGGGCCGCCAGCGCAGCCCGACCTACGTTGCGGACGTGACACGCATCTGGCGGCGGGCGATCGACGCATGCGCCCGCGACCCGGGCGGCTTCAAGCCGAACCCGGCGTGGACACACGAGCTGCGCGCGATGTCCGAGGGCCAGAGCCACACGTTCGGCGCCTACTACCGGCCGTGGAAATGAGGGACACCGCATCGTGAAGCTCGCGCTCGGGCCCCTGCTCTATTACTGGCCGCGCGGCGAGGTAGTCGGCTTCTACGACGCGGCCGCATCCAGCGCGGCGGACATCGTCTATCTCGGCGAGGTCGTGTGCTCGCGCCGCCACGAGTTGCGCCTGCCCGACTGGCTCGACATCGCCCGCACGCTCAAGGCCGCAGGCAAGGAGGTCGTGCTCTCGACCCCGGCGCTGACCGAGTCGGAGTCCGACCTGAAGACGCTGCGCCGCATCGCCGGCAACGGGGAGTTCATGGTCGAGGCGAACGACATGGGCGCGGTGAGCCTGCTCGCGGGTGCCGCGCCTTTCGTCGCCGGACCGCACCTTGCGGTCTACAACGCCGTGACGCTCGAGTTCCTCGTCGAGCTCGGCGCCTGCCGCTGGGTCCCGCCGGTCGAGATGTCGGGGGCGATGCTCGGCGCGGTGCTGCACGAGGCGCGCGTGCGCCCCACGGTGGAGGTTTTCGCGTACGGCCGGCTGCCGCTGGCGTTTTCCGCGCGCTGCTTCACCGCGCGCCGTTACAACCTGCAGAAGGACGCCTGCGAGTTCCGCTGCATCGAGCACCCGGAGGGCATGCTCGTCAATACGCGCGAAGGCCGTCCGTTCCTGGTGCTGAACGGCATCCAGACGCAGTCCGCGGCCGTCTGCAATCTGCTGCCCTGCCTGCCCCGGATGCGGGATTCGGGCGTGGGCGTGGTGCGCGTGAGTCCCCAGGCTCGGCAGACCATCGCGGTGCTCCAGCTGTTTCACGACTGCATCGAGGACGCCGGCCGCCTCCGTGACGCGGCGGGCCGCCTCGACGCGCTGATGGCGGCGGGCGGCTGCGACGGCTACTGGCACGCCCGGCCGGGGATCGAGTCCATAGGGGGCCGCGCATGAAACGCGCGCAGCGCGCCATCCCGTTCGCGCCTCCGCGCGAGACAGGGGGATGCTCCCCGGGCGCCCGAGCGATGCAACTGCCGTCCCCCCACCCGCTGCTGCGCGAGCTCGTCTCGCGGCTGCCGCAGTATCCGCCCGCGGCGGCGGCCGCATTGGTGCTCAATCTCGCGCTCGGGGGCATCCTCAATGCCCGCAACCTCCCCTCGGCGCGCGGCAAGGTGATCGCGATTGCCGTGCCCGACGTGGGGCTGCAGCTTGCGTTCGCGTTCGACGAGGAAGGCCTGATCGCTCGCGGCAACGCGCGGCCCGACGCGACCATCCGCGCGGACGCACGGGATTTTCTGGCGCTTGCCCGGCGCGAGGTCGATCCGGACGCCCTTTTCTTCGGCCGCCGCCTCGCGATGGAAGGCGACACCGAGCTCGCGCTGCTCGTGAAGAACACCCTCGACACCCTCGATTTTCGCGCGCTCCCGCTGCCGACGCCCGGACGGGTGCTCGCCGCGCTGCGGCTGCAGTTGCGAGGGCTGCTTTGAGCCCGCCGCCACCCGGACTCCGCCATGACCACCGCCGTCCTTCGCGGTTGCGCCGGGAAACACACTGTTCTTGACCTAGATCACAATTTCGAGCCGTGCGGCGCCCATAATCCCAGAGTTTTGGCGAGCGACGCCCAACCGCGGCAATGCCGGAAAAACCGCTCCGCACCGAAGATTTGCTCGCCAACCTGCCGCTGCTGCGGGAATTTGGCAGGGACGAGGCCGTACGCATCCCGCGCGATCTTGCCGCCGAAGGGCTGATCGAGGCTGGCGGGCGCAGGGTCAGCATCCGCAAGCCCCGCCGCTTGCGCGCCTGCGGGGCATGATGCCAGAGCGGATGGATCGGCCAGATCACACGGACGACGCGTGCGCAGGCAGCCCGGCGCCCGAGCCGCACGGGTACGAACCGCCGCGCTGGACGCTCAAGGACCGTTCGCTGCTGCCCATCGTGCAGGGCGGCATGGGAATCGGCGTGTCAGCGCACCGCCTCGCCGGAACGGTTGCCAGGCTCGGCGCCCTAGGCACGATCTCCAGCGTCGAGCTGCGCCACCACCATCCCGACCTGCTGGAACGCGCCGGCGACTGCCGCGACCGGGACATGCTCGACCGGCTCAACGTGATCGCCCTCGACCGCGAGATCCGCATGGCGCTGGAGATCGCGGGCGGCCGCGGCGCGATCGCGGTAAACGTGATGAAGGCGGTCTCTGCGCACGCGCACTACGTCCGCCAGTCCTGCGAGAGCGGCGCGCACGCGATCGTGATGGGGGCGGGACTTCCGCTCGACCTGCCGGACATGGCGAAGGATTTCCCTGAAGTCGCGCTGATCCCGATCCTCTCCGACGTGCGTGGAGTAGCGATCGTTCTCAAGAAATGGCTGCGCAAGAACCGCCTGCCGGACGGGATCGTGATCGAGCATCCGCGCTACGCGGGCGGGCATCTCGGCGCCACCCGCGCCGAGGACATTGGCGATGCGCGCTTCGACTTCGAGCCGGTACTCGAGGGCATTTTCGGGCTGTTCCGGGAACTCGGCATCGAGCGGGCCCGCATTCCGCTGATTCCCGGCGGCGGCATCAACAGCCACGAGGCGGTGCGGCGCCTGCTCGCGCTCGGGGCGGCGGCGGTGCAGATCGGCACGCCGTTCGCGGTGACCGAGGAAAGCGATGCGCATCCTGACTTCAAGAAAGTCCTCGCCGAGGCGCGTCCCGAGGATATCGTCACCTTCATGAGCGTGGCAGGCTTCCCCGCGCGCGCGGTCCTGACTCCGTGGCTCAGAAACTATCTGCGCCGGGAAGAGGCGCTGCAGTCGCACGCCAAAGCCGATCCCCGCCGCTGCGTACCGGGGGTCAGTTGCCTGACCGTGTGCGGCCTGCGCGACGGCATCGCGGCGATCGGCCAGTTCTGCATCGACACGCGCCTCGCGTTGGCGCTCAAGGGCGATGTCAAGAAAGGGCTCTTCTTCCGCGGCTCGGAGCCGCTGCCATTCGGAGCCGCCATCCGGCCCGCCGCCGAGCTGGTCCGGTACCTTCTGACGGGTGCCAGGCCGGCGTTATAGGCTGTCCCGGGCCGGGTCCGACGGAGCCGGCGCCGCATTCCTCATGTAAAATCGCGGCCAGTGGCCATGCGGGAGCGACCCGTGCTTCCCGCCTTCGGGCTTTCACGCATTCCGGAAGCGAGCGCACGGGGCCCGACTGTACCCGTTCCGCAAGCGCCGGCGCAACCCCGGACATCCTGCCCGCAGCCGGCAGCAGGGCCGACAGGAATAAGGGAGTGTCTTGCCTTTCACGCCGATCAAGGTCCGCGCGTTTCTCGCGAATCTTCCTCTGTTCAAGGAAATGGAAGATGCCGAGCTCGAGCGGATCGCGGCCGGCACGCGCACGATGCAGGTTGCGCGCGGCGAGACGCTGTTCCGCAAGGGCGATCCCAGCCAGGGTTTCTACGCGGTGGTCTACGGGCAGATCAAGCTCGCGTTCACCGCGGAGAGCGGCGCCGAGAAAGTCGTGGAACTGATGGGTCCCGGGCAGAGTTTCGGCGAGGCGGTGATGTTCACGGGAAAGCCCTACCCGGTGTACGCGCAGGCCCTCGTCGACTCCCTGCTGCTGCACCTTGCGAGGAGCGTCGTGTTCGACGAGATCGAGCGCGACTCGATGTTCGCGCGCAGGATGATCGGCGGCCTGAGCCGACGGCTCCACGGCCTCGTCACCGACCTCGAGGCCTACACGCTGCACTCGGGCACGCAGCGCGTGATCGGCTACCTGCTGCGGGCGGAACCCTCATCGGGCGCGGGTGAGGGTGCGATCAGCATCTCGCTCCCGGTGAGCAAGACCATACTCGCCTCGCGCCTGAATCTCACGCCGGAGCACTTCTCCCGCATCCTGCACGACCTCACGGAGGCGGGTCTCGTCAAGGTAGAGGGGCGCAGCATCCGCATCCTCGACGTCGAGCGCCTGCGGACCTACGAGGGATGATCGGGAGCGGTAAGCGGTAAGCGGTAAGCGGTAAGCGGTAAGCGGTAAGCGGGAAAATCGGACTTGGTGTTTTCCAGAAGTTCCCGAGTCGCTGCTCACTGCTCACCGCTTACTGCTCACCGGGTTTTCAGCGGCTCGTGCCCTCCGAGAGCGTGATCTTGTTGTGCACGTTGTACTTGCCCGAGGGCCGCTTCATCGGGATGCGCTTCACTTCCTGGAGCGTGCGCGTGTCGTAGATCACGAGCGCCCCGTCCATGTGCCAGACGCTCACCAGGGCGTAGCGGCCGTCGCGCGAGAACTCGACGTGGGCCGCGGTCTTGCCGGGCGCCGGGCGCAGCTCGTGCGCGACCTCCAGCGTCTCCTTGTCGATCAACTGCATCGTGTCGCGGTGCTTGCTGTTGAAGGCGTCCACCCACGCATAGCGCGTCGCCTCGTGGCTGCGCAGGAAGAAGCCGGGGCCGAGCGTCGGGATCTGGCGGATGATCTTCCAGCCGTTCATGTCGATCACGCTCACCACGCCTTCCTTGAGGTTGGGGGTGGCGAGCACGGTGCGCCCCTGGTAGGTCCAGCTGATTCCCGATCCCAGGTGCGGCAGCCCCGGCAGGTCCACGGTCGCGATCCGGCGGCGCACGTCGAGGTTGACGACCTGGCCCTTCGCGCCGTCGCGCGCGGCGCCGACCAGCTCCGCGTGCCCCGGCACGAAGAAGAAATCGTCGAGGAAGTCATCGAGCCGGATGCGCCGCGGCGGGAACGGGCCGGGCACCGGGATGCCCTCCTTCATGCGGAAATCGTGCACGAAGCCCTGGTAGACCGGCTCCGCCTTCTCGTCGTAGGTGAGCTCCCACACTTCCCGGATGTCCTTCAACGCGGCGATGAACGACTTGCGGCCGCGCGCATCATAGACGGCCGACACACGCGAGCTCCTGCCCGAGTCGTCCTTTACCTCGATCACGCGGATCGGCGAGAGGTCGCAGGCATCGAGCGCGACCAGCGTGTGCGGGAGGTAGTTGCCGACCATCACGAAGCGCCCGTCGCCCGAGACCGCGAGGTTGCGCGTGTTGATGCCGGCGCGCACCTCCGCCACCATCTGCAGGTTCCAGATGTCGTACTTGCTCACCCAGCCGTCGCGCGAAGCGAAATAGACGAAGCGCCCGTCGGGCGAGAACTTCGGGCCGCCGTGCAGCGCGAAGCGCGAGGGAAAGCGCGCGAGCCGCTCGAAGCGCTCGCCGTCGAGGATCGTGACGTGGTGGTCGCCGGTCTCGACCACGACGAAGATGTTGAGCGGATCGGCCTTGAACGCGGGCCTCGCCGGCAGCTTCGCCGCGTCCGCGTGCACGACGCGCGAGGCGCGGATCTCGGCCAAGTCCCACGCCGGCAGCCTCGGCAGCGGCGAGTAGATGTACGCGGTGAGCGCCTCGAGCTCCGCGGCCGACAGCCTGTCCGAGAATCCCGGCATCTGGGTTGCGAGCCGCCCGTCGCGGATCGCGCCGAGCGCGTCCGGCCGGCGCAGCCGCTCGAGGTTCTGGGGCAGCAGCGCGGGGCCGATCCCGCCCAGGCGGTCCGCGCCGTGGCAGGCCGCGCAGTGCTCGCGATAGAGCGCCTCGGGCTGCGCCCCGGCAACGGGCGGCGCGGGGCTGAAGGCGAACACGAGCAGCGCCGCCAGACCGAATGTACTGCGCCTCATTTGACCGTCTCGCGGCGCGAGTACGGCGTCACCTCGAGGCGCGCGCGCGGGCCGGCGAGCCCGATCTCCTCGTCGGAGAGGTAGCACGCCGGATCTTCCTGCCACGGGTCGCCCGTGAGCTGCTGGGCGCGCACCCGCGTGTTGCCGCCGCAGATGTCGAAGTACGCGCACGCACCGCAGCGGCCCTTCACCCGCCGCGGCCTCGCCTTGAGACCCGCCATGAGGGGATCGGAGGTGTCCATCCAGATCTCGGAGAACGGCCGCTCGCGCACGTTGCCGAGCGTGTAGTGCCACCACATCGTATCGGGATGCACGTTGCCCAGATTGTCGATGTTGGCGACGTTGACCCCCGAGGCGTTGCCGCCCCACTGCGCGAGCTTCGCGCGGACGTGCGCCGCGCTCTCCGGAAAACGCCGGCGCACCCAGTGCAGGAAATACACCCCGTCGGCGTCGTTGTTGCCGGTGACGAACTCCTTCGGCGTGCCCGCCTCGAGGTGCCGCCAGCAGGCCTCGAACAGCGCGTCCATCACGCGGCGCGAGGTCGCGAGCATCGCGTCGTCCTTGCGGTTGACGTTGCCGCGCCCGGCGTAGTTCAGGTGCGAGAGGTAGAACTTGTCGATGCGCTCCGCGTCCGCGAGCGCGAGCAGCGCCGGCAGGTCGTGCGCGTTGTCCTGCGTGACGGTGAAGCGGATGCCGATCTTGATCCCCGCGTCGCGGCAGAGCCGGATGCCCGCGAGCGAGGCGTCGAACGCGCCCTGCTTGCGCCGGAAGCGGTCGTGCGTCTCCCGCATGCCGTCGAGGCTCACGCCCACGTAATCGAACCCGACCCCGGCGATTCTCCCGATGCTGTCCCCGTCGATCAGCGTACCGTTGGACGAGAGCCCGACGTAGAACCCCATCGCCTTGGCGCGCCGGGCGATGTCGAAGACGTCGGCGCGCAGCAGCGGCTCGCCGCCCGAGAGGATCAGCACCCGCACGCCGAAGCGCGCGAGATCGTCCATCACCGCGTACACTTCCTGCGTGGAAAGCTCCCCGGGGAAGTCGCGGTCCGCCGAGATCGAGTAGCAGTGCTTGCAGGTGAGGTTGCAGCGCCGGATGAGGTTCCAGATCACCACCGGTCCTCGCGGATTGATCCGCGGACCGGGCGGCGTCGGATTCCGGACCTCCTGCATGAATTGCGTCAATCGGAACATGGCACGTCGCTCATTACTCGTTACTCGTTACTCGTTGCTCGTTGCGCGTCACCCATCACTCATTACCCATTACCCGTCGCGCATCACCCGGCGAGCCGGAGGCCCGTCTTCTTCAGGATGCGCGTGCTGTAGAGCACCTCGTGCCCGCGGCATGCGTCCCCGAGGAGTGCCGCGATCACGGCGAGCTTCTCGCCGACTTCGCCGCGGTCCCGCTCATGCACCATCGCGAACAGGTTGAACGGCCAGTGCGGCGGCACCCGCGGCCGCTGGTAGCAGTGGCTCACGAACTCGAGCGCGCCCACGCGCGGCCCGAGGGCGTCCACGCGCGCGTCGTCCACGTCCCACACCGACATGCCGTTCGCCTTGAATCCCAGCGCGTAGTGGTTCGGCACCGCGCCGATGCGCCGGATGATCCCGCAGTCGAGCATACGCCGCAGCCGCCGCATCACTTCGCCGGCCGGCACGCCCGCCGCGCGCGCCACCGCCGCGTAGGGCTCGCGCTCGAGCGGCAGCCCGCCCTGGGTAGCGAGCACGATGCGCCGGTCGGTTGCGTCGATCCCTGCCTGGATCATGTCGTTCATGGCGCTCATACCGCGAGCTTGAGCTCGACGAAATACTCCTTCAGCTTGGGAAAATTGAACACGATGTAGCCGGTCGCGGCCTCGATCCTTCCGATGGCGGCTCCGATGCCTTCCCGGGTCTCGGTCGCCAGCACGAACCACATGTTGAAGTCATGCTCGCGCTCGTAGTTGTGGGCGATCTCCGGCATGGCATTGACGATGCCCGCCACCCTCTCAAAATCGGCCCGCGGCACGCGCATCGCCGCGAGGCTGAACGCGCCGCCCATGCGCTCGATCTGGTACATCGGCCCGAAGCGCGTGAGCACGCCCCGCTCGAGGAGCTCTTCGAGGCGCGCGATCAATTCGTCCTCGCTCGTGCCGAGTTCCCGCGCAGCCGCCGCGAACGGCCGCTCGACGACCGGGAAGCCCGCCTGCAGGCGATTCACGATGGCGCGGTCGAGGGGATCCATGATTCCGCCATTCCGGTGACGTAGCGCGCGCCGCGCTGCTTGAAGCGGCGGCGGCTGAAGAGCACCGCGTACGGGTAGCGCTCGAGCCCGCAGCGCGCACGCAGCGCCTCGATCTCTCCCGCGACCTGCGCGCGGTCGCGCCCGTGGATCATGCAGAAGAGGTTGTAGCGCCACTCCGGCAGCCGGCGCGGCCGCCGGTAGCACAGGGTGACCGCGTCCGCGCCGGCGACCCGGTGGCCGACGGCCGTCACTTCCTCGTCCGGGACGTCCCACACCACCATCGCGTTCGCCCCGTAGCCGAGCTCGTGGTGGCGCACCACCACGCCGAAGCGCTTGATCGTGCCGTCGGCGGCCCAGCGCTCGATCAGCGCCACGACCTCGGCTTCGGTCATGCCCGCTCGCGCTCCCAGCTCCGCGTACGGCCGGGCGACGAGCGGGAGCCCGCGCTGCAGCGCGGCGACCAGCGCGCGCTGCGCGCCGGTGAGCACGCGCGGCCCGCCGCCGCCGTTGCGCGCGCCCCGCACCCGCGCCCGTCCGTCGCGCAGGTCGAAGCCGAGGTCGATGTGGTAGTCCTCGATGAGCGGCAGCGCCATGACCGGCAGCCCGCACTCGCGCTCGACCGCGCCGAGCGCGGCCGCGAGCGCGGCCGCATCCTGCGCCGTCGCGACGAACCAGAGGTTCCACTCGTGCTCGCGCTCGTAGTTGTGGTTGACCTCGGGCCGCGCGCTCACCCGGCGTGCCACCTCGTGCAGGCGCTCCTCGGGCACGCGCATCGCGGCGAGCGTGCTCGCCCCGACGCGGTTCGGCCCGAACACCGCGCCGATCCGGCTCAGAGCGCCGCGCGCCCCGAGCCGTGCGTATGCGCCGAGAACGGCCGCGACATCCACGCCGAGCCGGCCCGCGATCGTCCTGAACGGCTGGGAGTGCAGCGGGAAAGCGTGCTGGAACTCGTTCAACAGGCGGAACTCGAAGTCGTCCATGTCAGAATCCGATCCGGTGGGCGCGCGAACTGAAGAAGATGCCGCTCGGCTTGTCCGCGGCGAGCACTGCCCTGCGCTCGAAGCTTGCGGTGTCGTAGACGACCACGCGGTCGTCGTCGCGCGCCGAGATCCACACCGCCTCCCCGCGCGGCGTGAATTCCATGTGCAGCACGGCGCGTCCCGGCGTGAGCGTCTGCACCACCTTGCGCCGCTCCGCGTCGATCACCTGGACCTTCTCGGCGTCGGGAAACGCGAAGTTCACCCACACCTGCCGCCCGTCCGGCTGCGCCATGACGAATACCGGCTGGCCGGCCACCGGGATGCGGCCGGCTTCGCGCCAGGTCGCGGTATCCACGACCAGCACCTCGTGGCGCCCGATCGCGGGCAGGAAAGCGAGGCTGCCCGCCATCGCCCAGCCCTCTAGGTGCGGCATCTTGTAGACGGGCAGCGGCTGCTCGCCCCGGCCGTAGCCGTCGAGCACGCGCCGCACCCCGCGCTCGGGATGCCACAGGTCGAGCATCGCCAGGCCGTCCTCGCCGAACAGCCCCGCGATGTAATAGCGCCCGTCCGGGGTGATGAGCGCGTCGTAGGGCTGGCGCCCGACATTGGCGAACTTTTGGATCTTCGGCGCGCGCGGCACGGAGAGGTCGGCGACCCAGATCTCGCCGGCCTCGAACAGGCTGAAGGCGAAGCGGCTGCCCGCGGCGTCCTCGAGGCCCACCACCTTCGCGCGCTGGCTGCCGTCGCCCCAGGTCGCCGGGATGTCGGCGAGCAGCTCGAGCGTGTCGGAATCGAAGACCCTCACTCCGCCCGGCTCGTAGTTGGCCGCGGCGATCAACCGCCCGTCCTGCGAGATCGCGCCTCCGATGCTGTTGCCGGACTGCACGATGCGCCGGTCGATGCGCATGCGCAGCAGGTCCACCTTGGTGAGCCCGCCGTCGCGCCCGAACACGTACGCGTAGCGCCCGTCCCGCGAATAGACGACGGAAGCGTGCGACAGGTCGCCGAGGCCGGCGACCGTGCCGGTCCGCGCCTGCCGCGTGGTGTCGACCACCTGGAGCCGTCCCGCCCCGCGCTCGACGATCACGCCGAGATCCCCGGTGCCGCGCAGCCCGAGCTGCGCGCAGCCTGCGGCGAGCAGAGCGGCGGCCGCCAGCATCACCCTAGCGTTCATCGGGAAACCCCTTCAACAGGCGGACTGCGATCCATTCGGCCTCCGCTTCGGTAAGAAAGCTGCGCCACGGGGGCATCGGCGTGCCGGGCCGGCCCCAGAGAATGACGTGCTTCAGCAATTCCATCCGCTTGTCCTTGAGCGCCGGGGCGACGAGCGGCGGACCGAGCCCGCCTTTCAGCGTGAGGCCGTGGCACGATCCGCAATCCTGTCGCACCATGCCGATCAGCTCGGCCTCGCGCGCCGGCGCCACCGGCTCCGCTCCGGCCGCGCCCGCGGCGCACGCGAGCGCGAGGCCCGCCCACAACGCACCCCTGCCTTTCATATGGACAAGATGCGGGAGGAGGGCCGCCCCGGCTTTGATTTGGATCAACAAAGATCCCGCGCGGTGCAAGAAACCCGCCGCGCCGCGGGTAATCCGGCGGGCAACACCCTATTCGGTGACGATGATCACCGCCTTCATTTCGGGATGCGGACCGCAGGTGTAGGCGTAGGTCCCCGGCTTGTCGAATTTCCTCTGGTAGGACTCCCCGGGGAAGAGCCGGTCGGACTCGAACTTCTCCACGATGAACACCACCGAGTGGGAGGTGCGGCGCTCGGTGTTCGTCCACTTGACGGTGGTTCCCCGCTTGATCTTCACCTCGGCGGGGATGAACTTGTAGTCCTCCATCTTCACCTCGACCGTTGCCTGCGCGAGCGCAAGGCCGGGCGCAGCCGCGAGCAACAGGGCTGCCGCCGCGCCGCGCCAACCGCCTGAGACCGCGATCCGGGCTGCCCCGCGGCTCATTGCCTCACCGCGTTGATGTCGGCCTTCGGATTGTCGAGCCCGAGGCTGTAGCCGAGCGAGACGTGGTGGAAGCGGTAGTTCGAATGGTTGTCGTGGATGGCAAAGCCCAGGTTGTAGGCCCTGCCCGCGGCAATGGCGTGGATTCCGCTGCCGCCCGCGAGCCTGCGGGTGAAGGTCACGGTCCAGAGCCCGCCCTCCTCCCGTCCGGTCGCGAGGCCCGCCGCGTCCTTCAGGCGCCGCGCGTCGAGCACGTAGCCCTCGCGCGGCGGCTCACCGCTGCGGTACTGCCACATCTCCAGGAAGCGGCCGTCCTTGAGCGCCGCCGCGATCTCGGAGTCCGACTTCACCTTGTCCCAGCCGCCACGCGGCTTGTCCTTCGTCTCGAGCGCGGTGCGGCTCTCCTTGAGATACTTGGTCGGCCCGTTGGCGCGGATGTCGAGCTCCTTCGCGCGCGGATGCTTCGCGGCGTTGGGATTGACGTCAGGCATGCTGCGCAGGTCGTGATGGCAGCTCGCCCAGCAGCCGCCGATGTTCGCGTACTCGACTTTTTCGTCGCCGAGCATGACCGCGAGCTTCACCGCGTTCTTCTCGTCCATCTTGCGCCCGCCGGTCGAGCCCGTCGCCTTCCACTGGAAGCGGAGATAGAGGTTGGTTGCGTCGTAGGCGGCCTGCACCGTCACCGGGATGCTCCCCGCCTTGCCCCTGACGGTGTCCGCGTCGGGCTCCAGCACGTGCTTCGTCACGATCTTCTTGCCGATCTCGGGCGCCTCGTCGTGGTGGCAGCTCGCGCAGCTCTCGCCCTTGAGCATCCCGCGCGCGCCGGCGTGATCGGGACGGTGGAGCGTCCATTCCATCGAGGCGGTCCCGGTCTGGAACACCGTGATCACCTTCCTCGTCACCTTGTCCCAGTTGGGGGGCGCGGCCGCCGCTGCCCCGGCCAGCGCCAGCGCAAGGGCGGAGGCCATCGTCGCGAGTTTCATGTCCATGCTCCTGTGCATCGGTTGACGGGCGGCCCTTGAAAATCGCCCCCGGACACGTTTCCGCGCCGGGGGCGGGGGTCGGCTCCGTGCTGCCTAGTAGATGTCTTTCTGCGTGTTGTAGACGTTGAACTTGCCGGTGGGCGTGATGATCCGCGGGCCCTTGATCACGCTCTTCACCTTGAGCGTCTTGTCGTCGTACACGACGATCGCCGACGGATCGGTCTTGCCCGCCCACACGGAGATCCACACCTCGTCGCCCTTGTTGTTGTACTCCTGGTGCACGGCGCGGCGGATCGCCTTCATCTCCGGCAGGCCCGCATCCTTGGCCACGTCGATCCTCACCGGAGGCTTGGACAGGTCCTTCAGGTCGAAGACGAAGTTCGCCTCGGCGAGCTCGCGCTCCGGGTTCTGCGGCAGGTCCACCCAGAGCTTCGTGGACTTCGGGTGCGTCTTGACGAAGAGGTTCCCCGCGCCCGGCACCTTCAGTTCCTGCACCACTTTCCAGTTGTACTTCTTGAACTTGGCGTGCTCCTTCTTCTCGGAGGGCGTCGAAATCAGCGTCACCACCGCGTCGCCGAGATGGCCGGTCGCCCATACCGGGCCGTACTGCGGATGCACGAAGTTGGCGCCGCGCCCGGGGTGCGGGATGCGCTTGGTGTCGATCAGCGCGGCGAGCTTCCCGGTCTTGGTGTCCACCGCGGCGATCTTGTGGACCGCGTTCGCCGCCACCAGGAAGTAGCGCTTGGAGGCGTCCCACCCGCCGTCGTGCAGGAACTTCGCCGACTCGATCTTGGTCGTCTTCAAATTCTTGATGTCGGAGTAGTCCACCAGCAGGATCATGCCGGTCTCCTTGATGTTCACCACCCACTCCGGCTTGATGTGCGAGGAGACGATCGAGGCGACGCGCGGCTCGGGATGGTACTCGCCGTCCACCGTAATGCCGCGGGTGGACACGATCTTCAGCGGCTTCAGCGTGTCGCCCTCGGTGATCACGTACTGCGGCGGCCAGTAGGTGCCGACGATCGCGTACTTGTCCTCGTAGCCCTTGAACTTCGAGGTGTCCACCGAGCGCGCGTCGATCCCGGCCTTCAGCGTCGCGACCACCTCCGGCTTCTCCATCCAGAGGTCAATGAGCGAAGTGAGCCCGTCGCGGCCGATGGTGTAGACGTAGCGGCCGGAGAACGACAGGCGCGAGATGTGCACCGCGTAGCCGGTCTTGACGATGTTGATGACCTGCTTGGTGTCGCCGTCGATGAGGGCCACCTCGCCCGAATCGCGCAGCGTGACCGAGAACACGTTCGCGAGGTTGTACTTGTTCATCTGCTTCTTCGGCCGCTGCTCGGGCGGGACGATGAGCTTCCAGCTCGCCATCATGTCCTTCATGCCCCACTCGGGCGGCACGTCGGGCGGATGCTGGAGGTACTTGGCGATGATGGTGATCTCTTCCTTCGTGAGGATGTCGTCGAAGTTCACCATCCCGCCGTCGGTGCCGAGCGCGGTGATCGTCTCGAGGCGCCGCTGCCCGAGCTTCATCGCGTTGTGCGGCTCGAGATTCTTGCCGGTCGCGCCCTTGCGCAGCACGCCGTGGCAGCCGGCGCAGCGCTCGAAATAGATGCGCTTGGCGATCTCCCGCTCCTGATCGGTCATCGGGGGGGCCGCGGGTTTTTCCGCGGCCGGCTTGTCCTGGGCGAGCGCGACGGGGTCGAGCACGAACGCCACCGTGACGGCGAATACACCGGCCACCGCGGCCGCGGCGAGCGTCGGTGCAATGCTGAGCTTCCTCATGTTGTGGCTCCTCTGGGCGGGAAATATCGCTAAACGATTCCGGGAAAAGGCGAACCCAGTCTATGCCGAATCGCAAAAAGCGGCCTTGATCTGCATCAAGCGCTTTTCCGCGGGCGGGGCGCGAGTTGACCTAAGTCAAATGGGCCGCCGCGATGCCGCGCGCGGATACCCAACCGGGAAGCGGGGAGAGCAGGTGCCGCCCGGTGCGGCACGGAAAAAGGAGGGTGCGTCCGGCCGGGGCGCGGGCCCCGGCCCGCCGGGATGGATCAGCGGGAGAGGATGAACTCCACCATCTTCTTGATGTCGCCGTCGGGCACCGCCGGGTTGGGGGGCATCGGGATCTTGCCCCAGACGCCCTGGCTGCCCTTCTTGACCTTCGCCGAGAGCGCGGCGACCGCGTCCTTCTGGCCCTTGTACTTCTTCGCCACGTCCCTGTAGGCGGGACCGACGGTCTGCTTGTCGATCTGGTGGCAGGCGACGCAGTTGTGCTTCTTGAGCAGTGCCTCGTCCGCCTGCGCCGCCGGCGCGATCACGATGCCCCCCGCGGCTCCCGCCGCGATCAGGATGTTGCGCATGTGCATGCCGAATCTCTCCTGTCTAGAACCTGTTTCATATATAGGCGCGTGATGCGTTGCGGCCAGGACGGACCGGATGCAAGGCGCCCGACGAAGGCCATATGTCGATATGGTCCAGGAGAGCAACGACGCAGCCGGCCGTCCTGGCCGCAACCCGCAGGGAGGGGGCGATCTGGGCGCATTTCTTCGTCGGGGACCCTCGAAATATCGACCTATTCCTTCGGGCCCTCCTCCTCGAACTGCGCCCAGATCGCCTCCGTCGCACACGTGCCTATATATGAAATAGGTTCTAGTAGATGTCACGCTGGGTATTGTACACGTTGAACTTGCCCGTGGGCGTGACGAGGCGCTTGTCCTTGATCACGTGCTTGAGCTTGAGCGTCTTGTCATCCACGATCACGATTGCGGACTCCTGGTCCTTCCCGTTCCACACCGAGAACCACACCTCGTCGCCCGCCCGGTTGAACTCGGGCTGCACCACGCGCCGCGGCCCGTCCTTGATCCCGGACCACTCGGCGATGGGCAGCACCTTGAACGGCCGGTCGAGGTTCGCGATCTCGAATACCGCGATCGACTGGCTCGCCTTGGCGTCGGGGTTGAGCGCGGTGTCCACGTACAGGTTCTTCGACTTCGGGTGCGTCTTGATGAAGAGCGACCCTCCGCCCAGGCCCTTCAGCGTGCGCACGACCTTCCACGCGTGCTGCTTGTTCTTGGCCGGGTCGGTGCCGATGACGGCGATCGTCTCGTCGCCCAGGTGCCCGGTGGCCCAGACCGGTCCGAACTTCGGATCCACGAAGTTCGCGCCGCGCCCGGGATGCGGGATCTTGCCGACGTCGATCAGCGCCTGCAGCCGGCTCACCTGCGTGTCCACCACGGCGATCTTGTTCGACTGGTTGGCCGCGACGAGGAAGTAGCGCTTGGTCGCGTCCCAGCCGCCGTCGTGCAGGAAGCGCGCCGCGGCGATCTCCGTGGTCTTGAGGTTGTCGATGTCGGAATAGTCCACCAGCAGGATCTTGCCGGTTTCCTTCACGTTCACGACGAACTCGGGCTTGGTGTGCGAGGCGACGATGGCGGCCACCCGCGGCTCCGGGTGGTACTCCTGCTCGCCCACGGTCATCCCCCGCGTCGCCACGATCTTCAACGGCTCGAGCGTGTCGCCCTTCATGATCACGAACTGCGGCGGCCAGTAGGCGCCGGCGATCGCGAAGCGGTCCTCGTAGCCCTTGTACTTGGAGGTGTCGACCGAGCGCGCTTCGAGCCCGATGCGGATCTCGGCGACGTTGTCGGGCTTCTCCAGCCACAGGTCGATCAGGTTGACCTTCGCATCGCGCCCGATGACGTAGAGGTAGCGCCCCGAGGACGACAGCCGCGAGATGTGCACGGCGTAGCCGGTCTTCACGATGCTGACGATTCTCTTCGAGTCGCCGTCGATCAGCGCCACCTCGCCCGTGTCGCGCAGCGTGACCGAGAACAGGTTCTCGAGGTTGAGCTTGTTCATTTGCTTCTTCGGGCGCTTCTCCGGCGGCACGATCACCTTCCACGTGGCCTTCATGTCCTTCATGCCGAATTCCGGCGGCGTCGGGGGCGCGTGCTGCAGGAAGCGCGCCATGATGTCCACGTCCTTGTCGCTCAGTTCGCCGGAGGTGCCCCAGTTCGGCATGCCGGCGGGGGAGCCGTAGTTGATGAACACCTTGAGATACTCGCTGCCGCGCGGCTGCGTGATGTCCGGCGTGAGGGGCTTCCCGGTCGCGCCACTGCGCAGCACGCCGTGGCAGCCGGCGCAGCGCTCGAAGTAGACCTGCTTGGCGCGCTCGAACTCCGCCACCGTCATCGGCGGCGCCTTGGGGCTCACGACGTCCGGCGCCTGACCCGGCTTCAGCGGCACCGGCGCGCCGCGGTACATGAGGTCCTCGGCCTGCGTGCCGGGATGGACCGGCTTCGATTTCGATTTCGATTTATCCTGGGCCTGGGGCTTGGCCGGCTCCTTCGCCTGCTGGGCATGCGACGCAACCGCCCCGAGCGCGGCGACCAGGGCGAAAACGGCCATGCGGACGGCGAAAACGCGCTTCATGCGTTCCTCCTTTAGCGTAATTGAATGTGCTTGGTTATCCCGAAAACTGTAGAAGCCGGGGTAGCGGACGTCCTTGATCTGCATCAATCAATCCGGACCGCGGCCCCCGCCCCGGGGCACGGCTACTTTTTTGATGCCCCGGCTTCGCCCCGGATGAGGTGCACGATCGCGGTACGGCGCTCGCGCCGCTTGCGCCGCTCGATCAGCGGCGGGCATTTCCGGTCGCTGAAATACACGACCTGGCAGTCGAGGCAGTAATGGCATTCGGCGTCGTTGATCTCCCCGGTGCGCCGGATCGCGCGCACGGGGCACTCGACGGCGCACACCTGGCACGGCTTGCCGCACTCCTTGCGCCGCCGCAGCCACCACTCGAAAAGCCGCAGCCGCCCGGGGACCGCGAGCGCGGCGCCGAGCGCGCACAGGTACTTGCAGAAGAACTTGCGGTTGACGAGGGCCACCGCGATGAGCGCCCCGGCATAGAGCATGAACGGCCACTCGCGCTGGAAGCGCAGGCCGAAGGTCGTCTTGAACGGCTCCACCTCGGCGTACACCGCCGCGTTCCCCATGGACTGCAGCGAGATGCCGAACAGCACGATGAGGATCACGTACTTCACCGCCCACAGCCGCTCGTGGACGACGTCGGGAAGCTCGATTTGGGGTGCGCCCAGGCGCTGGCCCACCTTGTTCACGAGTTCCTGCAGCGCGCCGAACGGGCACAGCCACCCGCAGTAGACCCCCCGCCCCCACAGGAGCAGGGTGACCGCCACGAACGACCACAGGATGAAGAGCATCGGGTCGAGCAGGAAGCGATCCCAATTGAAGTCGCGCATGACGGCGTGCGTGAAGGTCAGCACGTTGATGACGGTCAACTGCGCGAGCGCGTACCAGCCGATGAAGAACAGCGTGTAGACGAGGAAGGCGTTGCGCACCCACGCGACGAGCCGCGGGCGCCGCGCGAGCCAGTCCTGGAAGATGAGGATCATCGCGAGGAGCACCAGGCTCACGGTGAGCACAGCGATTTCGAACGCGCGGTGCCGCCACACGCTTACCCAGAGCGGTTCCTCCCCCGCGGGCCCCGCGAAATCGGCCGCTTCTGCCGCCGGCGGTGCGCGCCCCGGATCCGTCCAGCCCGGCACCGGGGGGCCCTGCGCGCGCCCGGCCGCCGGGTCCTGTCGCGCCGACCCCGACGCCATGGCGGGAATTCCCAGCGCGGGCGCCATTCCGCGGGATTCGGCGACGAGCCGCGCCGCGAGCATGACGGTCTGGTTCTGCACCATCACCGTGATCGTCGCCCCGGAGATCGTGTCGATCGCAACGTATCCTGCCCGCTCCGCGCCCACGGCGATGCGGTCGAACACCGACTTGCCGCGGTACTGGTCGGCGAAGTGCTTGAGCTGCTCCTCGCTGATGCCGACGGCGAGGATCGGCTCCTCGTGGCGCACGATCGAGAGGCCCGTGATGCGGCCGGACATGTCGAAGCCGACCAGCGTGTTGATCGGGCGGCCCGAGTAGGCGGGAATCCGCACCACCTCGTCGGTGAGAAACACGTAGCCCAGAAGCTCGGTCCCGCGGTGCACCGCCGCCGCGCGCGGAGCACCTTCGAGCTCGCCGTAACGGTCGGCACCGGGAAAGAAGCCCCGTACCTGGGGATACGTCGCGGCGAGGTCCGCCGCGCGCGAGGTGGCTCCGGCCGCGAGCAGCAGCGCCAGCCCCGCGAGGAGTAGCGCGAACGCGCAGACGGTTTTCCGAACCCGCTCCAAGAAATCCTGCTCTCCGCACGAGGCGGGGTTCCGGGGAACCCCGCCCAATGTTCCAGTTTCGTCGCGGAGCCGCGCGCCGGCCTTGATCTAGGTCAACCTGTCCGGGGGCACGCCGCGGAAGCGGTAAGCGGTAAGCGGTAAGCGGTAAGCGGTAAGCGGTAAGCGGTAAGCGGTAAGCGGTAAGCGGTAAGCGGTAAGCGGTAAGCGGTAAGATCGGACTTGGTTTTTTCCAGAAGTTCCCGGGGCACTGCTCACCGCTCACCGCTTACTGATTTTTTTCCGCTCACTGCTCACCGCTCACCATGTTTCGTCCGCGTGCGTCGGCGTTTATCTGCGGTTACCATCTCCTGTCTTTCTCACCCGCCCTCATGCCACGCGATTCCTTTCTCCACGGCGTCGTCGTCCTCGCTGCGCTCGCCCTGAGCGCGGGAACGGCCGCGGGCGCACGCGTGGACGAGGCGCGCCCGCTGATGGGCACGGTGGTCGAGATCTCCGCGGAAGGAGCCGACGCCACGGCCGCGCGCGATGCGATCGAGGCGGCCTACCGCGAGATGGGGCGCCTCTCCGACATGATGAATCACTACGACCCGGCGAGCGTCGTCTCCGCGATCAACGACGCGGCGGGCGCACGTGCCGTGCGCGTGCCGCCCGAGCTCATGGAAGTGCTCGCGATGGCGCGGCGAGTGTCGGAGCGCTCCGCCGGCGCCTTCGACGTCACGGTGGGCTCGCTCCGGGGATGGCGCTTCCGCTCCGGCGACACGCGGCTGCCCGCGCCGGAGGAAATCGCCGCGCAGCTGCCCCGCGTCGGCTACCGCAAGCTGCGCCTCGATCGCGCCGCCGGCACGGCGTTCCTGGCCGAGCGCGGCATGCGCATCGATCTCGGCGGCATCGCCAAGGTCTACATCCTGCACTCCGGCTTGCGGGCGCTCGAGCGCCGCGGAGTCGCGCGCGCGATGGTGAACGGAGGTGGAGACGTGCTTGCGAGCGGGTCGCCCGGGGCGCGCCCGTGGCGCATCGGCGTGCGCGACCCCCGCGCCCCGCAGCAGCTGATCGGCGTGCTCGAGATCGAACGCGGTTTCGTCGTCTCCTCCGGAGACTACGAGCGCTACTTCGTGAAAGACGGCGTGCGCTACCACCACATCCTCGATCCGCGCACGGGCTACCCCTCCGCCGGCCCGCGCGGAGTCACGCTGGTCGCGCAGGACATGGAGGCCGTCAACGGGCTGTCCGTGGCCATCATGGTGCTGGGCAGGGACCGGGGCATGCGGCTCGTGACGGCGACGCCTGGACTCGATGCGCTCATCGTCGATCGCGACGGCAGCCTCTGGATGTCGCCGGGATTCGCAGCGCGGCTGCGCGCTGCTCCCTGATCCTGCGCGCGGCGTGCTCGACCCGGAGGGTGCGGCGGCGTAACCGGCGCCCCTTGCGGGCCCGATGTCCTCGATCTTTGATGTAGATCAAGGGGATTCCAGGCGCTGCCCGGTAGATTTCCATCACCGCGCCCGGCAACGCGGCCGCGGTCGAGAGGGGGATGGACTACCTACCGCTATTCCTGGATATCAGAGGCCAGCGCTGCCTCGTCGTGGGCGGCGGCGAGGCCGCCGCGCGCAAGATCACGCAGCTGCTCGAAGCCGGTGCGCGGGTGACCTGCATCGCCCCCGGGCTGTGCCCGGCCGTGCGCGAGCTGGCGGAAGCCGGCGCAGTCTCCCACGTCGCCTCGCGGTTCATGCCGGAATACCTGCAGGACGCGCATCTCGCCGTCGCCGCGACCGGCGACGCCGCGGTCAACCAGCAGGTGTCCGAGGCCGCGAAAGCCATGCGCATACCCGTGAACGTGGTGGACGCGCCGCGGCTCTGCACGTTCGTCATGCCGGCCGCCGTCGAGACCTCCGCCGTGCCGGTCCCGGGCCCCCACGGTACGCGCTTCGGAGCCGGGGCGGACGAGGTCACGGAACGGGGAGTCGTGCACCTCGTTGGCGCCGGCCCGGGCAATCCGGATCTGCTGACGCTGCGCGCGGTGCGGGTGATGCAGCAGGCCGACGTCGTGGTCTACGACAGCCTGATCGGCGAGGGCATTCTCGACCTCGTGCGGCGCGATGCCGAGCGCATCTACGTCGGCAAGCGCTGCAACCGCCACTCGATGTCGCAGGAGGAGATCAACAAGCTCCTCGTGCGCCTGGGAAGCGCGGGCAAGCGCGTGGTGCGCCTGAAAGGCGGAGACCCGTTCCTGTTCGGGCGCGGCGGCGAGGAGATCGAGGCGCTCTCCTCCTGCGGCGTCGCGTTCGAGGTCGTGCCCGGCATCACGGCCGCGTCCGGGTGCGCGGGCTACGCGGGCATCCCGCTCACGCACCGCGACCACGCCCGATCGTGCGTCTTCGTCACGGGGCACCTGAAGGACGGCACGGTCAACCTCGACTGGGAAGCGCTCGCGCGCCCGCAGCAGACCGTGGTCGTCTACATGGGACTGGGCAGCATGCCCGAAATCTGCCGCCAGCTCGTTCGGCACGGGCTGCCCGCAGCGACGCCCGCGGCCGCCGTGCAGTCCGCAACGACCGACGGGCAGCGCGTGGTGACCGGCACGCTGCAGACGCTCCCCGACCTGGTGGCGGCGGTGGGGCTGGCGTCGCCGGCTCTGCTGATCGTCGGCGAGGTGGTGAAGCTGCACCGCAGGTTCGCCTGGTACAGCCCCGGGCCGCGAGCGCAAGCCGTCCCGTCTGCCTCCGGCGCGCCGCAAGACCCGCAAGCTCTCGACCCTGCCGTGCTCCAGTTGATGCAGCGGCACACCACGTGACCGTCCGGCTGCTGCTGGTCAATCCGCGCTTCGACGAGAGCTTCTGGAGCTTTCGCTGGGCGCTGCGCGAGATCCTGCCCGGCAAGCGCGCGTTGAATCCCCCGCTCGGGCTCGCCACCCTCGCCGCGCTCTGCCCCGCCGACTGGCAGGTGCAGATCGTCGACGAGAACATCGAGCCCGTGCCGCTCGAGCCGCGCGCCGACATCGTGGGCGTGTGCGGAATGGGCGCGCAGCACCGGCGCCAGGCGCAGCTGCTGCGCCACTTTCGCGCGCGGGGATACTACACGGTAGCGGGGGGCAGCTACGCCTCGCTGCTCCCGGAGCTCTACGCCGCGCTTGCCGATGCCGTCGTCGTCGGCGAGGCGGAATACGCCTGGCCGGAGTTCTGCCGCGATTTCGCGGCGGGGCGGCCGCGCGCACTCTACCGCGAGACCGGGACCGTGGCGCTTGCTGATTCCCCGGTGCCCCGCTTCGACCTGCTCAAGCTCGAGAAGTACAGCACGGCGACGCTGCAGTTCTCGCGCGGGTGCCCGTTCCGCTGCGAGTTCTGCGACATCATCGTGATGTTCGGGCGCCGCCCGCGCTTCAAGACGCTCGCCCAGGTCGAGCGCGAGCTCGATGCGCTGCGCGCGCGCGGCGTGCGCAACGTCTTCTTCGTCGACGACAACCTGATCGGGAACAAGGCGGTCGCCAAGGACCTCCTGCGCTTTCTGCGCGCCTACCAGGAGCGCCACGGCTACCGTTTCCTGTTCGGCACCGAGGCCTCGCTCAACCTCGCGCAGGACCGCGAGTTGATGCAGCTCTTCCGCGCGGCCAATTTCACCTGGGTGTTCATCGGCATCGAGTCGCCGGACGCGCAGACGCTGAAGGACACGCGCAAGACGCAGAACATCCACGAGGACCCGCTCACCTCGATCCGCCGCATCTACTCCTACGGCATCGACGTGCTCGCCGGGTTCATCGTGGGCTTCGACAACGACACGCCGGCGACCTTCGACCTGCAATGCCGCTTCATCCGCGACGCCGGCATCCAGGTCGCGATGATCGGGCTGCTCACCGCGCTGCCGAAGACGCCGCTGCACGAGCGCCTGGCGCGCGAGGGCCGCCTCATCCCGGACGCCGACCACACCGACAACACCAAGGTGCGGACCAATGTCATTCCCAAGCGGATGCGCTATGACGAGATGGTGGGCGGATACATCGCCCTGTACCGGCGCCTGCTCACGGACCGCGCCATCGCCGAGCGCCTGCGCAACAAGATCCGGCACATGGCCGACCCGGTGTATCGCGGCGAGTACACGGGGCACGAGAAGATCGCGATCATCATGAAACTGCTGCGCAAAGGCATCATCCGCGGAGGCTTGCGGCGCGCTTTCCATTTCGCGCGCAGCCTGCCCTGGCTCGCACCGGAGAAGATCCCGCTCGCCGTCGTGGACTGGATCGCGGCGCTCGCGATGCGCGACTATGTGGACCGGAACTTCGCGGCCCCGCGCGCCGAGGACGCCGCCGCGGCGAGCCGGTGGCTCGCCTCCATCGAGCGCGCGACCCGGCGTTACCTCCGGAAAGGCGCGGCCAGCATGGAGTTGAAGTTCCTCGCCGAGTCCGTTCCCCGCCTGCACATCCGGCTCCACGGCGGCCTGGACCGCGCCTTCTTCAGGCGCTGCTCGCGGCGCCTCGCGCGGCTGCTGCGGCGCACCCGCGCCTCCGTCACCCTGGTGGTGGAAGAGATCGAGCAGGCGCGGCTGCCCGACCTGCAACGGCTGCTGCGGCGGCTCGCGCGCCACGGCGACCGCGTCTTCGTCGAGGTGAGCGAGCGGCTGCGCCATGTCGTTACCGTCGATTCCTCGGTATTCAACCTGGTTCTCGACCGCCCCGCGCCCGGGGCGTGATGCGCGGCGTTTTTCTTGATGGGCATCAAGGAAGCGCCCGCGGGGCCTCTCCTATGCTAGGGCCTCGCTGTCCCGCGCGCGCCTCACCCGGCCGGCGGGCAGCTGCAGCGGGCGCACGGTTGCGTCACGACCGAGGCGGTGCCATGAGCACGGGAGCGGCGAAAAGCACACTCGAATTGTTCCGGGAAATCGACGCGCGGACCTGGGTGCCGCCGCAGCCGCTCGAGCGCATGCTGGAAACGCTCGAGGAGCTGCCGCGCGGCAAGAAGGTGGTGATGCTCGCTCCCTGCGAGCCGCGACCCCTCTTCCGGATCCTCAAGGCGAACGGCTTCGATTACCGCTGCCGCTTCGTCCCGGAGGGCTATTTCGAGGTGACGGTCTGGCACGCGGCCGACACGCCCGCCGCCTCCGCCGATCTCGAGTGAAAGGCGGCGCCAGCGGCGACCACCACGGTCAGCGCCGCCCAGGCATTGTGCAGGACGGGCAGCACCAGGCCCGGCGCGGAGAGCGCCGTCGCGATCCCAAGTAACGCCTGCACGGCAAGCATCGCGCACGCGGCGGCGGCGTGCGGCCATGCCGGCTGCTGCTGCCATTGCATCCACGCGGCGAGCGCAGCCCAGTAGGCGAGCAGGATGAGCGCGCCGAAACGATGCACCATGTGCAGCGCGCGCCGTACCGGATCCTCGGCGAGCGCCTCCCCGGAAAGCGGTTGCGGCGCGCGCCACGGGTCGAGCGCGGCGAGCGAGGCGTCCTCCGGCCACAGCCCGCCACTGCAGCCGGGAAAGCCCGGGCAGCTCGCGGCCGCCTGATTGGCGCTCACCAGTGCGCCCAGCCCGATCTGCACCGCGAGAAGAACGAGCGCGCCCCACATCCGCGGCGGCGGCCCGCCCCGCTGCGGACCGCCCGCGGCGCGTGCGGCAAGAGCCATCCACCACAGCAACCCGAGCATCACCATGCCGCCGAGCAGGTTGCCGAGCGTCACGGCGGGCAATTCCGCCCCCGGCGTGGCGCGGCCGAGTACGGAGAGGAAGAGCGTGAGGGCGACGATCGCACCGGCGGCGAGCGACTGCCGGATGAAGTCGCGCGCGGCGCCCCAGCACACCACCGCGATGACGACCACGAGAACCCCCACCGTGGCGGCGGCGATGCGGTGGATGACGCGCATGATCTCGATCATCAGCGACGCGCCCTGCCCGGCTTGCGCGAGCCGCAGATAGGCGCTCGCCACGATCACCACCAGCACGAGCGCGGCCCCGGCGGTTGCAACCTGCGCGAGCAGGCGCGCCGCGCGCGCGGCCGCTTCAGGCGCTGCGGCCGCCATCGCCCGCCCGCGCCGAGCCCGCCGGCCATATCGCCCGCGCGACGACGACGACGAAAAGGAAGCCCCCGGCCACCGCGATCAGCCCGCCCAGCCCCATCAGCCCCATCCCCGCGATCTCGCCGAAGCTGCGCAGCACCTGCTCGCCGCCCGCCACCTTGCGCTGCACGCCATAGCCGCCCGACCACATGAGCCCCAGGACGTGCAGCAGCTGGCCGGCGCCGTAGAGATACGCCTGCAGGGTGGCGAGACCGGGCGCGGGCGCGCGGAACCCGAGCCGCGGCAGCAGCAGGTAGGTGAGCCCCATCAGCGCCAGCGTCACCCCCACGATGCAGCCGTGGTAGTGGGCGGGAATCCGGGTGTTGCTGCCGTGGATGGTGAAGCCGATGAGGCCGCCGACGCCGAACAGCACGAGCGAGGAGATGAGCGCGGCCTTGAGCGGCTGCTGCGCGGGCGCGGCCGCGCGGCCGCGTGCAATTCCGATCACGACCGCAAGGCTCACCGGCAGGATCGCGAGTCCGCCCCCGAACTCCATCAGCCACGTGAAGAGCTTGCGGTGATACGCCGAGGTCACGTCGAACGCAAGATAGATCACCGGCGTGAGGAACACCGACACGAGTGCGATCCAGAACATGAGCAGAGTCACCCGCGGCGTGAGCGGCACGCGCGTGCCGGATTCCGACGCAAGCCACAACCACGCGACCAGCATGAAGAGCGTGTAGGCGAACTGGATCACGTGGCCGCTGCCCCAGAACAGCACTTCGAAATAGCCGGGCCGCGGGATGCCGTGGGGGATCGTCAGCAAGGTCCAGACGAACGCGATCAACGCCATCGCCGCCGCCACTGCGGAAGCATTCAGCCCGAAACGCAGGGAAGCCGCCCCGTCGGGGCGCGTGCCCACACGCGGGACCGCGGTGAGCGAGCGGATCGTGAGCAGCAGGAAACCGAACCCGAATACCGCGAGCCCCCCGAGAAACAAGGGCTCGTCGATCACCGGCACGTAATTGCTCATGATCGGAATGCCGTGGCCGAAGAACGGCGCGAGGCTCATCAGCACCGCGCCGGCCGCGGCGAGCGCAAGCGCGACCCAGGCAAGTCCCAGCAGCCTGCCGGTGCTATTGAGGCTCCAGAGCACGCCGCCCAGCGCACCGAACCAGACCAGCACCGAAAGATCGACGTGCACGACCAGCGCCACGCGGAAGAAGTTCTCCACCGGGAAGAGATGCTGCAGGTAGGGTGTGCGAGCGAGCACCAGCAGCAACGAGAACAGTCCGGCGCCAATGAGGGAGGCAAGCCCGAGCAGGAGCCAACCGGTCGCGAGCATGCGCCGCGCGTCCTGCGGCACAGCGAGATCGTAGCGCGTGTCCGCCAACCCTGCGCGCCAGGCCGCACTCCGGAACGAGGGCGGATTCGAAACGACGCTCCGCGAAATCGCCTTCATCCGCGGGCTCCCGTCTGTGCGGCGGCCAGCGCACGCGGCGCTTTGCTGCGCGAGGATCCGCGCGGCTCGTTCCTCGGCATCCGCGCGAGCGCTTCCCGGAAGCGGGTAAGCGCCTGCGCGAGCGTCTTCTCTTCGCCTGCGCCCGCGCGAACGACCCTCAAGCGCTCGCGCGGCACCGTCACGCGCAGGTGCGGCTCGCGCTCGCCTGCGAGCCGCTGTGCCGTCCACGTATCACCGATCCGATAGACGCACTCACCCTCGAGGCAGCTCGCGACGAGCACCCCGTCGGCTCCGTGCCGCAACGCGTACTCCACGAACGCGGGTGGCAGCTGCCCCACGCAGGTGAGGCTCAATGTCGCCGCGCCGCGCCCGGCACAACCGTGCAGCGCGGCGGCCTGCTCGCAACCGAAAACCACCACGCGTCCTTCCCCGTGCAGCCGCGCGAGCTTTCTCTCCAGCTCGGCACGCACCGCATCAATCGGCTGCTGGGGCATGTCGACGCCGGTCACGAGCCGCTCGCTGCTTCGGAACGGCGTGGACGAGGGACAGGCCCCGGTGCAGATGCCGCATCCCGCGCACAGCCCCGCAACGACCGCGGCGTGCTTCTGCCCCGCCTTTCCGCCGGCGCGTGGTTGCATGACGATCGCCGCGTAGGGGCAGTCCGCGAAGCAGCGCGCGCAGCCGTTGCAGTTGGCGAGGTCCACACGCGCGACCGGCACGCGTTCTCCACGCGCCGCGAACGGCAGTATGAGCAGGCCAAGCGTCGCCGCAGCCGCAACGATCCACAGCGCCTCGGGCGAAAAGCGGTAGATGAGCGGGTAGAAGCCGAGCACGAGCCAGTCGAGCGCGAGCGTCTGCGGCTCGGTTGCGAGGTCGGCCGCGCCCTGGCTCAGTGCCGGCTTCGCGAGTGCGAGCGCGAGCAGGGCGAGGAACGCCCCCCATCCGAGAGCGCGCGCGGGAAGGACGTCCGCGTAATTGACGCGCTGGATGTGCACGAACATGCCGGCGAGCAGCGCGAGCGGCAGCGCGACGTGCAGGAACATGATGAGCGTGAAAAACCGGTCGCTCACCGCCGCGGGGAAAGCAAAATTGCGCGCGATCGGCTCGCCGAAGAGCGGCAGCGCGTCGAACCACTCGGCGGTCGCCATCGCCACGAACTGCGCGAGACGGTCCCACACGAGCCAGTAGCCCGTGATCCCGGAAGCAAGCAACAGCCACACCAGCGGCACCCCGCTCACCCAGGAGAACCAGCGAAAGCCGGCGAACCGGCGCCCGACGAGCTCCTTCACGAAATGCAGCGCCACGGTCGCGACCATCGCGCCGGACGCGTAGCGATGAAGGCTGCGCACGACGCCGCCCGCGTACCATTGCCCGTGGGTGAGGCGCTCGACCGACTCGTAGGCGCCGGTGACGCTCGTGTCGAAGAACAAGTAGAGGTAGATCCCGCTTGCGGTTGCGACCCAGAAGAAAAAGAAGCCGAGCGCGCCGAGGTGGCGCCAGGGGTTCGCGACGGCGCGAAACACGAGGTCGAACGCGCGCTCGAGCGCGCGCAGGGCCCCCGGAACCCCTGGCCCCCGATCCCGCCCGCCCGTCCAGGCTGTGTCCGCTTCCACCACGACGATCACGCACCATGCAAGGCTGATGGGGAACGCTACCGTGCCGCGGGGACGCTGCGCTTGATCTTCATCAAGCAAACTACATCCTGAACAGGAATCCGCCGCGCGTTCCGTCGAAATCGATCACCAGCACGCGTCCGGGCGCCAGCTCGACGACCACGTCCTTCACGAAGTTGAACCCGCCCTCGGGCCGGTCCTTCATGCGCGCGGTGAAGCGGTGTTCGCCGGCGGCGACCGCCTGGCGCCAGTAGACGGTGGACGCGAGATCGCGCCGCAAGCCGGCGGGCGCCACGACGTTGCGAAAGACGAGCCGTCCGTCCAGCTCGAGCTCGACCGTCACCGGGGAGCGCTCGCGCGGGCAGTCGAGAGGCGCGCGCATGTTCGGCGCGAGCTTTGCCAGCTCCTCGGGCGTGCGCTCGCGGCAGGGCGCAACGCGCTGGGCGGCGTGGCTGAACGAGAGCCGCACCAGCGCGTCATCCGCGCCGAGATGCCGGTAGGTCGGCGCGTTCGAGAAATAGCCGACCGTCGCCGCGAACGCCGCGTAGAGCATGCCCTGAATGAGGTAGCGGGCGAGCGTGCTCATGGGCGCCCTCCCAACCTGACCATTTCAGGGGCCGCGTCGCGCAGCTGCGGCGCGAGCAGGAACGCGTCCGCGAAGCAGTCGTGCTCCGACATGCCGTGCGCGAGGAACGCCGGATGCGCGGCCTGGACCATGGCGGCCGATCCGCAGGCGTAGATCTGATGGCGGGAAAGATCCGGAAAATCGGCGAGGATCGCCTCGTGCACGAACCCGGTGCGCCCCGTCCAGTGGTCCTCGGGCTCCGGCTCCGAGAGCACCGGAATGAAACTGAAATTCCGATGCTCGCGCTCCCACCGGCGCGGCAGCTCCGGCAGATAGAAGTCGCGCAGGCTGCGCACGCCCCAGTAGAGGTACATGCGCCGCATGATGCCGGTGTGAAACGCGTGCTCGAGCATGCTCTTCACCGGGGAGAAGCCGGTGGCGCCCGCGACAAAGATGATCGGCTTGTCGCCCTCCTCGCGCAGGAAGAATGCGCCAAGCGGCCCTTCGAACTGCAGCCGGTCGCCTTCCTTCATCCCGGTGAACACGTGGGTCGTGAACAGCCCGTCCGCAATCCAGCGGATCTGCAGCTCGATATGGTCGCGCTCGTGCGGTGCGGTGGCGAACGAGAAGCTGCGCTTCTGGCCGTCCGGCAGCAGCACATTGATGTACTGCCCGGCGTAGAAATACGGAACCCTCTCGCCCTCGATCTTGAGGATCACCTGCATCACATCGTGCGTGAGGCGGTTCAACTTCGCGACCCGCGCGGTGTAGCTCCGCACCGGATGGCTTCCCGGCTGCTCGACCGGCACGTACTCGATCTCGAGGTCCGAGCGCGGGGTCGCGCAACACAGCAGGAGCTTTCCCCCTTTGCGTTCCTCGGCGGTGAGCGCGGTGTCCTGATAGTCGCCGTAATCCACCTCGCCGTAGAGCAGAGACCCCTTGCAGGTGCCGCAGCCGCCGTTGCGGCAATCGAACGGGATCCGGATGTCCTCGCGCAGGGCGGCCTCCAGCAGCCGCTCGCCATCGCGCACCGGGATGATGCGGTTGTCAGGATGGACGAAGATATGGAAGCCCTCCTTGCGGCGGCGCTTCGGCGGCAGCCACGGCGCGGCGAGGAACAGGATGGTCGCTCCGCCCACCAGCAGCCACACCTCGACCGGCGTGAAGCGGTAGAGCGCCGCGTAGACCGGAAGGTAGAACCAGTCGAGATCGACCGTCGTGATCGCGGTGGACAGATCCGCCGGCCCGCCCTGGCTCGTCGCGGGCTTTACCAGCGCGAGGATCACCAGCGCCGCAGTGGTCGCGGCCGCGACCGGCCACGGCGGGCGGGTATGGGCGCCGGGCACGCGATGGGTGTGGATCCAGAGCAATGCCAGCACCGCGAGCGGCAGCCCGATGTGGATGAACGTGAGCAGCGACCACAGGCGGTCGTTGACCGCCCCCTCCGCGATGAAGTTGCGGATGAGCGTGCCGTTGAACATCGGCAGGACATCGAGCCATTCGGCGGTGCCGATCACGACGAATTGCGCGAGCCGGTCCCACGGCAGCATGTAACCGTTGATGCCGCTCGCATAGACGAGCCACAGCACCACGATCCCCGACACCCACGAGAACCAGCGGAAGCTGCGGTAGTTGTCGAAAACGAAATGCCGGATGAGGTGCAGCAGCATCGCGAGCACCATCGCATCCGAGGCGTAGCGGTGCACGCTCCTCATGACGCCGCCCAGCCACCATTGCTGGTGGGTCAGGTACTCGACCGACTGGTAGGCTTCCTCGACGCCGGTGCGGAAGAAGATGTAGAGGTAGAGGCCGCTCGCCACCGCGAGCCACATCAGCCAGTACGCGATGCCCCCGAGGTAATAGAGCGGGTTGAGCCGGTCGCCGAACACCCGGTTGAACAGGGCGTCGGCGCGGTAAAACAGCCAGCGCCCGGCGTTCTGTATGAGTCTGAGCACGCGCGTCGGTCGGGTTTCTCTTCACGCCGCACGATCGAGCGGCGTGCGAACCCATCGTAGCGTGGCGGTGCCCGCGGCACCTTGACGCAAATCAATCGCGCCGGGCTGAAAAACCCTTTCGCTCAGGGGTTGCCGCTATGGCGCGACCCGCCGGGCCGCGCGTGCCGGCGCTCAACGCCGCCCAACCTGCCGCCGGCGCCGGCGCTCGAACCAGATGAACCAGACGATGGTGATGGTGATCGCGGCGAAGGAGATGACTTCCCCGATCACCGAGGTCTTGAAGCGGTAGGTATTGGTGCGGGGATCGTAGACGGTGCAGAGGATGCGCACGCGCTCGACGAAATCCGCGAGGCTCTTCATCGGCACGGGCGTGCCCTCGATCAACTCCTTCAGCGGATCGATGAGCAGCCGGAGCGGATAATCGTCTCCGTACACCTGCCGGTAAATCTTTCCTTCCTGGTCCACGACCGTGACCTGGGTGATGTGGTCGAAGCCCCACGCCGTGCGCGCGTACGAAAACCCGAAATCCGCGACGAGCTCCCCGAGCTGCGCCTCGTACGGCGTGAGGAACTCCCAGTTGAGCGCGTCGATGCCGAAGCGCCGCGCAAAATCGCGCATCGCCCCGGGCGAGTCGTAGGGCAGGTGGAAGCCGATGGTGAGCACGCGGAAGCTGTCGGAGCCGACCGCGCCCCGGGCCTTCTGGATCGCCTGCGCGAGCAGTTTGGTGGTGGGCGGACATACCGAGGTGCATCCGGTGTAGACGAAGCTCACAAGCAGGGGCTTGCCGCGATAGTCGGCCAGCCTCACCTGGCGCCCCTGGCGGTCGAGAAACGCGTAGTCGGCGAGCTTGCGGCCGATGGCAGCCTGGCTCACCTTGAGCGCGGCATCCGGGGCAAGCGTGGACTGCGGCGCCGCGTCGGCCTGGATCGGGGCCGCCTCGGTCGCGGCCGCGCTCGCTACGAGCGGCTGCGCACCGGGCGCGGCGGCGAGCGCCGGTGCCCCGAAGCCCGCCGAGATCGCGAGCACGAGCGGCAGGAGCTGCGGCTGAAACCGGGCGCGCCACGCCATCATGCGGGCTACCCGAGGATCGCGCGGTCGAGGATCGCGCTCGAGAGCACCAGCGCAAGCTGCGCGAGCGAAGCGTGGAAGTTGGCGCGGGCGGTCTCACGCACCGGCCGCCGCGCAAGCCGCACGCTGGCCGTCAGGAACAGCACGCCGCCGGCGATGGCGCCGGCCGCGTAGATGAAGCCCATCCCGTACGCGAGCGGCGCGATCGAGAGCCCGACCAGCGCCACCGTGTGCGCGAGGATCACGCGCGAGCAGCGCGCGTCCCCGATCACCACCGGCAGCATCGGCACGCGCGCGCGCGCGTAGTCATCGCGGCACAGCATCGCGAGGCTCCAGAAGTGAGGCGGCGTCCACAGGAACAGCACCGCGGCCAGAATTGCCGGCACCGCCGGGGGCGCGGAGGGCGTGACGGCAGCGGCTCCCGCCAGCACCGCAAAGCTGCCGGCGAGCCCGCCGATCACGATGTTCCACCAGGTGCGCCGCTTGAGCCAGACGGTATAGACGACGCCGTAGAAGAAGGCGCCGAGGAACACGTAGGCCGCGGCGAGCAGGTTTGCGGCGAGCGCCGCCAGCGCGATCGAGCCGACGAGCACCGCGCCCAGCAGCCAGAGAAAACGCGGATCGGCGGCAATCTCTCCGGTCACGAACGGCCTTCGATTCGTGCGCCGCATCAGCCGGTCGAGGTCACGTTCGACGTACTGGTTGAACCCGCCGGCCGTGGCCGCGGCGCCGACCACCGCCAGCACCAGCAGCGCAAGCTGCCAGAGCGCCGGCGCCGGCCCGGGCGCCACCGCGGCCCCGGCCGCGGCGGTGATTCCGATCACGATCCCGATGCGCAGCTTGAACAGGCCGAACGAGAGGTGCAGCGCGCGCACCACCCGTCCCGCCACGTGCTGCATCGCGACCGCGCCTGAGTTCATCGCGGCCCCCGCCTCACCTCAACGGCCAGACGGTCGAGAGGTAGTTCCAGTTGATGAAGTAGTAGAGCACGAACGCAGTCAGGAACACCATCGCCAGCGCGAACGTGCCCGGCGCCGACCAGGCGCCCACTCCGCCGTGGGCCTGCAGCGCCGCGCTGACCGGTTGCGCCGGCGCGGGAGCCGCGCCTTCAACCACCCGCACCTGGGCGAATCCGGGCGTCTGGATCTTCTTGCCCAGAAACACCGAGTGCACCGTCACCAGCAGGTACATCGCGCCGCCGACGACGGCGAGCACCCCGCCGATCCCCATCAGCCCCATCATCAGGAATGCCATGCCGGGGAACTCGAAGCCAAGCGGGTTGCCCGCGAAGGTGATGTCCCAGTGCCGGCGCGGCACCCCGAGCGTGCCCGCCCCCATCATGAACAAGCAGACCATCGTCATGCCGAGGGTGAAGACGTAGGGCTGCCATTGCGCCATCTTCGGGAAGCTCACCTCGCGCCGGAAGATCGCCGGGATCACGAAATAGGTGACCGCCATGAACGCGAGCGTCGTCCCGAGCACCACGGTGGCGTGGAAGTGGCCGGGCACGTAAATCGTATTGTGCATGATGATGTTCAACTGCTCGGTGCCGAGGATCACGCCCGAGATGCCGCCGAGGAAACCGAAGCCCAGCAGCGACATGAACATGCCGGAAAACACCGGGTTGCCCCACGGCGCCTTCCGCAGCCACTCGAACAGGCCCTTGGTGTAGCCTTTCGCGCGCTGCGCGACCTCGATCGATCCCGGCACGGTGAGCCCGTGCACCATCGAGGCGACCACCGCCAGGTACAACGCGTAGCTGGTGTTCAGGATCTTCCAGTTCGAGGTGAGGCCCGGGTCCACCAGCAGGTGGTGCGCGGCCGCGATCTGCAGAAACAGGATGTACATCAGGAACGCGAACCGGCTCACCTTCTCGCTCATCGGCTTCGCGCCGAAGAGAATCGCGGCGATCGCATACCAGATCGCCACATGCGCCGACACGTTGATCTGCTGCGAGGAGTGGCCGAAGGCCCACCAGACGGTGCGGTACATCAACGAGTCGATGTGGTCCACGAGCCCCACCGACCAGAGGAAGGTCGGGATCAGGATGATTGCGCCGCTCGCGATCGTGAACACTGCGATGATGGCGGCGGTGATCGCGCCGAAGGTGACCAGCGGCACCGAACCGATGTAGGTGCGCTCTTCCTTGCCGACGATGAGCGTGCCGAAGAACACGAAGCAGGCAATCAGCGCACCCACCGCGAACACGATCAAGCCGAGATAGAAGGTCGGGTGCGCCCCCATCGGCGCGTACGAGGTGAACATCACGCTCGAATCGCCGCGGAACACGGCGTAGTTGTTGATCAGCGCGCCCAGCACCATCAGCAGGAACGCGAACCAGGCGAGCCGGGGAGCGGCGAGCCGGCACCCGAGCAGGGTGGAACTCGCGAAATACAGCACCGCGATCTCGAAGAAGATGATCCAGAAAATCAGCATGTTGATGCCGTGCGCGGTGAGCACCAGGTAGTACCAGTCGGCGGGCAGCAGGTGCACCGCCGGCCAGCGCGTGAGCGTCACCAGCAGCGCCAGCACGCCGCCCACGAGCAGCGACACCACCGCCGCGACCGCGTTGGCCTTGATCAGCGCTTCGGCGGGCTGGTGGACCCGCAGGCCCGTCATCGGGCAGGTGCGAAACATCCGGTTGACTGCCATAATCGCCCCCTTTATTTCTTCGGCACCACGTAGAGCCTGCTCACCATCGTGTGGTGATTGATGCCGCAGTATTCATTGCAGATGATCGCGTAGGTTCCGGCCTTGCTCGGCTGCACCGTCAGCAGGTGCATGTAGCCCGGATGGACCTGGATGTTGATGTTCTCGGGTTGCAGCGAGAACCCGTGCAGCCAGTCGAGCGACATCAAGTGCAGCTTGTAGCTCTGTCCCTCCTCCAGCTCGAGCATCGGCCACCACTGCCACAGGCGTGCGATGAGATAGACGTCGCTACCGGCGGGCGGCCGCACCACCGGGATTTTCTGGTCGGTCTCCTCGCGCACCTGGTACTTGTCCACCATCGCCTGGGTCTTGGCGACAAACACTTCCGGGGTGGCGCGATACGCCTCGTTGGCGAGGTTCTGCTTACCGAATACGTGCCAGTACGGCATCATCAGGAACATGATCAGGCCCCAGATGAAGGCGACCACGATCCACGTGATCTCGATCGGCTCGATCGGCTGCTTCCACCAGACACGCTGCTCCGGAGGTAGAATTGCGCTCATCGTGCATTCTCCTTGTCTCAAACGGCGCGCGCGCCGGTCACTTGGCGATCGGGATGCCGATGATCTCCATCACGCCCCAGATCACGTAGAGCACCGTGGGCACCACGACGCCCAGGAACAGCAGGATGAAGGGGTTGTCGAGGATATGCTGCATGACCGGGATGCCCTCCTCGAGCTCGTCGGAGACCTGCGACGTCACGTTACGCGTGGCTTCTGGCATAAACGCCTCCTGAACGCGGGGAAAGTTTTTCGGGTAGCCTCCCGCGCAAATCAATCTAGCCCAGGCGAATTTCTGCTCCCTTGATGTAAATCAAGCTCCCGGCAGGCGGACCGCGGGAGCCTCGTGAAGCACTGCCGCCAGCAGCCTGGTATTGACGCAGATCAAATCCGCGGCAACGATCGCGTAGCACGCTGCGCACGCACCCACGCATCCTTTCCGCCCGGGGCATTCGTGGCGGTGCGCGGCCCGGGACGCTAGAATATGAATTCGCGATGAGTGAAAGAAAAGCAAGCATTGCCGCGTGGCTGCTCGTCTGCTGCGCGCTGGTGTTCGCGATCGTGGTGCTGGGCGGCGTCACGCGCCTCACCCGCTCCGGGCTGTCGATCACGGAATGGCAGCCGATCGCCGGCATCATTCCTCCGCTCACCGATACGCAGTGGGAAGAGGCCCTCGCCAAGTACCGCCAGACGCCCGAGTACCAGAAGGTCAACGTCGGAATGACGATCGCGGAATTCAAGGGCATCTTCTGGCTCGAGTATTTCCACCGCCTGCTCGGGCGGGTCATCGGTTTCGCGTTCCTGATACCCTTTCTCTACTTTCTCGCCCGGCGCCGCTTTGACACGAAGCTCGCGCTGAAGCTCGGCGGCGTATTCGTGCTGGGGGCGCTGCAGGGAGTGCTCGGCTGGTACATGGTGGCGAGCGGGCTCGTGGACGAGCCGCGCGTAAGCCAGCACCGGCTGACCGCGCATCTCACGCTGGCATTCATCATCTACGCCGCCATGCTGTGGATCGCGCTCGGCCTGCTCTTCCCGCGATCAACCGCCGCGGCGGGCGGCGGGACCGGCGCGCTGCGGGGGCTCGCATGGGCCGTCACGGCGCTGGTCGGCATGATGGTTCTCACCGGCGGCTTCGTGGCCGGCATCCGGGCGGGGTATGCCTACAACACTTTCCCGCTCATGAACGGACACCTGATACCGCCCGAGCTATTCATGCTCGAGCCCTGGCACCAGAATTTCTTCTTTAACATGGCAACGGTGCAGTTCAACCATCGCCTGTTCGCCTGGGCGCTCGCGCTGCTCGTTCCGGTGTTCTGGGTGAAGACCATGCGCAGCGAGGCTCCCGCGCGCGTGAAGCTGCTCGCGCACTTGCTTCTCGCGGCACTCGCGGCCCAGATCGCACTCGGTATCGCCACGCTGTTGCTCGCGGTGCCCATCGCGCTCGGGGCCGCGCACCAGGGCGGGGCGCTGGTGGTGTTCACCTTCGCGCTGCTGCTCAACCACGCGCTGCGAGCAGGCTCGGGACGGTGGCCCGAGTCACCGGGCTACCTCCGGTCCTGAAGATCAGCGGTCCCGGCCGGTCCGGCTCCGGACTGCGACGTCGTCCCGGCGCAAACCGCCAGCCCGGCGAGCTACCCTGCATCCGGCCGATTCGGGCGCGCGGCGCGGGCATCGTGCCGCCGTCCGACCAGGACGATTCCCCAATCGGGATCGTACGGTGGCACGTGGCACTCGACGATGTCGCTCTCCGCGACCGCGAGCCGCGCACCCGCGATGTCCACCGGCACGGGGAGCTTGCCCGTGCTGCGGTCGACCAGCACCGCAGTGCGCAGCACGGAGGGTTTATTTCCGGACAGATACTGCACCGCACGCAGCAGGGAATGGCCGGTGTACACCACATCATCCACGACGAGCACGTGGGCACCGGCCAGGTCGAGCCCGGCGTGGGCCGGGTTCTCGACGAAGCGCGTTTCGGGGTACAGCAAGGTGAGGTCGTCGGCGTAGCGCGTGATCTCCAGATCGAGTCGCTCCACGGGCGCCGTGCCGACATCGCGTCGCAGGCCCGTCGCGACCCGGTCGGCAAGCGGCGCGCCACGGCGCAGGATGCCCACGACGGTGACGCGCGGCGCATCGGCAAGCAGCGCGCCCGCGCGCCGGGTCATGGCGCCGATCACGGCGTCGAGCTGCTTTGTGTCGTACAGGACAGTACGCTGCGCGCTCCGTGCGCCGCCCTCGTCGCGCGTTCCGCTCATCGCACGCCCCCCGCAACAGCTTCAGGGAGCGCCAGGGGCCAGAGGCTCGGCGGGCACCTCTCCCGCCGGATCGACGAAAGCGCGCCGGGCGGCGTCAAGAACCAGCACGACGCCATCCTCGATGACGTAATACCAGCCGTGGATCGCGAGTTCCCCGCGCTCTACGCGCTCGCGCACCATCGGATAGCGCGACAGGCGCTCGACCTGCAGCGCGACGGAGTGCTGCTCGACGCTGCGCATTTTTCGCCCGTCCGGCGCCCCGGAAAGCGCCCCCTCGCGGGCGAGCCGCACCCACTGCGCCAAGTGCGGGGCCTCCTTCGGCGCCCCTTGGTAGAGCGCGTGTATGGCGCCGCAATGACCGTGGCCGCAGACCACGATGTCACGCACGCGAAGGACGAGTACCGCGTACTCGATCGCGGCCGCCGTGCTCGAGTAGCCGGCGTTGTCATCGTACGGCGGCACGAGATTGCCGACATTGCGCACGCTGAACAGCTCCCCGGGCTCGGCTTCGAGCAGCACGTGCGGCAGGATCCGGGAGTCCGCGCAGCTGATGAGCAGCGTGCCCGGATGCTGGCCCGCCGCCATCAGCTTCCGGTATTCCCGCTCGTGGCGCGGGAAGGTGTGCTCGCGGAAATGTTTCAGGCGTTCGTGGAGATCCCGCGCCATGTCGCGTTCGATCCAGTCACGCTGCCACGCGCCCTGCTGGCACGAGCCCGTGCAGCAGGGAAAGCGCCCCACGGGGAGCCGCGAGAGTCCGGAGCAGGCTTGCGTCGTGTATGCAGCAGATAAAGTGGCGTATGCGCGTTTTGCCCGCGGCCGAATTCGAAGCGGCGAGCCTGCGCATTATACCGCGGCCCCAGCCAAAACCTGTCGAGTCAGTAAGCAGGCGCACTGGCGTGGGCCGCCGCCACGCCGCGTCGGTCAGGCGTCCGAGTCGCGGAACAACGGGCGCAGCTTCACCGGCAGCAGGCTGATGATGCGCAGCCGCTGCCTGCGAAAGGCCTCCGTCGGCTTATCTCCGAACATCGGGTCATCGTGGTCCCCGAAAGCGCGGTCGATCGCCTGCCAGTCCTCGGGGCGCAGGTACTCCGGGGCCGCCGCGAGCAACTCTTGCTCTTCGGTGCGCATGTGCTCGTAGGTGAGCGCCGCGTAAGCATCCACCGCCGCGCAGAAACCCTCGAGCCCGTCCGGATCTCCGCCCGCGTAATGCACGAGCGCCTTCTCGAGCTGGCCCATGAGCTGGCCGCTGCGGATGTGCTCGCCCTGCAACGTGTCGAGCACCTCGTTCAAACGCGCGGTGCGGCGGCGCAGCGCGCTGAAGAGATGTTGGTCTTCCTTCGGGTGGTGGAAACGCTCGGGAAACGCGTCGATGTAGTAGAGCATCGCCGCGAGCAGCTCGAAGTCGGGACCGGCCCGCTCGTCACGCAGGGCATGGGTGAATTTCTGCAGCGCGTGCAGCACCGCCCCCAGCGAGTGGTGCTCGCTCTTGATGCGCTCGATCGCCGAGCGTCGCGGGTCATGCGCCGGCATGCTCGTCCTCCCGGCGCGGCGCACCAGGTCCGCCAGCGTGATGGCGGTGCGCGGAACCCGGAAAACCCCCGCTGCAGAGGCGCGATCGGATGAGCGTCCTCATTTGGTGACGACGACCCATGACTGGCATCGTAGCGGCCGCCGACCGCGCCAGTATTGATCCAGGTCAAGGTCCAACCCCTTGTTGCCGTTAGGTATTACACCGCCCGTGTTTGGTGCGCTGCGGCCGCCTCCGTAAAATGACGCGCATGATCCCGTGGCTCGGCACCGATGATCGTTTTCCGCCCGTGGAGCGCGCGCTCGCCGACCCGAACGGGCTGCTCGCAGCCGGCGCGGACCTTTCCTTGCCGCGCCTGCTCGAGGCCTATCGCAGCGGCATCTTCCCGTGGTACAGCGAAGGCGAGCCGCTGCTGTGGTGGAGCCCCCACCCGCGCATGGTGCTCATTCCCGCCGAGCTGCGTCTCACACGCTCGCTGCGCAAGCGGCTCGCGCGGCGCGACTACGAGATCCGCTGCGACACGTGTTTCCGCGACGTGATGCGCGCGTGCGCGGAGCCCCGCGCGGGGCAGGATGGCACCTGGATCACCAGGGACATGATTCGCGCATACGCCGCGCTCGCGCGCGCGGGGCACGCGCACTCGGTGGAGACCTGGATCGGCGGCGAGCTCGCGGGCGGCCTGTACGGCGTCGCGCTCGGGCGCGTGTTCTACGGCGAGTCCATGTTCACGCGCGTCCCCGACGCCTCGAAGATCGCGCTCGCGCACCTGGTGCGCCAGCTCGAGCGGTGGGAATTCGGCATGATCGACTGCCAGATGAGGACCCCGCACCTCGCGCGTTTCGGCGCGCGCGACATTGCACGCCCGGAATTTATGCAAAAGCTCGCACACTTGGTAAACTATCCGGACCCGGCATCCGTATGGCGGCTCGACGATGACTTATTTGAATGAATTTCCGCTTTCGGTGCTGCAGTTCTACGTGACTGCACCCTATCCGTGCAGCTATCTGCCCGACCGCATGGCGCGCTCGCAGGTCGCCACGCCGAGCCATCTGATCGACGGGCAGGTCTACGGCGAGCTGGTGCGCGCCGGGTTCCGCCGCAGCGGGGCCTTCACCTACCGTCCGCATTGCGATCATTGCCGCGCCTGCGTTCCGGTGCGGGTCCTTACCTCGCAATTCCAGCCGTCACGCAGCCAGCGCCGGACGCTGAAAAAGCACGACTCGCTCACGGCGGAGGTGCTCGAGCTCAAGTACAGCCCCGAGCATTACGCGCTCTACCTGCGCTACCAGTCGCGGCGCCATTCCGGCGGCGGCATGGACCAGGACAGCCGCGAGCAGTACCGCCATTTCCTGCTGCAGAGCAACGTCGAGTCGCGGCTGATCGAGTTCCGCGAAGGCGGCGCGTTGCGCATGGTGTCGATCATGGACGAGCTGCGCGACGGATTGTCCTCGGTCTACACCTTCTTCGACCCGGATATGGAAGGCGCGAGCTACGGTACGTACAACATTCTGTGGCAGATCGAGACCTGCCGGCGCATGGAGCTGCCCTACCTCTACCTCGGCTACTGGATCGCGCAGAGCCGCAAGATGGCCTACAAGATCCAGTTCCAGCCGATGCAGGGCCTCGTGAACGGACGCTGGCTGCCGGTCAAGGAGCCCGACAAGAAAGACTGAAGGACGAAGAAAACGGCCGTTACGCGGCCTGCCCCCCTGCCTTCTGCCTTCTGCCTTCTGCCTTCTGCCTTCTGCCTTCTGCCTTCCGCCTTCCGCCTTCCGCCTTCAGCTCCTTGGCGGCACCGGATGGGATCCCGCGGCGGGCTGCGGCACCGCCCAGTGGCGCATCAGGTTGAAGCCGACCGCGAGCAGCGTCGGGCCGAGAAAAACGCCGACGAAGCCGAACGCGAGCACGCCCCCGAAGACACCCAGCATCACCAGCAGGAAGGAGAGCTGGCTGCCGCGGCTGATGAGCAGCGGCTTCACCACGTTGTCGATGCCGCTGATCCCGAAGAATCCCCAGAGCGCCATGAACAGCGCCCATCCGGCCTGGTCCTGGTAGAAGAGCCAGATCGTCGCACCGACCCACACCACCGGCGCGCCGCCGGGGATGATGGAGAAAAAGAACGTCAGGAACCCCAGCATCAGCGCCCCGGGCACGCCCGCGATGAGGAACCCGATCAGCGCCACCAGGCCCTGGGCGAGCCCGGTGCCGATGATTCCGTACACCACGCTGTTGATGGTGCCGCCCACGGTCTGCAGCAGCCCGCCCGTGAGATGGCCGGCTACCCGATCGAGACTGCGGTGCAGCGCCTGAACCAGGGCTGCACCGTCCCGGTAGAAGAAGAAGCCGATGAACGCGATCAGCGTGAACTGCAGCACCCCTTCGGCGATGATGATGCCGGCGGCTACCAGGACCTCGCGCGCCGGCTGCGCCAGCCGCTTCAACGCTTCCGCGAGCTTCGCCTGGCTGCCCGCAATTTCGCGCCAGCCGGCATCGAATGTCTCGCCCACCAGCGGTATCGAGACCACCCACCCGGGCGGTCCGGGCAGGCCCTCCGCGAGCAGCGTGCGCACGCGCTCGGCCAGGTACGGGATCTCGTCGCGGAAGCTCGCCGCGATCAGCGCGAGCGGCAACACCAGCACCACGATGATAAGCACCGTCATGATGAGGGCGGAGGTTGCGCGCCAGCCCCTCAATGTCTGCTCGATGCAGCGGTACAGCGGCCACGTCGAATAGCACAGGATCGCCGCCGAAAGCAGCGCAGTGACGAACGGCCTCAACACCAGCAGGCATCCGATCACGAGCAGCGCGATCAGGGAAATCTGCACGATCTGCTCGATGCGCTTTTCCATCGCATTTTCCGGTTTGTTCGCGCCTTCTAACACGGTGCGCAGGCGCGGTCAAACCGTGCGCGCCGCGCGTTCCGCGTTCAAGGTTCAAGGTTCAAGGTTCAAGGTTCAAGGTTCAAGGTTCAAGGTTCAAGGTTCAAGGTTGGAGAGCGCGGCGCTGCGGGGTTCCCGCTTCGAACGTTGAACCTTGAACTTTGAACCCGGAACTCCAAGGGCCGGGATCGCGTGTGACCGCGGATCGCGTCGGCCGCCTTCAAATTCGGATCGAAAATAAGTAAATCATCCGCGTGGGCGAGATCTCGGTCTCGATGATCCGGTAGGCCGCCGGGAACAGGAACGCCTGTAAAATGGTGCGGATGATTTACTCGCTGGTGCGCCCGCTTCTTTTCGCGCTCGAAGCCGAGACCGCCCATCATTTCACGCTCGCGTCCCTGGCTGCGCTCTCGCGCCTCGGGCTCGTGCCCCTGCCTGCGCCGCCGCCCGCGCGCTGCAGGCGCCGCGTCATGGGCATCGAGTTCCCGAACCCGGTCGGGCTTGCTGCCGGTCTCGACAAGAACGGGGAATACATCGACGCGCTCGCGCGGTTGGGCTTCGGCTTCATCGAAATCGGAACGGTGACGCCGCGGCCCCAGCCGGGAAATCCGCGCCCACGGATGTTCCGTTTGCCGCGTGCCGGGGCCGTGATCAACCGCCTGGGCTTCAACAACGACGGTGTGGACCGCCTGGTGGCGAACGTACGGCGCGCGCGCTACCGCGGCGTACTCGGGATCAACATCGGCAAGAACGCCGACACGCCGATCGAGCGCGCCGCTGACGACTATGTCGCGTGCCTGCGCAAGGTCTATCCGCTGGCAAGCTACGTGACCGTCAACGTCTCCTCGCCCAACACCACGGAGCTGCGCAGGCTCCAGGGCGCGCCCGAGCTCGACGCGCTGCTGGGCGCGCTCAAGGGGGAGCAGAGCGCGCTCGCTCAGTCGCATGGCCGGCTCGTGCCGCTGGCGGTGAAAATCGCGCCCGATCTCGATCGCGCGCAGATCTCGGCGATCGCGGATCTCCTGAAAAAGCACCGGATCGGGGCCGTCATCGCAACGAATACCACCACGGCGCGCGACGGGGTGGCAGGCCTCGCGCACAGCACGGAGGCCGGTGGATTGAGCGGGCCGCCGCTCAAGGCGCGCTCGACCGCAGTCATCCGCCAGCTTGCCGCGGACCTGGAGGGCAGCGTTCCGTTGATCGGAGTCGGCGGCATCGCAAGCGGTGCGGATGCGCGGGAGAAGCTCGAGGCCGGCGCCGAGCTGGTGCAGCTCTACACCGGGCTCGTCTACCGCGGTCCGGCGCTCGTGCGCGAATGCGTCGCGGCGCTCTGCGGGGAAAGCCGGACTTCCTGAAACCGCCGATGAACGCAGGCGAACGCCGATGTTCGTGAACGCGCCACGAGCCACGGGCTGGTCATGCTGATCGGCGTCCCGAGAGAGGTAAAGGACCACGAGTACCGTGTCGGCCTCACGCCCGCCGGAGCGCGGGCGCTGGCGCAGGCAGGCCATGAGGTGCGCCTCGAGACGCAGGCCGGCGCGCGCGTCGGTTTCCCCGATGCCGCCTACCGCGAAGCCGGGGCGATGATCGTGCCGGCGGCGGCGGACGCGTACGGCGCCGGGATGGTGGTCAAAGTGAAGGAGCTCCAGAGCGCCGAGTTCGCGCTGGCGCGCCGCGGGCAGATTCTGTTCTGCTACCACCACCTGGCTCCGGACGAGCGTCTGCTTGAAGCGATGATCGCCTCGGGGGCAAGCTGCGTCGCGTTCGAGACCGTGACGGATGCGCGCGGCGGGCTGCCGCTGCTCGTGCCGATGTCGCAGATCGCGGGACGCCTTGCGCCGCAAGCGGGCGCGTGGGCGCTGCAGATGGCAAACGGCGGCAGCGGGGTGCTGCTCGCGGGCGTGCCCGGCGTCCCTCCGGCGAAAGTGCTGATCATCGGCGGCGGCACGGTCGGGCAGAACGCCGCGCGCATCGCGATCGGAATGGGCGCGGACGTAACGCTCGCGGACCGTAGCGCGTCGCGGCTGACGGACCTCGAGGCCGTGTTCGGCGCGCGCCTGAAGACAGTCGTCTCGACGCCCCAGTCGCTCCCGCCGCTGGTGCACGACGCAGACCTGGTGATCGGTGCCGTGCTGCTGCCGGGAAAGCTCGCACCGAAGTTGATACGCCGCGCCGACCTCGCCCGCATGCGCCCCGGCTCGGTGCTGGTGGATGTCGCCATCGACCAGGGCGGGATCTGCGAGACTTCGCGCCCGACATCGCACTCGGATCCGCTCTATGTCGAGGAAGGCGTCGTCCACTACTGCGTGCCCAATATGCCTTCCGCGGTCGCGCGCACCGCGACGCTCGCACTTGCCCAGGCGACGCTGCCCTACGCGCTCGAGCTTGCCGCGAAAGGACTGCGCGCGGCGGTCACGCAAGATTCCGGGCTGCGCGCCGGACTGCAGCTGCACGGCGGACGAGTCACGCACAAAGGCCTCGCCCAGGACACCGGGCGCGAGTTCATGGATCCGCTGGAAGCCGTCGAACGCCGTGTACGGTGAACGGTGAATCGTGATCCGAGGCAAGACGCGTAAGACTGAACCGGAATAGACAGGATTAACAGGATTTACATGATTAAGAGCGCCTATCAAAATGCCCAATACACTTGAAACCGCCGATGAACACAGATGAACGCACCCAGATAAAACAAGACAGTAACCAGTAAGGGGTAAGCGGTGAGCAGAATGTCATCTTCGGGATTTTTCCGCTTACCGCTTGCCGCTCACGGCTCACCATATCGCGGTCGGCGTGTATCGGCGTTTATCTGCGATTAATATTTCTTGTTTTTGTTAGGCGCTCTTAGACCTTCAATCCAATCCTGTTAATCCTGTAAATCCTGTCGATTTCTTGTTTCTGCAGAGGGTCCCAGCAACGGAGGCATAGCGGAGATGGGTGCGGAACCGACTTTGCGCGAGACGCTCGCTGAGCGCATCGACGCGCTGCTGCCGCAGACGCAATGCGGTAAATGCGGCTACGCGGGGTGCCGCCCCTACGCAGAGGCGATTGCCGCTGGCCGCGCAGGCATCAACCAGTGCCCACCCGGCGGCGGTGACGTCATCCGCGATCTCGCCGCGCTGCTCGGCGTCCCGGCGCAGCCCCTTGACCCCGCGTTAGGCGTCGAGCAGCTCCCGGCGGTCGCCGTCATCGACGAAGCGCTGTGCATCGGCTGCACGCTCTGCATCGAGGCGTGTCCCGTGGATGCGATCGCCGGCGCGGCGAAGCTCATGCACACGGTGATCGCCGCCGAGTGTACCGGGTGCGAGCTGTGCCTGGCGCCGTGCCCGGTCGACTGCATTCGGATGGTCGAAACCGGGCGCGCGTTGACCCGGGAGGAGAGGAGGATGGCGGCGGCGCATGCGCGGTCGCGGTTCGAAGCGCGCAACCGGCGCATCGCGGCGCACCGCGCAGCGCGCGCCGCGGCCCGACCCTTGCGAGCCGATGAGGTGAAGCGCGCGACTGTCGCGCGCGCCATGGACCGCGCGCGCCAGCGGCTGCGCAACCGGAGCCGATAGCGCGAGGCCAAGGCGATCCCGGACGCGGGTTCCGCCCGGACGGTCTTCGCGCGAGCCGGCGCGCCTGCTACTTCGATCCGTCCGGAACGTAGCGGCGGCCGATTGCCGGCTTGCTCTGGCCCATGCCGGGCAGCTCCCACACGCCAGCGCCGCCGGGGTTGAGATCGGCGCCAATGTTCGCGTCGATCACGCACGGCTTGCCGGCGGCGATGCCGGCGCGCACGGCCGCGGCGAGGTCGGCCGCGCGATCCACGCTCACGCCCTCGATCCCGGACGCGCGCGCCATCGCGGCAAAGTCCGGATTGTAAGGAGCATTCGTGTCCGGATGCCGGAAGTCGGTCGCCAGCTCGCGTCCGCCGAGATATCCGCGCTGCAGGCCGCGGATCGACGCATACGCATAGTTGTTCCACACCACCCACACCACGGGTATCTGATATTCGAACGCAGTCGCCAGCACGCTCGCATGCATGAGAAAGGCGCCGTCCCCGCACACCGAAACGCACGGCCGGTCGGGAGCGGCGAGCTTGGCGCCGAGGACCCCGGCAACACCGAAGCCCATCGGGCCGAAGCCCATGGACCCGATCAGCGAGTCCGGCCGCCGCGGCCGGCAGAACTGGAGCAGCCAGTTGTGGTGGATGCCGATGTCGCTCACCAGAATCGCGTCCTCGGGCAGCACGCGGTCGACCTCGTGGGCTGCGCGCTGCGGGTGGATCGGCGTCGTGTCCTGCTTGAAGCCCGGCGCGATGTGCTGATCCCACTCCTTGCGGTAGCCCGCGATCGCATCCAGCCACGCACCGCGCTCGGTCGGCAGCTCGCCGCGCGCCTCGCGCGCGTCGAGCTCGGCCAGCACCTGGCGCAGGAACGTCCGCACATCCGCCATCAGCCCGAGCGCGACCGGATAGTTGCGCGCGATCTCGTCGGGATCGATGTCCACGTGGATCAGCTTGGTCGGCGGAATCGTGAACGAATAGCCGGGCAACCAGGAGCTCGATGTCCGGTCGTCGAAGCGCACGCCGAGGGCGAGCAATACGTCGGCCTGCCGCGCGGCATGATTGGCCTGGTAGGTGCCGTTGCGCGCCACGAGGCCCAGTGCCAGCGGATGAGTCGTGTCGATGGCGCCCATGCCGCTCGCCGAGCACGCAACGGGGATCCGCAGGCGCTCGGCCAGCCTCCGCAGCTCGCGGGTGGCGCCGCCGTAACGCACGCCCTGTCCGACCACGATCACCGGCCGATGCGCCGCGAGCAGCATGTCCACGGCTTTCGTGACGCCCTCGGGGTCCGCGCCGGCGCGGCACGAAATGTTCGCATTCCAGTCTTCCGGACGCGGCGTGTCCTCGGCGATCGGCTCCTTGAACAGGTCGAAGGGCACGTCCAGCACCACCGGGCCGGGGCGGCCCGTCACCATCGTCTTCCACGCCTGGCGCACGGCCACCGGAAGCTGCGCGGCGGTGGTCGGCTGAAACACGCGCTTGCAGTAGGCGCGCACCGTCGAGGGGAAGTCGGCCTGATGGTGGCGGTAGGTCTCCTGGAAAGCGCCCCGGTTGAACTGGTTCGTGGGCACATTGCCGGTCACCGCAAGGAAGGGCACCGAATCGTAGAACGAGTTGGCCAGCGTGATCGGCAGATTCGCCGAGCCCGGCCCGCAGGACGTGAACGTTGCAGTCGGCTTGCCGGAGACGCGGTAAAACACGTCGGCCATGAAGCCGGCCACCGTTTCATGATGCACCGAGACCGTCTTGATGTCGCCGGAGCGCGCGTACAACGCGTCGATGAAGCCGATGTTGCCGTGCCCGCACAGGCCAAACGCGTAGGGCACCTTCTCGCGGACAAGATAATCAACGATGACCCCGGCGCCATCGAGCCGGGCCGATGTGACAGGATGCGGCGGGACTACAGGATCGTTCAAGTCGATCTCCTCGATGATTTCAGGCGCCGGTTTCGAATCGGCGGTTCAGCGGCCGAATATCCCGCGCAGGATGCCGCCCGGATCGACGCCGATGCCGCCCTTCTGGCCCGGGCGCACCGCCGGCGCGGCCCCCTCGTCCTGCTGCAAGGCGCGCGCGCCCTGGGCGGGAACCGGTTGCTGCGCGGCGGGCGGCGGCACATCCGCGCTCACCTGCCGGATGCCGGGCTCCCTGCCGGCCGGAAACTGGCCCATGCGCGGGGTGAGCGCATCGCCCAGCTGCGACAGCCGCTCGCCGGGCTGCGGGTGGGTCTTGAACAGCAGCGCGAGCGAGGCGTCGGACGCGCCGCGGGCCGCCAGCTTGTGCAGCACCTCGATCAGCCCGTAGGGACTGTAGCCCGCGCGCGCAGCCAGCACGATCCCGATGCGGTCCGCCTCGTATTCGGCGCTCTTGTCGAGACCGCGCGCAAAAACTTCGGCGCCCGTTCCGATCAGGTTGTTGATGAACTGGGCGCGGTTGTCGCGCTGCGCCAGCCTTGCGCCCGCGGACACTGCGGCGCTCTTCTGCATGACGGTGATGTGATGGCGCCGGACGATGTGGCCGATCTCGTGCCCGAGCACGCCCGCAAGCTGCGCCTCGTTGTCGAGGATCTCGTAGAGCCCGCGGGTGATCAGCACGTAGCCGCCGGGAGCGGCGAACGCGTTGATGCCGGGGCTGTCGATCACCCCGAAACGCCACGGCAGATCGGGACGCTCCGCCTGCTGCGCGACCCAGCGGCCGACGCGATTTACGTAGGACTGCAGCTCCGCGTCCGCGACAAGCGGCGCGGCGCCCAGCACCCGCCCGGCGATTTCCCTGCCGACCGCGATCTCCTCCTTCTCGTCGAGGCCCGTCGCGGCCGTGGCGAGGTCCCTGCCCACGTCGAAGATGCGCCCGAGGTCGATCGAGGCGGCGCTCGCCACGCCTAGAACCGCGACGGCGGCGGCTGCGCCGAGCCATATCTTCAGTCGCAGATTCATTGTGGTCTCCCGTCGAGGTATTCGACGCGCTCGGCCGCGAGGCCGGCGGCATGCGCCCGCTCGGCGGCCGCTTCGCGCGTCGCGGCATACTGCTCGAGCTGGCGCATCTGCTCGGCGCTGAAGCTCGCCTGCCGCAGATCGTCTTCCTCCAGCCCGCGGATGCCGATGGTGCTCGTGACGTTGACGCTGCGCCGCGGCCCGAACAGCCGGCCGAGCGCGGAGCCGCTCTCCTTGGCGCTTTCTGCCGCCTCGGCCTGCTTGACCTGGAAGCGCACGTTGAAGGAGAGGAGCCAGCCGCTCACCCCCTGGAGCTTGAGGTTGAGCCATGCGCCGCTCTTGCCGATCACCTCGCCGTCCGCGCCCTTCTTGAGCTGGGCGACCTGCGCGGATTCCAGGCGCGGCTCGGCGTACAGCGCGGTGTCGCGCTCGACCACCACCTGCTCGGCCGCGGCGGGCATGGCGGCGAGGGCTGCCGTTATCAGCGCTCCCCAGAATTTGAACACCCGGCGCCTCCCGCCCCTGCCGCGAAGTCGATACCCGCCGATTATAAACAGCACGGCGCCAGGGTGCCATCCACGGCGCGGCATCGTGATGCGTGTGCTACCCTTCACGCACTCGTGACCCCGGAAATTCGCCAGGAGATTTTCACGCGCCTGCGCACCGCGAATCCCGCGCCGCGCAGCGAGCTCGCGTACGGCACGCCGTTCGAGCTGCTGGTCGCCGTCGTGCTCTCGGCTCAGGCCACCGACAAAAGCGTGAATCTCGCCACCGCCGAGCTGTTCAAGGTCGCACGCACGCCCCGGCAGCTGCTCGCGCTCGGCCAGCGCAGGCTCGAGCGCTACATCAAGCGCATCGGGCTCTACCGAACGAAGGCGAAAAACCTGATCGCGGCATGCAGGCTGCTCTCCGAGAAGCACGGCGGCGAGGTTCCGCGCACGCGCGCGGAGCTGCAGGCGCTGCCAGGAGTCGGCCGCAAGACTGCGAGCGTGATCCTCAACACCGCCTTCGGCGAGCCCGAGATCGCGGTCGATACGCACATCTTCCGCGTTGCAAACCGCACCGGAATCGCCCCGGGCAGGGACGTACTCTCGGTGGAGCAGGGACTGAACATGCTCGTGCCCGGGGAATTCAAGCTCGACGCCCATCACTGGCTGATCCTGCACGGCCGCTACGTGTGCAAGGCGCGCCGTCCCGAGTGCCCGCGCTGCCTGATCAATGATCTGTGCGAGTTCAAGCACAAAATGGTGAGCGGTGAGCAGTAAGCAGTGAGCGGGCAACCTTCCACAACGATCGAGTCTAATCTACCGCTTACCGCTTACCGGTTATCATGTTCCAGCCTTCCCGCGACGCAGTCAGGCGCTATTTCTACAGCGTCTGGCGCATTGTGACCTTATGAGCGGCCTATATCCGATCGAAATTCCGGTGCCCGACCTCTCTCCGTATCGCCATGGCAACACGGGCGTGGACTATTGCACGACCATCGACAGCGGGAAGAAGGGCCCCCACGTCCTGCTCGCCGCGCTCACGCACGGCAACGAGCTATGCGGGGCAATCGTCCTCGACGAGTTGATGCGCCGCGGGCTGCGGCCGCTGCGCGGCAGGCTCACGGTGGGATTCATGAACGTCGCGGCGTTCGGGAAGTTCGACCCCGGCGACCCCGAGTCTTCGCGCTGGGTCGAGGAGGATTTCAACCGCGTCTGGGATCCCGCCGTGCTCGATGGCCCGCGGCGCAGCGCCGACCTGGAACGCGCCCGCGCCGTGCGTGCGCTGGTCGATGACGCGGACTTCCTGCTCGATATCCACTCGATGCAGCATCCCTCGCCCCCGTTGATCATTTCCGGCCCGCTCGAGAAGGGGCGCGCTCTGGCAATACAGGTGGGATTCCCGCCGCTGGTCGTTTCCGATCACGGCCATGCCGCGGGCCGGCGTATGCGCGATTACGCCGGCTTCGGTGACCCTGCGAGCCCCCGCAACGCGGTGCTCGTCGAATGCGGCCAGCATTGGGCGCGCAGCACCGTGGATGTCGCGCGCGAGACCACACTGCGCTTCCTGCTGCATTGCGGCGTCATCAGCCGGGAGTTCGCGGGCTCGAAACTCTCCGCGCGGCCGCCTGCGGCGCGGGTCATTGAAATCACGCACCCGATTACCATCCGTTCGGAGCAGTTCCGGTTTGCCGGACCCTACTCCGGTCTCGAGGTCATCGCGCGCGCGGGCACGGTGATCGGCTGGGACGGCGGGGAAGAGGTGAAGACGCCCTACGATGATTGCGTGCTGGTCATGCCCTCGAAGCGTCTGTACCGGGGGCAGACGGCGGTCCGGCTCGGGCGCTACTTATCCTAGCGCCGTCGGCGAGGATTGAGGAATGGGGATCGAGGATTGAGCGATTCGGTTTGAAGACTGGATAGTCGCGCCCCCTGCGATAACGGTCTCCCTCAATCCTCAATCCTCAATCCTCAATCCTCAATCCTCAATCCTCAATCCTCAATCCTCAATCCTCGATCCCCATTCCTCAATCCTCGCTCGCACGGCAGACCCCTGCATTTCCCTCGGCGCGATCCGGCGTTACACTTGAAATTTGACCGAGAACAACAACACGACGTGGGCCGGCTGCTTCCCTTTCTTCCCTTCCTTGGCTGGTTTCCGCTCAAGCGCGAGACGCTGCGCGCCGATTTCTTTGCGGGCATCACCGTCGGCCTGATCCTCGTCCCGCAATCGATGGCCTACGCGCAGCTCGCGGGGCTGCCGCCGTACTACGGGCTCTACGCGGCGTTCCTCCCGGTCCTGATCGCGGCGCTGTGGGGCTCGTCGCACCAGCTCGCCACCGGTCCGGTCGCCATGGTTTCCCTGCTCACCGGGGCGGTGCTGTCGAAGTCCCTCGCGCCGGGCTCCGAGCAGTTCATCGCGCTCGCCATCGTGCTCGCGCTGATGGTGGGCATGATGCAGCTCACGATGGGCCTGTTCAAGCTCGGCGCCATCGTGAGCTTTCTGTCCCATCCCGTGATCGTCGGGTTCACCAACGCCGCGGCCATCATCATCGCGCTGTCCCAGCTCGACAAGGTGCTCGGGATCGCCTCCAGCCGCAGCGAGAACTTTCTCGTCGACGTCTGGGGAATGTTGCGCCAGATCGCGGACACGAACCTCTCTCCCCTGCTGATGGCGGCGGCGGCGCTCGCGATCATGATCGCGGTCAAGCGCTTTGCGCCGCAGTGGCCCGGGGTGCTGATCGCGGTGGTCGCCACCACGCTCGTGAGCTGGCAAACCGGCTACGAGCGCAAGGACATCGCCCCGACCGGCATCATCGCCGACAGCGAGGTGCGGATCATGGCAAGCGAGTACTCGGCCAACGCATCGTATGCCGCTTATCTCAAGGAGAAGCTGGCGGCCGCGTCGGCCGAACTCGCCGCTCTCAAGCAGGCTCGGAACGGGCCGCCCCAGGAGCTGCTCGCGTATACCTACGATGTCGAGTCGCTGAGGCTCGAGATCAAGGAAGTGGAGAGAGAGAACCGCTTGCGCGGCAACGCGTTGCGCAAGTACACGTTCGTGCGCGGTTTCGGCGCGGAGTTCGGGGGCGTGCGGCTTTATCTCGTCCGAGACATCCCCCCCCGCGCGGAGACCGACGGCCGGCGCTGGCGCATCGGCCGGATCGCCCACGGCCAGCTCGAGCTGATCGGAGGCGGGGAAGTGGTCGGAGCCATCCCGTCCGGACTGCCTTCGATCACGTTACCGGCCCTGAGCTGGGACAGGTTCGCCTCGCTGCTTGCCGCGGCCCTGGTCATCACCCTGGTCGGGTTCATGGAGGCGCTCTCGATCGCCAAGGCAATGGCCACCAGGACCCGGCAGCGCGTGGACCCGAACCAGGAGCTCATCGGGCAGGGCCTCGCCAACATCGTGGGCAGCTTCAGCCAGTCGTTCCCGGTGAGCGGATCGTTCTCGCGTTCGGCGGTGAACTTCAGCGCCGGCGCGGTGACCGGCATGTCCTCCGTGTTCGCCTGGCTGCTCGTGCTTCTCACGCTGCTGTTTCTCACGCCGCTGCTCTACCACCTGCCGCAGGCGGTGCTCGCCGCGATCATCATCATGGCGGTGGTCAACCTGGTGAATTTCAGGGCGATACGGCATGCCTGGCAGGCGCACCGCCACGACGGCGTGGCGGCGACGGTGACCTTCGCGGCCACGCTGGGCTTCGCGCCGCACCTCGACACCGGGATCCTGACGGGAGCGGGGCTCGCGATCATCCTCTATCTCTACCGCACCATGCGGCCGCGGGTTGCGGTGCTCGGGCGCCACCCGGACGGCACGTTGCGCGACGCGCACCTGCACAAGCTCGAGACGAGCGAGCACATCATTGTCATCCGCTTCGACGGCTCGCTGTTCTTCGCGAACGTGCCCTACTTCGAGGGCGTCGTGCTCGATCAGGTGGCGAGGAATCCGAAGGCGAAGTTCGTTCTCGTCGTCGGCGACGCCATCAACGAGATCGACGGTTCCGGAGAAGAGGCGATCCGGCAGGTGGTCGAGCGGCTCGGGGATAACCGCGTGACGATGGTGTTCAGCGGGCTCAAGTACCAGGTGCTGCGCGTCCTCGAGAACACGCGCCTGTTCGAGAGAATCGGCGCCCACAATTTCTTCCGCACCGAGGAGCAGGCGCTCGCCGCGATCTACGGCCGCATCGATGATCCCGAATTCGACGCGGCGACCTGCACGCTGAGGGTGCGCAACCCGCATTCCGGCACGGCCTGACACGGCCGCGCCGTCCCGCTCAGAGATCGTAGAGGACGGCGAGCAACACCGAGAAAGCTGCCCACAGCAGGAGCACGAGAGGCACGCCCGAGCGCACGAAGTCTGCGAAGCGGTAGCCGCCGGCCGTGTAGATCAGGAGATTCGTCTGATACGCCATGGGCGTCGCGAAGCTCAAGTTCGCGCCGAACAGGACCGCCAGCACGAACGGCTCGAGCGGCGCGCCGAGCTCGCGGGCAATGCTGATCGCGATCGGCGTGCCGATCACGGCTGCCGCGTTGTTGGATACGACGTTGGTGAGCAGGGCCATCACCAGCATCAGCCCGCTCAGCACCCCCGCCGGCGGCAGTCCCGACGCCAGGACGACGTAGAGCTGGGCGATGTACTCCGCGCCGCCGGTACGGATCAGGGCCACACCAAGCGCGAGGCTGGTCACGATGATCATGATCACCTGCACGCTGAGCGCCGCCGTGACGTCCTCCCACGTGAGGCAGCGCGTCAGCAGCATCACCGAGACGCCGATCACCGCGCCGACCAGGATGGGCACGATGCCGAGCGCCGCGAGCACGACCACGGTCGCCATGATCAGGAGAGCGATCGGGGCTTTCCTGGTCTCCGGCAGATCCACCGTGGCATCGAGCACGAGCAGGTGTCCGCCGCGCTTCAACTCGGCGATCCGCTCGCTTGCGCCCTGCATCAGGAGCACGTCCCCGCTGCTTAGCCTCACATCCGAGATATCGCCCGAGACGGCGCCGCCGGGCCCGGCGCGGTGCAGGGCGAGCACCACGAGGTTATAGCGTTCCGCGAAACGCATCTCGGAGAGCGTCCGCCCGTGCAGCGGCGAGCTATCGGTCACGACGATCTCGGTGAGCTGCTGGCCCTCGGCCGAACGCGGGTGTTCCTCCCTGACCGGATGCGTCTCGTCGTCCACGCTGTGCAGCTTGGCGCCGAGCGCTTGTTCGTATTCCTTCAGGTTCTCCGGCGTGTCGCGCAGCCGCAGCTTGTCGCCGGTGCGCAGTTCGACAGTAGGGAGCCTGGCGACGCGCAGGCCGTGCCCGCGCTCGATGCTCAGGATCTGGATCTTGCCGCCGGTGGTCCTGCGCACGTCCGCCAATGACTTGCCGGCGGCCGCGCTGTCCTCGGTGATGTACAGAAGCGCCTCGAAAATGCGCGGCGAGGTGTCCTTCAGGGGCGGGGTGCGGTCGGGCAGCAGCCGCGGGACGACCAGCCACAGATAGGCAATCCCGAGCGAGCCGGCGATCGCCGCGGGCAGCACGAAATCGAACATCTCGAACCGCCGCATGCCGAGATCCGCGGCGACACCGACTACCAGCAGGTTGGTCGAGGTTCCGATGGTGGTGGCCATGCCGCCGATCAGCGTCGCGAAGCCCATCGGGATGAGCACCGAGGAGGCCCGCGCCGCGCCGCTTAGCGAGAGGCGGACCAGCATCGGCAGCAGCAACACGACGATGGGCGTGTTGTTGACGAATGCGCTCATGATGGCGGCGGCGACAAGCGTAAGCAGCAGCGAGAGCGTGGGGCTCGCGGTCCACGCGGGCGAGCCCTATCGCGACCGGCTTGAGCGCCCCGGTCGTCTCGAGCGCGTGGCCCATGACCATGAGGCGGCACACTGTGACCAGCGCCTCGTGACCGAAGCCCAGGAAGAATTCGGGCGCGCGCAATGCGATGCCGGCCCGCTCATACGGAAAGAGCTGGAACGCGAGCACCAGCACGGCAAGGATGATCAGGCACGCGGATTCCAGAGGGATGCGCTCGCGCGCAAAGAGCACGAGCGCGACGACCACGAGGGCCATCACTGCGAGCGCGTGTACATCGGGTAGCGGCGGCAGCATTTCAGTCTTTGGTGGAGATCCCGCCCGTGCAAGAGCCGGCCTGTCCGGATTCGTGGCCCGCTGTCATTTTCGGCGCCTGCCGCGGCAGGCGACCGGGACCTGATCCTTATTGCACTAGAGGGCGCACTTCTCGGGAGCGGGCCCGGACGTTAGAATCCGCCCTGTATGGGACACCGGCTCACCAAGATCTACACGCGCACCGGAGATGCCGGAACGACCGGGCTCGCCGACGGCGAGCGCGTGGCGAAGGATGCGGCGCGCATCGAGGCGATCGGTGCTGTGGACGAGCTGAACAGCGTGGTCGGCGTGCTTGCCGCCGAGGCGCTGCCGGAGGACATGCAGGCGTGTCTCACCGGAGTGCAGCACGATCTCTTCGACCTCGGCGGCGAGCTGAGCATACCCGGCCACGCCATCATGACCGAGTCGCACGTGACGAGGCTCGAGCGGCTGCTCGACGGCTTCAATGCCGGCCTGCCGCCGCTGAAGGAGTTCGTCCTGCCGGGCGGCTCGCGGGCGGCCAGCCTCGCTCACGTCGCGCGCGCCGTATGCCGCCGCGCCGAGCGGCGAGTGGTGACGCTCGCCCGCGCCGAGCAGGCACCCCCCTTCGCGATGCGGTATCTGAACCGCCTCTCGGACCTGCTGTTCGTTCTGGCCCGTGCGCTCAACCGCCGCGCGGGGCGCGGCGACGTGCTGTGGGAGCAGGGGAAAAACCGGTGACCGGTCACGACTGGCGAGTGACGGCTGACGGCTGGCGAATGACGAGTGACGACTGACGGCTGACGAATGTTCGACGAAATTGCGCGTAGGAAGGAATCCCACATGAAACCATTGATCGTGTTGGCGGCGCTGGCGCTGGCGGCCTCCCCGGCGCTCGCGCAGAAGAAGCCGTGCGAGGAGCTGAAGGCCGAGATCGAGGCGAAGCTCAAGGAGAGGGGCGTGAAGGCCTACACCCTGGAGATCGTCCCCAACGACAAGGTGGGCGAGGCCAAGGTCGTCGGCAGCTGCGACGGCGGGACGAAGAAGATCACCTACAAACGCGGTTAAACTGGACGCGAAGCGCCGGTTTAACTCCGCGCGTTGGAGCGGACGAGGAATCGCCGCTCAACGCGCGGGATTTCAGTCGAGCACACGCGGCTCGCGAAACGCTGTAATCCACCACGACATCCCGCGCGAGCACCAGCCCATGCACCAGGCGCGTGATCCCGCCCGTGGAGTTCACCCGGATTTGGGAGAGCATCCGCAACCTGCGGTTTTTGCTGCATATCCAACCCCCAAATTTTGGACGTGAATTCTTATGGAACCTCCCCCTCTAACGCCTTCATTCCCTTGAACGATGACAACCCCGCGCGCGCAATGCCGATTTACAAACCAGCTTTTAGGCCACCTACTTCACGTTCGGCGTCGCGATGAGGTCGCCAGTGGCGAGGAAGCCGAAGACAATTGATGTGCAGGAATACTACGACACGCTTCGGGGAGAGTTTTCTTCTCAAAGCAAAGCGTAGTTCCGTTTTTCAACATTTGGGAGAGCGTGGACGGAATGAGGAGCAACGTGTACGAAACTTTCTGTGGCAGGTACTACCCCGGCGTTTCTCTGTTGGATCGGGGGTGGTTGTCTCATCAAACAAGGCACTGGGGGCCAGTTCGCATATGGACGTGGTCATCTACGATGAATTCGACAACGCACCACTTCATCGGGAATTGGCCTCAAATGTGTATCCAGTAGAGATGGTGTACGCGACTGTTGAAGTAAAGCGCCTCCTCGAAAAGAAGAACCTCGCAAAGATACTTTCCGACATTCAGAAAATCCGCGTGCTTGCGGCCGAACGATGGTATGCCGCCTACGCTGCAGTACCAAGAGATGCGACTGAGTCCGGGCAGAGCATCACGGGACAGATTCAGTTTCAGCTCCCAAGGCCACTGCCGCGCTCGTACCTGGTTGCTATCCGGCAGAAGGGATGGGCCGATATAGGCGCTTTCACGAGCGACCTTGCCGATGCGCTAGAGGCTAACCCGACTCATATTCACGGCGCCGTAATTCTCGAGTCTGACTGGTACGTGACGCTGAAACCATGCTCGACGCCGCGTACCGGGCTCAAGGCGAAGATAGAAAACTCGCTGCTGCGGTTCGTAAACGACCTCCTGCCTGCAATCGCGAGCATGCCGATGTATCAAATGTCCTTTGATCGGTACCTCAATGCGGCGACGCCGAACCAACCCTTGCAGCGGACGCGCCGCAAGCGGCGCGCCCCTGAAGGGTGACGTTAAGTTTTTCGATCGCCGAATTCCTCGGCGTCTCTGGAGTTCAATTATCGTTCTTGTTTTTCTTGGCGCGCTTGGCGTCTTGGCGGTTCATTTTCGTTTTTTCCTTCGTGTCCTTGGTGTCCTTCGTGGTTCAAGATTTGCGGTTTTTTCTCACCTGCTCGAGGTGCGCGCACACCGCGCGCGCGCCTTCCAGGATGCGCGGCGTGGAGCGCTGCAGGTGGTCGGGATTGACGTGCAGCGCGGGCACGCCGCGCAGCGCCGCGAGCGGGCCTTCGGCCCAGCGCCGGGCGAACGCCCCGGCATCGTCCGCGCCGGCCCCGCCGAGAGCGACCTCGGGCCGTGCGGCAGCGAGCGCTTCGAGGGATATCGTCGGTGTGAGCACCGCGGCGCGGGCAAATACGTTCTCTCCGCCGCAGATCTCGATCACGCCGCTGATGATGTGCGCGCCGTTCACCGTGATGAGCGGGCGGTGCCAGACTTCGTAGAACACGCGCACCCCGGGCCGCGCGCCGTAGCGCGCGCGCAGCGCCCGCATCTCGTTTTCGAACGCGGCCGCGGCGCGCTCCGCGGTGGCCCCGGTGCCTGCGAGCGCGCCGATGGCGCGCAACACGCGCGGGATATCGGGCAGGCGCGCAGGCTCGGTTACGAACACCGCGTAGCCGAGCCGACCGAGCCGCTCGAGGTCCCCCGCCTGGTTGCCCGTCCTCCATCCCAGGATCAGCCCGGGCTTGAGCGCGATGATGCGCTCGAGGTCAACGCGCGCCGCGTCTCCGATCTGGGCGATTGTCCCGGCCTGCGGCGGATGATCGCTGAAACGCGCCACGCCCACGAGCCGGTCGCCTGCTCCGGCGGCGAACGCGAGCTCGGCAAGATGCGGGGCCAGCGCCACGATCCGCCGTGCCGGCGCCGATAGCCGCACGAGGACGCCCCGGTCGTCGGCCAGCTCGATGCCTGCCGCCGCGGCCGGAACCGCAAGGAGCAGGAACAGGAACGCCGCCGGAAGGCGTAGTGTGCGCGCGTCGAGCAATGTCAGTAATCGGACAGCCGGCCGGTTTCGCGCGACGGGCGGAACCGCACGCCTGCCCGATCACCCGGTGCCCCGGCCGCTTTTCACTTGTCCATGTACTGAAGCAGCCGGGCGCTCGTCTGGCGCAGCCGCGACGAGAGCATGCTCACCAGCTTGACCAGTATCTTGGCACCGAGGCTGGGATGGTCGAGGATGATCTTGGCCATGTCATCGCGATGCAGGACCGCGAAGGTGGCGGCATCGGTCGCGATGCAGGACGCGAAGCGCGGCTCGCCGTCGATCATGGACATCTCGCCCAGCGTCATTCCGGGCCCGGCCGTTGTCATGTGTTGCTGGCCGCGGTTCGTGCTCTTCTTCAGGATGTCCACGTGGCCCTCGATCAGCAGCAGCATGAAATCGCCGCCGCCGCCTTCCCGGATGATGATCTCGCCGGGCTGGGCACGATAGACGTCCATGTAGCCGGAAAGGATCGAAATGTCCTCGCGCGAGAACTCGGCAAAAAACGTTGACCGCCCGACCAGGCCGAAAATCTCGTCCGCAATCGCCGTGCCCTTGCCCACGCGCTCCAGGCTCTGCAGACTGCCGCGGCTGGAAACGCTTTCGACTTCGCCTTGCGCCATTTCGCCGTCCCGCCCTCCCCGATGCGGCTTGCGACTTGCGAGACTATATAACAGCAGTCGTAGCGGCGGCTACAGGACTGTACCGATCGCTTCCGGTTTGCGCCCGTCGCGATCCGCTCGCGCCCGGGCGCGCTACTCGCGTTCCGCCTTGATCCGCCGCCTGCGCACGGCGTCGGCCAGTGCCTCGAGCAGCTTCTCGCTGTCCTCCCACCCGAGGCATCCGTCGGTGATGCTCATGCCGTAGACCAGGTCCTTGCCCGGAACCAGGTCCTGCCGGCCAGCCTTGAGGTGGCTCTCGGCCATCGCGCCGAAGATGCGCTCCTCGCCGCCCCGGATCTGGGCCGCGAGGTCCCGCGCCACGTCCAGCTGCTTCTCGGGCTGCTTGCTGCTGTTGCCGTGGCTGCAGTCGATCATGAGCCGAGCCGGTATGCCGGCCTCGGCCAGGGCCTTCCCCGCGGCGTCCACGCTCGCCGCGTCGTAGTTCGGCTTCACTCCGCCGCGCAGGATGATGTGGCAGTCCTCGTTCCCGGCGGTCGAGACGATCGCGGTGTGCCCGCCCTTGGTCACGGAGAGGAAGTGGTGCGGCGCCTGCGCGGCGCGGATCGCGTCCACCGCGATCCTGATATTGCCGTCGGTCCCGTTCTTGAATCCGACGGGACACGACAACCCCGAGGCGAGCTCGCGATGGATCTGGCTCTCGGTGGTGCGCGCGCCGATCGCTCCCCAGGAGACCAGATCGGCGATGTACTGGGGGGTCATCACGTCGAGAAACTCGCACCCGACCGGCATGCCCAGCGCGTTGAGATCGAGCAACAGGTGGCGCGCGATGCGCAGCCCTTCGTTGATGCGGAAGCTGCCGTCCAGATTGGGGTCGTTGATGAGCCCCTTCCAGCCCACCGTGGTGCGCGGCTTCTCGAAGTAGACGCGCATCACCACCAGAAGATCCTGCGCCACGCGTTCTTTCGCCGCCTTCAGCTTGCCCGCGTACTCCTTGGCCGCGGCAACGTCGTGGATCGAGCACGGTCCCATGATGACCAGCAACCGGTCGTCAGCCCCATGCAGGATGCGGTGGATCGCCTGGCGCGTCTCGAATGTGGTCTTGGCGGCCGGCTCGGAGATCGGAAACTCGCGCAGCACGTACGAGGGCGGCACGAGTTCCTTGATCTCCTTGATCCGGACGTCATCGGTACGGAATTGCATGAGAACCTAATCCAAATAAATCAATGCATTATACAGAATCAGTGAGCGGTAAGCAGTGAGAGGTGAGCGGTGAAAGGCCGAGCGGGTGCGGGTGGCGGCCGTGCGTCTTCCTGGCTGACCGCTTGCCGCTTACCGCTCACGGACTCTTCAGACGGTGCCGCCGACCGTGAGCCCGTCGATGCGCAGCGTGGGCTGGCCCACGCCGACCGGCACGCTCTGGCCTTCCTTGCCGCAGGTGCCGATGCCGGGATCGAGAGCCATGTCGTTGCCGATCATGGTGACGCGCGTAAGCACGTCGGGACCGTTGCCGATCAGCGTCGCGCCCTTCACCGGGGAGCCCAGCTTGCCGTCCTCGATGAGATAGGCCTCGGAGGCGGAAAAGACGAACTTCCCGCTGGTGATGTCCACCTGCCCGCCGCCAAAGTTCACCGCGTAGAGGCCCTTCTTCACCGACGCGATGATCTCCTGCGGCGCCTTGTCGCCGTCCAGCATGTAAGTGTTCGTCATGCGCGGCATGGGTACGTGCGCGAACGATTCGCGCCGCCCGTTTCCGGTGCGCGCCACGCCCATGAGCCGCGCGTTCAGGCCGTCCTGCAGATATCCCTTGAGCACGCCGTTCTCGATCAGCACGTTGCACTGCGTCGGGTGGCCTTCGTCGTCGATGTTGAGCGATCCGCGCCGGCGCGCAATCGTCCCGTCGTCGACCACGGTGACGCCCGGCGCGGCGACGCGCTCGCCGATGCGCCCGCTGAAGGCGGAAGTACCCTTGCGGTTGAAGTCGCCCTCGAGCCCGTGGCCGATCGCCTCGTGCAGGAGCACGCCCGGCCAGCCCGGACCCAGAACGACCGTCATGGTGCCGGCCGGAGCGGGGCCTGCCTCGAGGTTGACGAGCGCCTGATCCACCGCCTTGCGGGCATAGTCGCGCAGCAACTCCTCGGTAAAGTATCCGTAATCGAGGCGCCCCCCGCCGCCGCTCGACCCCTGCTCGCGCCGGCCCCCGTCCTCGACGATCACCTGGAGCGACAACCGCACGAGCGGGCGCACATCGGCCGCGAGCACGCCGTCCGAGCGCGCGACGAGCACCACTTCATATTCCCCTCCCAGAAACGCCATCACCTGCGTGATGCGGGGATCGAGTTCCCGCGCGTGACGCTCGAGGCGCTCGAGCAGCGCGACCTTGTTCCCGTCGGCGAAGCTCGCCACCGGATCGTGCGGCAGGTACAGGTTGTGACCCGCGCTGCGCCGCGCGACCTGCGTGCGCGCCGCCTGCCCCTGGCGCGCGATGGCGCGCGTGGCATGCGCGGCCTGCTCGAGCGCGGCGATACTGATGTCGTCGGAATAGGCAAACGCGGTCTTCTCGCCGCTCACGGCGCGCACGCCCACGCCCTGGTCGATGTTGAAGCTGCCGGACTTGACGATGCCCTCCTCGAGGCTCCAGCTCTCGCTGCGCGTGTACTGGAAGTAGAGGTCTGCGTAATCCACGCGGTGCGACAGGATCTGCCCGAACACGTTCTCGATCCGGTTCGCGTCGAGCGCGTACGGCGCGAGCAGCACCTCGTTCGCCGTCGTGAACGAGGTTCCAGGTTCCAGGTTCAAAGTTCCATGTTCAACGTTGCTGCTCATGGAGTCACCAATGTCAATGCATCGCTCATCAATACAACTAGCGTCGCCCAACCGTTGTTTCAGCCCGGAACCTTGAACTTGGAACCTTGAACTTGGAACCTTGAACTTGGAACCTCGAACTTGGAACCTTGAACTCGGACCCTAGCACCGGTGCAGGGTCCGGTGCGTGAGCGCCGGCAGGCTCCGGCGCACCTTCGCCATGCGCGCAAGATCCATGTCGGCGACCACCACGCCGGGCCCGCTCGGTATGCGCTCGAGCACGATTCCCCACGGGTCGACCGCCATCGTGTCGCCATTGGTCTCGCGGCCGTTCTCGTGCTTGCCGCCCTGCGCCGGCGCGAGCACGTAGCACAGGTTTTCGATGGCGCGGGCGCGTAACAGCGTCTCCCAGTGCGCCCTGCCGGTGGTCGCGGTGAACGACGAGGGCACGAGGATCAAGTCCACCTCGCCCATCGAGCGGTAGAGCTCCGGAAAGCGCAGGTCGTAGCAGATCGAAAGCCCGAGCCGCCCGCACGGCGAGTCCACCGTCACGACCTCGCCGCCCGGCTCGATGGTCCTGTCCTCGGCGTAGCGTTCCTTCTCGGTCTCGAAGCTGAACAGATGGATCTTGTCGTAGCGCGCGACGAGCTTTCCCTCGTCGTCGTACACGAGGCAACTGTTGCGCACTTTCTCGGGCGCGGAGCACTCCAGGGGCACCGACCCGCCCACCAGCCAGACCTTGAGCTCGCGGGCGGTCGCCGCGAGGAAATCCTGGATCGGGCCCTTGCCCGGCGCCTCGCGCGCCGCGACCTTGTCTCGCTCGCGCATGCCCATGATGCCGAAATACTCCGGCAGAGCCACCAGCCTGGCGCCCCGCGCCACGGCTTCCCCGATCAGGCGGCGGGCCTCGATCAGGTTACGCTCGACGGCAGGGGTGGACACCATCTGCACCGCGGCGACACGGATCGTCCCGTCCGCCGGTGTCCCGGTCCCGCGTTGCGATGGCTTGGATTCCGTTGGCATGTTCACGGCACGCTCACCACTTCAATGTTGATCGGATCGGCGGACTTCAGACCGCCACGCAGCGCGATCCGCTCCTTTTCGACCGCTAGCGCGATCAGCCAGGCAAGCAGCTCTTCGGCCTGCAGCAATCCATCCTGGGTAGCCGCGTGATGAATGACGATGCGCGCCGAAGGTTGCGCCAGGTACGCGTGCACGGCCTTCCGGATCACGGGCTGCTCCAGTACCGCGCGCCCGCTGCGCGGCCTGTCCCACAACTCGGGTGGCACCGTCATGGCCTGCGCCCCGGCACCCGCCGCAATGCCGATGAGCACCGCGCCTGAAACCCATCTTAGCATCATTGCGCTTTCCCGGCCTCCGGCCCCGGCGCAGGGCGCTCCACTCGCGCGACGTTGGGTTCGGACCAGGTGCCGGTGACGCTGTATTCGTAGGAAGCGATCTGGTTGAGCGGGTCCTTGAGCATTTTCTGGGCGAGGTAGGCCGCGACGCCCGCGATCGGCCCGCCGATCAGCGCGCCCGCGATCGAAACCGTGTCGCTGATATGGGGAATGACGAGCACGTGCAGCTTCTGCGTTTCCCTCGCGAGGTCCACATCCCCGTTCATCGCCACCCGCGCCGAGGGGCCCTGGATGCGGAAATTCTCGCTGGAGGCGACACCGCGCTGGATCTTGATCGCACCGACGATCTCGTCGAAGGCGAAGCCGTCGCTGAAGACGTCGCGGAAATCGAGCGTGATCCGGCGCGGCAGCGCCTGCAGGCTCAGAATTCCGAGCAGCTTGCCGATGCCCGGCTCGAGCTTCACGAACTGCCCCTTGGCGGCATCCAGCAACAGGCTGCCCGAGAGCGTCGGGTAATCGAAGTCATACGGCGCGCCTGCCCAGGACAAGGAGCCTTCGAGCTTGGCGGTGCCGCGCCGCACGCCCTCGGGATAGCCCAGACGGGCAAGCAGTTTCCCGATGTCCGTCGTCTCCAGGCGCAGGCTCACCTGCGTGCGCGGCTGCGCGAGCCATACTTGCCACAGGCCCTCGAGGGAGAGCGTGCCGTCCGCGTTCATGATGCGCAGCCGTTCGATGCGCCAGTCGCGCCCTTCGGGCGTGGCGTTGAGCTCGAGCCGGCCGAGTTGCCTGTTGTTCCGGACGAACTGCTCGGCCACGATGTCGAGCGCCGGCAGCTCGAACTCCTTTGCGGTCCGCGCGGCGACCGGAGCCGCCGGAGCTGTTTCGGCAGGCATGACGAGCGTTTTCATGCGCGCAGTGAGCCTGCCGCGTCCCTGCGGCTGCCAACCGACGCTGCCTTCAAGCCCCTTTCCGGAGAGATTTCCGCGCCACTGTCCGCCCTGCAGCGTGGCGTTGACCGCAAGATCGTTGATGCGCCGGCCGAACGCATTGAGCGTGCCGACATTGATGTCCACGCCTCCCCACTCGATCGGCGCAACCCCGCCCGTGTCGCGCAGCAGCCCGATCCAGCGGTCGAGGTCCAGTGTCTTCACCGTTCCGCTCACCCACACGCCGCTGCGCTCGGGTTCGGCCGCGGCGCCGCCGAAGCGCACCGTGCCGCGCGGGATCACGACGCGCTCGCCCTCGGTGCGCCGCGCAAGCTGCATGCCCACGATCTCGCCGACCGTAAGGCTCAGCCGGTCCTGGCCCGGCGCAACCGAGCGGCGCTCGAATCGCAGCGGCAGCGCCTCCGCCGCCGCCTTGACGAGCGGCCCCGGAAGATCGGCCGCGAGACCCTGCAGGCTGGATTCGACGACCACGTCGTTGACGCGTCCGCGCACGCTGTAGACGGCGCGCCAGTCAGTGGCTCCGCGCAAATGCTGGAGCCAGACCGGGACTGCGCCGGCCCGGCGCGCGTTGTCGGCGTTGAGGCGTCCCTGGACCGTCACGCGTATCGCCCCGTCGCCCGGCGTGGCGGCTGATATCGTCACCGGGCCGCCCAGCAGAACGCCGGTCACTTTTTGCGTGCGCACCGAGGATTCCGTGAACTCGACTCGGCCGCTGGCCTGCTCGAGCGGCGGCATGTCTGCGCCAGCCACCACCGTGTTGTTGGCGAACTCGTAGGCGCCGGCGACGACGCTCTTCTCGGTTGCGCGCAACGGTATTTCCAGCTTCAAACCGAGCTTGCCCGTGCCCTGGGCGCGCCATCCCTCGCTGAAGCGGTCAATCATGCCGAGTACCGGGCTCTTCTCGATGAAGGTAAGGAACTCCCCGGTCGGGCCTTCGGCCTCGCCGGTGACCTGCAGCGTTTCGCGGGCAGCGGTAAGGTCCGGGATCGCGGCATGCACCCGCGCGAGCCGCGCGCCCAGGATCGTGCCCTCGCGCGCGTGGATGTCCATGCGCTTGCCGCGGAAGACGGCCTCGCCAGCGATGTTCTCGATCCGCGGCCAGCCCGTGGCGTAATCGAGCGTGCCGCCGGTCACCTTGGCCGCCACGTGAAACACGCCGCTCTTGCCGTCCGCGAACGGGAAATCGTCCAGATTGCCCTTGAGGCGCAGCGTGACGTCGGTCGATTGGCCCGCGAGCAGCGATGTGTCGAGCCAGTCGCGCACCGCCTTGTCCACCACGAGCGGCATGTAGCGCCCGACCTGGCGCCCGTCGGCGCGGGTGAAGCTTCCGGTGAGGTCGATGTGGCCGCGCCCCCCTTTGACCGTACGGTAATTGCCGAACACCGTCCCGGCGAGATGGGGGTTGGAGAACGCTACGTTGTTGAACCTCCACTCGATCCCCGCCCCGTCCCGCAACCAGCCGACGTGCGCGGTGAGCGCATCGAGCTCGAGCGTCTCGCGCAGAACGAGCGGCAGGTGGGCCGTCGGCTTCTGCGCGTTCAGATACAGCGTTCCTCCGCGTTCATTGCCGTCCACGTTGCCGCTCAATCCGCTGAAGCCCGGTATCCTGTCCATGCGGTTGAGCGCGAGAGCGTGGAACCGCCCCCGGACGCTGTAGCGCTCCGGCTCGCGCCACTCCCCGTCCCAGCGCACCACGACATCGAAGAGGCTGCCTTTGGGCGAGAGGGCGGCGAGCTGCTTGCGAACCTCCTGCCCCAGCGGCAGGTGGTCGGCAAGCGCGACGAGCGGGGCGAGCTCGAGCGCATTGGTGTTCAGCTCCCCTCGCGCGGGCTTGCGCGCGTCGGCGGCGACGAGGCGCAGCAGGAAATCCGCCGGCGGAAGCTTCAGGCCGCCGGCAGTGGTGAGCCCGAGCTTGGAAGCCGTCAACTCGAAGGTCGGGCCGGACCTTTTCCAGCCGATGCGCCCGGCGAGCTCGGTAAGATCGAGCTCGGGGAGATCCTTTGCGAGCCGCGCCCGCACGTCGGCGAGCCGCACGTCGGCAATGAGGCTCACGACCTTTTGCTTGCCGAACGTGAGCCACGTGCGCAGCGCGCCCGCCCCGCGAGGAAACTCGATCGGGAACGGAACCCACGTGCGCCATGCCGCGATGTCGGCGTAATCGAGCTGCACGAAGAGCGTGCCGTTCCAGCCCGCGAGCGAGCGGATGGATTCGCCCGTGAAGTCGCCGCGCACGTCGAGCGGGGCCGCGAGCTCGCGCGGCGGCACGGCGCGCAAACCAAACCGGTGCTGACCGCCGCGGCTCTGGATGCGCAGATGCACGTTTTTCAGCTCGAGCCGGGGCGCGGCGCGCAGCTCGTCGTTCCAGACGATCGTGGCATCGTGCACCTCGATGTCGCGCTGGCGCAGCAGCCAATCGGCGAAGCCGCCGCCATCGGTCTCGCCGGTCACCTCGATACCCGCCACCGAGATCGCGCCGCGCGCGTCGCGCCGGATGCCGAGGATGGGCTGGTAAATGTCTATCGCGTGGAATCGCAGCGCGAGCACGGGCAGCGACAGCCACGACAAGGTCTGGTCTATGCGCGGGAACTCGAGGACGGGGCGGCCCGCCGCGTCGAGCACGGTGACCCGCTCGAGCATCAATTGCGGGCGCAGCCCGTCCCAGTTGGCGTAAATCCTGCCGATCTGGACCTTCTGCTGGGCCCGCTGGCTTACGACGCGCGCGATGTCCTCGCGATAATTCTCGATATTCGGCAGGATCCAGTAGCGCAGCGTGAGCAGCATCGCCGCGAACGCGAAGCCGACCGCCAGCACGCTCCAGGTGAGCACGCGGTAGACCCAGAGCGAGCTCACGCGCAGCCAACCGATTCTTCCGGAGAGCACCCCGCTTTGCCTGAAATTTAAAAAAATGCGATATTGAGTCAAGGATTTACGTATTCTACTCTCAATCCCTCATGGAATCCCATAACGCGAGGCTGCCGCCGAGCGCCGACGACGCGCTTGCGCGCGCGACGCGGCTCAGCCGCTACGCGCGCCGGCTGCTCGCCGCCGATCCCCGGCTGGCCGTGGCGGCCGGTATCGAGCTCCCGTTCAGCGCCGAGGAAATGCGCTCGGGGCTCGCACCGGAGCCCCCGAGCAGCGAGGATGCGCTCAAGCGGGCGCTGCGGGTGCTGCGCCAGCGGGTCATGCTGCGCACGCTCGCGCGCGACCTCGCCGGCATCGCCCCGCTGTCCGAGGTCGTCGCGACCACTACTGCGCTCGCCGAGATGGCGATCGGCTACGCGCTCGGGCGGCTCGACGCGTGGCTCGCCGCGCAGCACGGCAAGCCCCTCGGAGCAAACAGCGGGAAGGTGCAGCAATTGCACGTAGTGGGCATGGGCAAGCTGGGCGGGGCGGAGCTCAACGTCTCTTCCGACATCGATCTCATCTTCGTCTATCCCGAGGACGGGAACACCGGCGGAGAGCATCCGATCAGCAATCACGAATATTTCACGCGACTCGGCCGCCAACTCATCGGCGCCCTTTCGGAAATCACCGCGGATGGGCACGTCTTTCGCGTGGACATGCGGCTGCGGCCCTACGGCGACGGCGGCCCGCTCACGGCGAGCTTCGACATGCTCGAGGAGTATTTCGTCACGCAGGCGAGGGAGTGGGAGCGCTATGCGTGGATCAAGGCACGCGTGCTCACCGGAGACCGCGCGCCCGAGCTGATGGAGCTTGTGCGCCCGTTCGTCTATCGCCGCCACCTGGACTACAACGCGCTCGGGTCGCTGCGCGATCTGCACCGGCAGATCCGGCGGGAGGTCACGCGCCGCGACATCGCCGACAACGTCAAGCTCGGGCCCGGCGGCATCCGCGAGATCGAATTCATCGTCCAGGTGTTCCAGTTGATCCGCGGCGGCCGTGACGCGGCTCTGCGTCGCCAGCCGACGCTCGCGGTGCTGCCCCTGCTCGGGGAGCGCAACCTGCTCCCGCAGGATGCGGTGCGCCAGCTCGAGGACGCGTACGCGTTTCTGCGCAATCTCGAGCACCGCCTGCAGTACCTCGATGACCAGCAGACGCACGTTCCTCCGGCCTCCGCCGACGACCGGGCGCTCCTGGCGGAGGCGATGGGGCACGCCGATTACGCGTCGCTCGGCACCGAGTTCGAGCGCCACCGCAGCCGCGTGACGCGCCATTTCGAGCAGATCTTCGCCGCCGCCCCCGGCGGCGAGCACGCGCTCACCTGTATTTGGCAGGAAGCAGGCGATACCGAACGAGCGCTCGACGAGTTCGCCGCGCTCGGATTCCGTGACCCGCAGTCGCTCGGGCAGCGTCTGAAAAGCCTGCGTGGGAGCGGCCGCTACCGCGGGCTTCCCGCGACGAGCCAGGCGCGGCTCGACCAGCTGGTGCCGCTGGCGATCGAGACGGCAGCGGCGGAGAGCAGCCCGGACGCTACGCTCGAGCGCATACTCGATCTGCTCGAATCGATCAGCGGGCGCGCCGCCTATCTTGCGCTGCTCGTGGAATATCCGCAGACGCTCGCGCGGCTCGCGGCCATGATGAGCGCGAGCCCCTGGGTGGCGCAGTATCTGACGCGCCATCCGATCCTGCTCGACGAGCTGCTCGACACGCGCTCCCTCTACGCGGCACCAAACTGGGACGCCGCCCGCAGCGAGCTGCGCGCGCACCTCGACGAGGCCGCGGAGGACACCGAGAAGCAGATGGACCTGCTCCGGCATTTCCAGCACAGTCAGACGATCCGGCTCGTCGCACAGGATCTGGCGGGCGAGCTCCCGCTGGAGACATTGAGCGACCACCTGAGCGATCTCGCGTGCGTGATCCTGGGCGAGGTTCTGCGTTTGACATGGGGATTGCTCCGAAACGTGCAGGCGCGCCGGCCACGCTTCGCGGTGATCGGCTACGGCAAGCTCGGCGGCAAGGAGCTCGGCTACGCCACCGACCTCGATCTCGTCTTCCTCTACGACGACCCCGCACCGGAGGCATCCGTGACCTACGCCCGCTTCGCCCAGCGCATCAATACGTGGCTCACGAGCCTCACGCCGGCCGGCGTGCTCTACGACACCGATCTGCGGCTGCGCCCGGATGGGGCAGGCGGGCTATTGGTGAGTCCGCTCGAGACCTTCCGCGCCTACCAGCTCTCCAAAGCGTGGGTCTGGGAGCACCAGGCGCTCACCCGCGCCCGCTTCGTCGCCGGGGATCCGGACATCGGGCGCGAATTCGAAACCTTGCGGGTGGCGATCCTGCGCCAGCGGCGCGAACTCGAAGCGTTGCGCCGCGAGATCGTCGAGATGCGCCAGAAGATGCACGACGCGCATCCCAACCCGACCGAGCTCTTCGACCTCAAGCACGACCCCGGCGGCATCGTGGACGTGGAGTTCATCGTCCAGTACCTGGTCCTCGGGCACGCGCATGCGCACCCCGAGCTCACCGGAAACATCGGCAACATCGCCCTGCTCAAGCTCGCCGGAGAAATCGGCCTGATCCCGGCCGCACTGGCGCAGAACGTGCGCGATGCCTACCGCGAATTCCGCCGCAGGCAGCACATGCTGCGGCTCGCCGGGAACCGGTACGCGCGGGCCGCGCGCGATGAGACGGACGCCCTCGTACAGCCGGTGGTGGCCCTGTGGGAGCGGGTGCTCGGAAACCGGCGGCCCTGATCACGCCCGTCGGGACCAGCACACCCTGCCGGACCCGGTCGCCCGCGTTCCGGAGAAAGCCGGATATCAGGTCGCCGCGCGCGGGACGGCGGTGGCCGATGCCGCCGCTTTGCGGCCCGTCAGGCGATACACGGTCATCTCGCCCTTGCCCTTGACCCGGATCGTCTCCGGGCCTTCGAATTCGTAGCGGTCACGCACGCGCCGGTAGGTCGCGGCGTCCAGCAGGATCACGTTCGCACCCGCCTCGGCCGTGACCCGGCTCGCGATGTTTACAGTGTCGCCCCACAGGTCGTAGATGAACTTCTTCATCCCGATCACGCCCGCGACGACCGGACCGGTGCCGATGCCGATGTGCAGCTGCAGCCGCGCCTTGCGCAGCCCGGACAGCGTGTTCATGTAGTCGCGCATCTCGATCGCCATCCCGCACATCGCCTCGCTGTAGCCGCCGGCAACCTCGCCGTCGAAATTGGAGCGGTGATGCTCGTCGAGCCCCCCGGCCACCATGTACGCGTCCCCGATGGTCTTGATCTTCTCCAGGCCGTACTTTTCGGCAGGCTGGTCGAAGTGCGAGAACACCTCGTTCAGCAGGTTCACGACGAACGTGGGCGGCATCTCCTCGGCGAGCCGCGTGAAATCGATGATGTCGGCGAACATCACGGTGACGTCGGCGAAGCCGTCGGCGATCGTGCTGTGGTCCTCCTTGAGGCGCTCGGCGATCGGGCCGGGCAGGATGTTGAGCAGCAGCCGCTCGGACTTTTCCTGCTCCTCCTTGAGCAGATGGAACGACTGGTCGAGGCGCACTTGCAGCTTGTCGCGCTGGCGCACGAAGTAGCTGATCAGCAGATAGACGATGGTGGACATCGCCGCGAAATTCAGCGCGAAGAACACCGCGATGCTCTGGAAGGTGACGCCGGCTTCCACGCCCTCGGTGAGGTAGTAGTCGAAGAAGCCGGACACCGCCGTCATGACGATATAGGCGAAGAACCACGGCAGCGATTCGCGCGGCCCCTGGAAGATCATCACGCCGAGCGGGGCGAGCAGCGCCCAGAGCATCACGCCCGAGGAGCTCACGTAGCTGCCGATGCTCCACTGCATGATGAAGGGCACGAACAGGAACAGGCTGACCTGGATGAAACGGAACAGCACGAAATTGCGGTTCCACAGGTAGAGGGCCAGCGACCCGCCCGAGAGCCCGAGATAGATCAGCGGCACGTTGGCGGAGAACTTGATCCCCATCGTCCAGTAGATGAGGAGCCACAGCATCGCGGCAAAGCCCATCAGGCCACACGCGAAGATGGCGAGCGTCTTGTTGAGGCGCTCCTGCTCGCTGTCCTGCTCGGTGATGACGCGCTGGCCCAGCTTTTCCAGCCATGCAAGCAGATTGCGCGCCACGAATTCTCCCGGGTATGCCGCCAACGGAGCCGTCATTCTACTCAGGGCCCGGGGAATCCGCCACCATCGGCAAGCGCCTGCGGCCGGTTCCGGATTTCGGGTTCCGCGCTCCGTGTTCCGTGTTCGAACTTCGAACCCTGAACTTCGAACTCTGAACCCCGGGCCTGGCAGGCGCCGCGGGCGACATACGCTAAAATAGCGCCTTCCTTTACTGCTACCCTTAAGGAGCGTGTACATGGCGTCCATGGCGGACCGCGACGGGCACATCTGGTACGACGGCAAGCTCGTGCCCTGGCGCGACGCCACCACCCACGTGCTCACGCACACCCTGCACTACGGCATGGGCGTGTTCGAGGGCATCCGGGCCTACAAGACGCCTGCCGGGACGGCGATCTTCCGGCTGCGCGAGCACACCGAGCGGCTGTTCCGCTCGGCGCACATCAACGGGATGGCGCTGCCCTACGACCGCCAGACGTTGCTCGACGCGCAGAAGGAAGTGGTGCGGGCGAACAAGCTCGAGGCGTGCTACATCCGGCCGATCGCGTTCTACGGCTCCGAGGCGATGGGAATCTCCGCGAAGAACGTGCGGGTGCACGTGGCCATCGCGGCATGGCCGTGGGGTGCGTATCTCGGCACCGAGGCGCTCGAGCGCGGCATCCGCGTGAAGACGTCCTCCTTCGTGCGCCACCACGTCAACGTCACGATGTGCCGCGCGAAGTCGGTCGGCACCTACATGAACTCCATCCTCGCGCACCAGGAAGCGGCGCAGGACGGCTACGATGAGGCGCTGCTGCTCGACGTGGACGGCTTCGTGGCCGAGGGCTCGGGAGAGAATCTCTTCATCGTGCGCAACGGCACTCTCTATGAGCCGGAGCTCACCTCCGCGCTCGAGGGGATCACGCGCGATGCCGTGATCCGCATCGCGCGGGATTTCGGCATCCCTTTCATGGCCAAGCGCATCACGCGCGACGAGGTCTACGTGTCCGACGAGGCGTTCTTCACCGGGACGGCGGCCGAGGTGACCCCGATCCGCGAGCTCGATAACCGTGCCATCGGCAACGGCAAGCGCGGTCCGGTCACCGAGAAGCTGCAGCGGGCGTTCTTCGACTGCGTAACGGGCAAATCGGACCAGTACCGCGATTGGCTCACGCCGGTCGCGGGATGAGCACGACAATGGCGAAGAACGGAGCGAGCAGCATGCGGCATATCGAGGTGACGCCGGGGGACCTGCCGCTGCACTGCCCGACCCCGGCCATGATGCTGTGGAACGCGCATCCGCGGGTGTTCCTGCCCATCGAGAAAACAGGCACGGCGCTCTGTCCGTACTGCGGCACCCAGTTCACGCTCAAAGACGGTCCGCCTGCCGGCGGACACTGAAAGCTTCACCACGAAGGACACAAAGGACACGAAGGAGAGCCGAACGATCACCGGCCTGAATTTAGAACCTTTGTGTCCTTTGTGGTTTAAGAATCTGGTCTTCAGCCTGCGGTCGTGCACAAGATTCTGATCGTAGCGCCGTCGTGGGTTGGCGACATGGTGCTTGCGCAACCCATGTTCAAGCTGCTCCACGCGCGGCGCCCCGGTCTCGCGCTGGATGTCCTGGCGCCGGGATGGACCGCGCCGCTGCTCGAGCGCATGCCCGAAGTGCGGCGGACGATCGCGCACCCGTTCCGTCACGGCGAGCTTGCGCTGGCGCCGAGGCGCGCCCTGGGCCGCGAACTGGCGCGCGAAGGCTACGACCAGGCCGTGGTCCTGCCCAATTCCCTCAAGTCCGCGCTCGTGCCGTTCTTCGCCGGCATCGCGGTGCGGACCGGCTACGTGGGCGAGATGCGGTGGGGGCTGCTGAACGACGCGCGGCGCCTGGACGAGCGGCGGCTGCCTCAGATGGCCGAGCGCTTCGCCGCGCTTGCGCTGCCCCGCGATGAGGCGCTTGCGCGGCCTTTGCCTGCGCCCGCGCTGAACGTCGGCGGAGCGGAGCGGCGCGCCGCGCTCGAGCGGCACGGCCTCGCGCCGCAGCGCCCCGTGGTCGCGCTGTGCCCGGGAGCCGAATATGGCCCCGCCAAGCGCTGGCCCGCGCCCTATTTCGGCCAACTCGCGCAAGACCTCGCGAAAAACGGCTACGAAGTCTGGATCATCGGCTCTCCCAATGACGCGGGCATCGGCGAGGAGATCGCGCGCGCAAGCGCCGGCGCCTGCGCCAACCTGTGCGGCCGCACCACGCTCGCGGAAGCCGTGGCGCTGCTCGCGTCGAGCGCATTGGCGGTCAGCAACGATTCCGGCCTGATGCACGTCGCGGCCGCCCTCGGCAAGCCGGTCGTCGCGCTCTACGGTTCGAGCAGCCCCGCGTTCACGCCTCCGCTCTCCGGGGCCGCGACCATCCTCAAGCTCGACCTGCCGTGCAGTCCGTGCTTCCAGCGCGTATGCCCGCTCGGCCACTTCAACTGCATGATACAGCTGACCCCCGCGCGCGTTCTGGCCGCCGTGCAGTCTGCTAGAATCTGAGCCCCGGCGGTCCCGGAGGAAAGATGACTGACGTGAAGAAGCCGCTCTTCCCCACCCCGCAGGAGGCCGAGGCTGCGTTCTACGAGGCATTCACCAAAGGAGACCTCGACGCCATGATGGCGGTGTGGGCGGATGACGAAGACATCTATTGCGTGCATCCGGGCGGCCCGCGTTTCGCGGGCGTGGAACAGGTGCGCGAGTCATGGCGGAAGATCTTCGCGAACGGGCAGACGCTGCGTTTCCAGCTGCGCGAGCAGCAGCACGTCCAGGGCATGATGCTCTCGGTGCACAGCGTCTACGAGCACATCACCGTCGCGGGCGAGCCGCGCGCGCGCAATCCGGTCGTCGCGACCAACGTCTACATGAGGACCGAGCGCGGCTGGCGCATGGTCGCCCATCACGCCTCCCCCGCTCCCGCGCCCGCTGCGTCCGGCGCCGATCCCGAGCGCCGGCGCGAACCGAAGACGCTGCACTGAAACACCTTGTCGCGGACCGCAACGGCGCCAAGGCGCAAAGATAGCGCAAAGGTTTCGTATATGTCTCGCCTTGCGGTCCTTCGCGTCTTTGTGTCTTTGCGGTTGATTTTCACTGGGCAACTTGTATAGGAAAGCGATGGGCACTACCGATTTTGGAAAACCGGACGTCATCGTCGTCGGCGCAGGCAACGCCGCCTGCTGCGCGGCGCTCGCCGCGCGCGAGACCGGCGCGTCAGTGATCCTGTTGGAGGCGGCGCCGATCGAGGAATGCGGCGGCAACAGCCGCTATACCGCGGGGCTGATGCGCGTGGTGTACAACGGCGTCGAGGACCTGGCGCAGCTCATACCCGATCTCACCGCGGAAGAGAAGAAGACGCACGATTTCGGCGCCTACACCGCCGAGAGCTACTACGACGACATGGGGCGGATCACCCAGTACCGTACGGACCCGGATCTGTGCGAGATCCTCATCTCGCGCAGCTTCGAAACCTTGGTGTGGCTGCGCAAGAAGGGCGTGAAATTCCAGCCGAGCTACGGACGCCAGTCCTACAAGGTGGAGGGGAACCGCTACAAATTCTGGGGCGGACTCGCCGCGGAAACCTGGGGCGGCGGACCCGGACTGATCGACAACGAGCACAAGGCCTGCGAGCGCGAAGGCATCCGGATCTTCTACGAGACCCCGGCGACCGGGCTCGTTACCGACGATGAGGGCCATGTGCTTGGAGTGCGTGCGAGGAACAAGGGCCGGAACGTGGAGATCCGCGCGAAGGCGGTGGTGCTCGCCTGCGGAGGCTTCGAGTCCAATGCCGAGATGCGCGCGCGCTATCTTGGCCCGGGCTGGGACCTCGCCAAGGTGCGCGGCACACGCTACAACACCGGGCTCGGGATCCGGATGGCGCTGGAAGCGGGCGCGCTGGCCTACGGCCACTGGTCGGGCTGCCACGCCGTGGGCTGGGACCTCAACGCGCCGCCCTTCGGCGACCTCGCGGTCGGAGACCAGTTCCAGAAGCACAGCTATCCGTGGGGCATCATGGTGAACGCGCGCGGCGAGCGCTTCGTGGACGAAGGCGCGGACTTCCGCAACTACACCTACGCGAAATACGGCAGAGTCGTCCTCGAGCAGCCGGGCATGCTCGCGTGGCAGATCTTCGACGCGAAGATCATCCCCATGCTGCGCGACGAGTACCGCATCAAGCAGGTGACCAAGGTGAGCGCCGCCACGCTCGAGGAGCTGGTCAAGAAGCTCGAGGGCGTGGACGCGGCGAGCTGCCTGCGCGAAATACGCGAATACAACAAGGCGGTGCGCACCGACATCCCCTTCAACATGGCGGTGAAGGACGGGCGCTGCACGACGGGACTCAGGATCAACAAGTCGAACTGGGCGAACACCATAGACGAGCCGCCGTTCGAGGCGTACGGGGTGACGTGCGGGGTGACCTTCAGCTTCGGCGGGCTCAAGATCACCACCAACGGCGAGGTCGAGGACACCGCGGGCAAGCCCATACCCGGGCTGTATGCCGCCGGCGAGCTGGTGGGAGGCCTCTTCTACCACAACTATCCCGGGGGCACGGGGCTCACCTCCGGCGCCGTGTTCGGGCGGATCGCCGGCACCGGCGCGGCGCGCTACGCCAAGGGCGCGTAGCGCCGTTCCGGGTTCAAGGTTCAAGGTTCAAGGTTCAAGGTTCAAGGTTCAAGGTTCAAGGTTGGAGCGCGTCGCACTTCACGGTTCGAACTTTGAACATTGAACTTTGAACTTTGAACGCAGTTGCCGGTAGAATCCGGCAACACCCGGGAGACAGCGATGAACGCCCCAGCGATCAAGGTCAAGAAGCCGGTCCGCGACCAGGTGGGCCGGGAAGAGTGGGAAACGCGAGTGAACCTCGCGGCGTGCTACCGCCTGATGCACGAGTTCGGCATGGTGGAAATGGTGGCGAACCACATCTCGGCGCGCGTGCCGGGAACCGACAGCGAGTTCCTGATCAACCCCTACGGCATGCTCTACGAGGAGATGACGGCCTCGAGCATGGTGCGGATCGACCTCGAGGGCAACATTCTTTTCAACGCCACCGAATACGGCATCAACAAGGCGGGCTACGTCATCCACAGCGCCATCCACGCCGCCCGGCACGACGTGGACTGCGTGATCCACACCCATACGCTCGCGGGCATGGCGGTCTCGGCGATGAAAGCCGGGCTCATGCCGATTGCGCAGACCTCGATGCGCTGGGCCAAGGGCGTCACCTACCACGACTACGAGGGCATCGCGATCAACCTCGAGGAGCGCGAGCGCCTGGTGCAGGATCTCGGCACGAACGACGCCATGATCCTGCGCAACCACGGGCTCCTTACCTGCGGGGCGAGCATACCGGAGTGCTTCAACAACATGTACCGGCTCGAGCGCGCGTGCCAGCTGCAGGTGATGACGCTCTCGTGCAACACCGAGATCCAGCTCCCGCCGCAGGAGATCGTGGAGCAGAGCTGGAACCTGTTTCAGCCGGGGGTGCGGCGCCGCTTCGGCCTTCTCGAGTGGCCGGCGCTGCTGCGAAAGCTCGACCGCATCGATCCCTCCTACCGCGACTGATCCCGGCGAAGCGTGACGAGTGACGACTGACGGCTGACGCTGTCGCGGCACGAAGACGCGCCCGCGCGCTCGTCGATGCACGACTCACGATTCACGACTCACGCCTTTCGACCCATGCAGCCACCGCTCTGCCAGGGACCGGACCCCGCCCCGCGCAAGCCGCGACACCGCATCCCGAAGGGCGCGACCGATTGCCATTGCCATGTGTTCGAGGACCCGGCGCGCTATCCCCTCGTCGCGCACCGCAGCTACACGCCGCCGTTGTGCACGCTCGATCAGTATCTGCGCGTATGCGAGACGCTCGGCATCGAGCGCACGGTGCAGGTCAACGCCAGCGCATACGGCTACGACAACCGCGTGACGCTCGATGTCATCGCCAGGCTGGGACCGGGCCGGGCGCGCGGCGTAGCGGGTCTCAACCCCGAGGCGGGCGAAACCGAGATCGGGCGGCTGCACGCCGGGGGCATGCGCGGCGTGCGGCTCTCGACCATGGTCAAGGGCTACGGCGGCCCCGAGCTGCTCGAAGCGATGGGGCGAAAAATCGCGGCCTTCGGCTGGCACGTGCAGCTGCACGTCGACCGCAGCGCGGAGCTCGCCGAGCTCGAGGCGCGGCTGCTCAAGCATCCGACGCCGCTCGTCATCGACCACGTCGGACGCGTGCGCGGAGCCGAGGGCGTCAACGCGCCGGGCTTTCGCGCGCTGTTGAATCTCGTGCGCCAGCGCGATGACTGCTGGGTCAAGATCTCGAGCTGGTACCGCCTCTCGGACTCCGGTCCTCCCCGCTATCGCGACATGCAGCCGCTCGTGCAGGCGCTGGTCGCGGCGCGGCCCGAGCGCCTGGTATGGGGCAGCAACTGGCCGCACCCGATCTGGAACGGCCCCATGCCCAACGACGGGAGCCTGCTCGATCTCTTCTGCGACTGGGTGCCCGACGAAGCCGTGCGCAAGCAGGTTCTCGTCGGAAATCCCGCGCGCCTTTACGGCTTCCAGGGAAGCTCTCATCGCTGAGGACGCGGAGGACGCCAAGGAGCGCAGAGGAAAACCAGATTCTTGAAGCACAAAGCACACGAAGGACGCAAAGGAAAACAAGATAGAATGCCGTGTCGTGCCCGAGTCAGGCCGAGATAATGCTCATCGGCGGCCCTCTGCGTCCTCTGCGACCTCTGCGTTGAGAGGTTTGAAGGGGTTTGTTTTCATCAGCGGGCTCTGAATGTCTCCTTACCGCGCCCCTGCGTGGCTCCCGGGAGGGCACGCGCAGACGATCTATCCGGCGCTCGCCGTGCCGCGTCCCCCCGTTAGGTACCGCCGCGAGCGTTGGGATACGCCCGATGGCGATTTCATCGACCTCGACTGGCTCGAAACCGAGGTTCAAGGTTCAAAGTTCAAAGTTCAAGGAGAAGCGCCGCTGGTGGTCCTGTTCCACGGCCTCGAGGGCAGCTCGCGCAGCCACTATGCGCTCGCGCTCATGTCCGAGGTCGGGAAGGCGGGCTGGCGCGGGTGCGTCGCGCACTTCCGGGGCTGCGGCGGCGAGCCGAACCGCATGCCGCGCGCCTACCATTCCGGCGACAGCGACGAGGCCGACTGGATCCTGCGGCGCCTGCGGCAGCGGAATGCGACGCTGTACGCCGCCGGCGTCTCGCTCGGTGGCAACGTGCTGCTCAAGTGGCTGGGCGAGCGCGGCGAAAGTGCGCGTGACACGCTCGACCGCGCCGCGGCGGTATCGGCACCGGTGGATCTCTCCGCGGCGGGCGCCGCCCTCGAGCACGGCTTCAGCCTGGTCTATGCGCGCCACTTCCTGCGCTCCTTGAAGCGCAAGGCGCTCGACAAACTTTCACGACATCCCGGCCTTTATGATGCCGCGCGCGTGCGCGCGGCATGCACGCTGCGTGACTTCGACGATGTCGTTACGGCGCCGCTGCACGGCTTCCGCGACGCGGCCGATTACTGGGCGCGCGCGAGCGCGAAGCCCTTGCTTCCGCGCATCGCGGTGCCCACGCTGATCGTGAACGCCCGCAACGATCCGTTCCTGCCGGCGCACGTTCTGCCTCGGGCACAGGACGCCGCGGAAGCGGTCGAACTCGAGTTCCCGGAGAACGGCGGCCATGCGGGGTTCGTGAACGGCGGGTTTCCCGGCCGACTCGACTGGCTGCCGCGGCGCATACTGGAATTCTTCCGCGCGTGACGGGTGACTCGTGACTGGCGACTGGTGTTCAAGAGCAATCGAGCCGCCGCTGGACGCCGATAAACGCCGATTTACGCGGGTAAAACTCGTGAAACGCGAATCGTGAATCGAAAAGACGCCCCGCTACTCTCGGTGTGCTCTGCGGTTCAGATTCTATTTGTGTTTTTTTCTGTGTTCTCTGTGCTCTCTATGGCTTAAGGTCTTTTGATTCATCGGCGTGTATCGGCGTTCATCGGCGGCTGATAATCGTTCTCGGATTTTCAACAAGAGTTCTGGGATAATCGGCGGCAAGGTTGGTTCCTATGCAGCTCCCTCCCGAAATCTTCAAGGCTTACGACATCCGCGGCATCGTCGGGCGCAACCTGACCGCGGAAATCGCCGAGGCCATCGGCCGGGCCATCGGTTCGGAGGCGCGCGCCCGGGGACAGGCGGCGGTCGCGATCGGGCGCGATGGGCGCCATTCGGGCCCGGAGCTCTCCGGCGGTCTCGCCCGCGGGCTGCAGGCGAGCGGCGTGAACGTGATTGATGTCGGGCAGGTCGCCACCCCGATGCTCTATTTCGCCGCGCACCATCTGCAGACGTACTCGGGCGTGATGGTCACGGGCTCGCACAACCCGCCCGAGTACAACGGGCTGAAGGTGATGCTCGCGGGCGAGACCCTCGCGGGCGACGCCATCCAGTCATTGCGCGGCCGCATCGAGCGCGCGGAACTCACGGGCGGCGCCGGCTCCTACCGCGCCCAGGACGTGCGCGAGGACTATTCGAAGCGCATCACGGGCTCGATCAAGCTCGCGCGCCCGATGGACATCATCGTGGATTGCGGCAACGGGGTTGCCGGCGCGACCGCCCCGGAACTCTACCGCCGCCTCGGGTGCAAGGTGACCGAGCTCTACTGCGATGTGGACGGTAATTTTCCCAACCACCACCCCGACCCCTCGCAGCCGAAAAATCTCGTGGACGTGCAGAAAGCGCTCGCGGCCGGCAAGGGCGAGATCGGGTTCGCGTTCGACGGCGACGGCGACCGGCTCGGGGTGGTGACCCGCAGCGGCAAGATCATCTATCCGGACCGCCAGTTGATGCTCTTCGCCAAAGATGTGCTCTCGCGCAATCCCGGCGCGCAGGTGATCTTCGACGTGAAGTCCACGCGGCATCTTTTCGACTGGGTGAGGAAGCATGGAGGAGTGCCCGTGCTGTGGAAGACCGGGCATTCCTTCATCAAGCAGAAGCTCGCGGAGACCGGCGCACCGCTCGCCGGAGAGATGAGCGGGCACGTCTTCTTCAAGGACCGCTGGTACGGCTTCGACGACGCGCTCTACGCCGGCGCGCGGATGCTCGAGATCCTCTCGCGCGAATCCGATCCGGGCAAGGTGCTCGAAGCGCTGCCCGAGGGCGTCTCGACGCCGGAGCTGCACGTGAAGCTTGCCGAGGGCGAGAACTACGCGCTGATGGAGAAGCTCAGGAAGACCGCGCGCTTCGAGGCGGCACAGGAAGTGATCACGATCGACGGGTTGCGCGTGGAGTACGCGGACGGGTTCGGGCTCGCCCGCCCGTCGAACACGACTCCGGTGGTGGTGCTGCGCTTCGAGGCCGACAGTGAAGCCGCGCTCGAGCGCATCCAGGAGGACTTCCGCCGCGCGATTCGCGCGGTGAACCCGGACTGCGTCCTGCCCTTCTAGGTGAGTTGGAACCGCCGATTAACGCCGATGCACGCCGATCAAAATATCGTGAGCGGTAAGCAGTGAGCGGCGAGCGGAGAGCTTCGGGGAAAAAAACTAACTCCAATCTTACCGCTTACCGCTTACCGTCTTGTCATTTGCGTTCATCTGCGTTGATCGGCAGTTGCGCTTGCTCGCGTATTGCTGACGCGGACGCTCAGCGCTTGAGCTCCCCGGTCTTCTCAAGCAGGTCCCACGAGACGTATTCATTCTTCCCGTTCACCCGGTAGCGGCGCTTGCGGATGCGCGGATAGTCGCAGATGTCGAACGGCCAGCGGTTGCCTCCGACCAGATAGACGAGATCCTCGGCGTTCGGGTTGTGCAGCGAGTGCGGGAGCGAGCCGGCGACGAAGCCCATGAAGTCGCCCGCGCCCACCTCGAATTTCTCGTCTCCGATCTCCGCGGTGCCGTGGCCGGAGAGCACGTAGATCCACTCCTCGTCCTGGTGGTGCAAGTGGTGCACGCTGCTCGCCCTGCCCCGAGTGAGGCGCACGAGGTGCACCCCGATGGTCTGCAGCCCCGCTGCATCGCCGAGCGAGCGCGTGTGCCGGATTGAAGCGGGGTCGAGCGCGTGGACGCGCTCCTCCTCCGGTAGCTTCCGGATGTCCGTTGCGCGAAGCAAGGGGTGAGGATGCGATGCTGTTGCCATGGATGGATCTTCCCGGGAGTTTATAAAGATACGAGCGTCGGCGCGCCGGCCATCAGAGCTGTAGCAAGAAAGCTTCTACGGGTCACTGCTCACGAATTACGGGTTCTAGAGCCGTTCCTCGACCCACCTTCGTACGGACGCCAACGCCGCGGGCAGTTTCGCCGGGTCCGTTCCCCCGGCCTGCGCCATGTCCGGGGCGACCGTGACTCGGTGGCGCAGTGCGGCCGAGTGCGGGAACGGGCGCCGGGGCCGGATATCCGTTCTCATAATCGCTCCTCGACCCACCTTTGCACCGACGCCAGCGCCTGTGGGAGATTTTCAGGGCTCGTTCCGCCAGCCTGGGCCATATCCGGCCTCCCTCCGCCCTTGCCGCCCACCTGCTGCGCGACGTGGTTGACGAGGTCTCCCGCGCGGATCCTGCCGGTGAGGTCTGCGGTGACGCCGGCAATCAGGGAAACCTTCCCGCCGTCGGCCGCGGCGAGCACGATCGCCGCCGACTTGAGCTTGCCCTTGAGTTTGTCCACTGCCTCGCGCAGCGCCTTGGCATCCGCGCCTTCGAGGGTCGCGGCGAGCAGCTTAATGCCCTTCACGTCCACCGCCTGGCCGACGAGCTCGTCGCCCCGCGCCGAGGCCATTCTGGACTTGAGACGCGCAAGTTCCTTCTCGAGGGCGCGCACGTTCTCCACGACCTGCGAGATCTTCTGCGCGACGTCCTGCGGCGCCGTCTTGAGCGCGGCCGCCGCCTCGTTCAGGCGCGCCTCCTGCCCCTGCACATGGGCGAGCGCGCCGTCGCCGGTCGTCGCCTCGATGCGCCGTATTCCGGCGGCGATCCCGCCCTCGGCGAGCACCTTGAAGAATCCGATATCGCCCGTGCGCTTGACGTGCGTGCCGCCGCAGAGCTCGCGCGAAGTTCCGATGTCGAGCACGCGCACCTCGTCGCCGTACTTGTCACCGAAGAAAGCGAGCGCGCCGGCCCGCGCCGCCTCATCGAACTTCATGATGCGCGCGGAAGTCGCGGCGTTGGCGAGGATCTCGGCGTTGACGAACGCCTCGACGCCGCGGATCTGCTCCTCGGTCATGGGCTCGTTGTGCGAGAAGTCGAAGCGGGTGCGCTCGGCGTCGACCAGCGAGCCCTTCTGCTGCACGTGCGGCCCGAGCACCTCGCGCAGCGCCTTGTGCATGAGGTGCGTGGCGGAGTGGTTGCGCATGGTGCGCGCCCGCCGCACGGCATCCACCCGCGCCGTGACCCTGTCCCCCACCGCGAGCGAGCCGGTTCGGAGATTGCCGTGGTGGCCCGAGACCTCCGGCTGTATCCTCTGCGTGTCGGAGACGGCAAAGGTGCCGCCCGGCGCCACCAGCTCGCCCGCGTCGCCGACCTGGCCGCCGGACTCCGCGTAGAACGGCGTGCGGTCGAGCACGACCATCGCCGACTCGTCCGCGGAAATCGAGGCGACCGACGCGCCTTCCCGGTAGATCGCCACCACCCGCGCATCCTCGACGGCAAGCGTGTCGTAGCCCCTGAACGCGGTCTTCTCGCCGCGGTACTCGACCGCGGCGCCGACCTGGAATTTCGATGCGGCGCGCGCGCGCTCGCGCTGGCGCTCCATCGCCGCCTCGAAGCCCGCGTAGTCCACTCGCACCCCGCGCTCGCGCGCGATGTCCGCCGTGAGATCCACCGGAAAGCCAAACGTGTCGTAGAGCTGGAACACGGTCTCGCCGTCGAGCATCCTGTCCTCGCGGGTGAGCGCCGTCTCCAGCACCTTCATCCCGTTCTCCAGCGTCTCGGCGAAGCGCTCCTCCTCCTGCCTCAGCACCTGCGCCACCCGCTCCCGCCCTTTCGCGAGTTCGGGGTAGGCTTCTCCCATCGCGCGCACGAGGTCCTCGACGATGCGGTGGAAGAACGGCCGGGTCTGCTCGAGCTTGTAGCCGTGCCGGATCGCGCGCCGCACGATGCGCCGTAGCACGTAGCCGCGCCCTTCGTTGGAGGGGATCACGCCGTCCACGATCAGGAACGAGGTCGCGCGGATGTGGTCGGCGATGACCTTGAGCGAGTTGCTGGAGAGGTCCTTCGCGCCGGTCTCGCGCGCGGCGGCCTTGATAAGATCCTGGAAGAGATCGATCTCGTAGTTCGAGTGCACGCCCTGCAGCACCGCGGCGACGCGCTCGAGCCCCATGCCCGTGTCCACCGAGGGCTTGGGCAGCGGGTGGAGCACGCCCTTCTCGTCCCGGTTGAACTGCATGAACACCAGGTTCCAGATCTCGACGTAGCGGTCGCCGTCGGCGTCCTTGGCGCCCGGCGGCCCGCCGTCGATGCCCGGGCCGTGGTCCCAGAAGATCTCGCTGCAGGGTCCGCACGGCCCCGTGTCCGCCATCTGCCAGAAGTTGTCGCTCTGGTACTTCGGCGCACCGGGCTTGTCGCCGATGCGCACGCACCGGTCCTTCGGCACGCCGATCTCCTTCACCCAGATGTCGTAGGCCTCGTCGTCCTCGTGATAGACGGTCGCCCACATCCGCTCGGGCGTGAGTCCGTACACCCGGGTGAGCAGCTCCCACGCGTAGCGGATGGCGTCGCGCTTGAAGTAGTCGCCGAAGGAGAAGTTGCCCAGCATCTCGAAGAAGGTGTGGTGGCGCGCGGTATAGCCGACGTTCTCGAGATCGTTGTGCTTGCCGCCCGCGCGCACGCAGCGCTGGGCGGTCGTGGCGCGCACGTAGGGGCGCCTGTCGTGGCCCAGGAACACGTCCTTGAACTGCACCATTCCCGAATTGGTGAAGAGCAGCGTGGGATCGTTGCCCGGCACGAGCGGGCTGGAGGCGACGATGGCGTGCCCGTTGGCGGCGAAGTACTCGAGGAACCTGGTTCGAATCTCGCTGCTTTTCATAAATTCCGTGAATGGCGAACGGTCAACGGTGAACTGAAAATGCGAAATGAACTGGCTGCGATTCTCCGTTCACCGTTCACCGTTTACCGTTTTAGCAGAATCTACCGCAATCGCTGCGATTCTTCCACACGCAGCCCGAGCGACTCTCCGCCGATGATCACCGCGCTCTTCACCGTGCCCCTCAGCGCGACTTGCGCTCCGGAGGCAGGCAGCTCCGAGCGCGTGACCACCGTGATCGAGCCGGTATCGTCCCGGATCGTGTAGGCCCTGAATTCGATGACGGGGAGCTTCACGACGTCCGTGACCCGGCCTTTCAGCTTCACTTCGGCCCCCTCGAAGCGGGCGGGCGCAGCCACGATCTCCCCGATCGGCGTGTAGCCGAAGGGAGAATAGTCGCAGCCGCCGGCGACCAAGGCTCCGGCCATTACCAGCACTAGCGCATACCCTCTGGTCGCCATAACGATCAATGCGTGACTCGAACCTATTTCATATATAGGCACGTGTGCGACGGAGGCGATGTGGGCGCAGTTCGAGGAGGAGGGCCCGAAGGAATATGTCGATATTTCGAGGGTCCCCGACGAAGAAATGCGCCCAGATCGCCCCGTCCCTGCGGGTTGCGGCCAGGACGGCCGGCTGCGTCGTTGCCCTCCTGGACCATATCGACATATGGCCTTCGTCGGGCGCCTTGCATCCGGTCCGTCCTGGCCGCAACGCATCACGCGCCTATATATGAAATAGGTTCTCGTGACTGGTGACGAGCGCCCCTCGCCTTCCGCCTTCCGCCTTCCGCCTTCTGCCTTCACTGCTCGTCGACGCCCTTGATCACCTTGTACACGACATCGGGCGCAAACCCGCGGCCCTGCAGGAAGCGCGCCTGCCGCGCGCGTTCCGCCATGCTGCGCGGCTGGCGGCCGAATTTCTTGCGCCACACCGTGCGCGCGGCGGCGAGCTCCCCCGCACGCAGCTCCGGCAGCGCCGCGGCGATCGCTTCCAACGACACGCCCTTTTGCGCGAGCTCGCGCTCGATGCGCCGCAGGCCGAACCGGGAACGCCGCGAGTGGACCACCTGCTCGACCACTCTTGCCTCGGAGAGCCAGCCGCACCGCTCGAGCAGGTCGAGCAGGGACTCCAGCTCTTCGGGATCCGCGGCGTGAGGAGCGAGCTTGCGCGCGAGCTCCGCGCGCGAGTGCTCGCGTCGCGCGAGCAGCTTGAGCGCCCGCGCCCGCAGGCTCACAGCCATCCAAGAACCGGCAGAGCGGGAATGGGGAATGGGAAATGGGGAATGGAAACGTCAGCGCGCGCCGCGCGGCAATTCACGATTCACCATTCACGATTCACCGTTCACCGGGCTCTCAGTGGGCGGCTTTCCTCGCTTCCGCTCTGGCCTCCGCCTTGGCCTTGGCCTCCGCGGCACCCGCGCCCGCTGCCGCGCGGATCTTGGCCTCGATCTCGCGCGCGATATCCGCGTGTTCCTTGAGGAACTCGCGCGCGTTGTCCTTACCCTGTCCGATGCGCTCCTTGCCGTAGGTGTACCAGGCGCCCGACTTCTCGACGATGCGGTGATTGACGCCGAGCTCGATGATCTCGCCCTCGCGCGAGATGCCTTCGCCGTACAGGATGTCGAAGTCGGCCGAGCGGAACGGCGGGGCCACCTTGTTCTTGACCACCTTTACCCGGGTCTCCGAGCCGATCACTTCCTCGCCCTTCTTGATTGCACCGATGCGGCGGATATCGAGGCGCACCGAAGCGTAGAACTTGAGCGCGTTGCCGCCGGTCGTGGTTTCGGGATTGCCGAACAGCACGCCGATCTTCATGCGGATCTGGTTGATGAAGATCACCAGCGTATTGGAGCGCTTGATGTTGGCGGTGAGCTTGCGCAGCGCCTGGGACATCAAGCGCGCCTGGAGACCCATTTGCGGCTCGCCCATTTCGCCCTCGATCTCGGCCTTCGGCACGAGCGCCGCCACCGAATCGATCACCACCACGTCCACCGAGCCCGAGCGCACCAGCATGTCGGCGATCTCGAGCGCCTGCTCGCCGTTGTCGGGCTGGGAGATCAGCAGCTCGTCCACTTTCACGCCGAGCTTGCCCGCGTACTGCGGATCGAGGGCGTGCTCCGCGTCGATGAACGCGGCGGTGCCGCCCAGCCTCTGCATCTGCGCGACGACCGAAAGCGTCAGCGTCGTTTTTCCCGAGGCCTCCGGGCCGTAGACTTCGACCACGCGCCCGCGCGGCACCCCGCCGACCCCGAGCGCGAGATCCAGGCCGAGCGATCCGGTGGACACGACCTGTATGTCCTTCGCTACGTCGGCCTCGCCCAGGCGCATGATCGAGCCTTTTCCGAACTGTTTCTCGATCTGGGACAGCGCGGCCGCGAGCGCCTTGGACTTGTTCTCTTCCATGATGTATGGATTCCTTGTTGGATGTAGCTGCTATTTTAAACCACCCGCCGCACCGAACGCGCGCCGCGCGCAACCGCCGCCGGTACCGGTGTAAACGCTCGCCGCCGGCTCCCAGTTGACGGCATCTGAAACGGTCATTTCCGCTCACCGCGCGCGCCTTGCTCCTCGCGTGCAAGCAGGGCAAGGACGCCCCGTAGCGCATGCTCCACCGACTGGCGGCGCACCGCTTCGCGGTCGCCGGAGAACCGCACCGTCTCGGCATGCATCGTGCCGCCCCGGAATCCCCATGCGAAGCACACGGTTCCGACCGGCTTGTCCGGCATGCCGCCGGTCGGCCCGGCCACCCCGCTCACCGCGACTGCGACCTGGGCGTGGCTGCGCTCGAGCGCGCCCTGCGCCATCTCACCCACCACCGGCTCGGACACCGCGCCGTGCCTGCCCAGGGTGTCGCCGTCCACGCCCAGCATCTCGCGCTTGGAAATGTAGGTATAGGTGACGAAGCCGCGCTCGAACCACTCGGAGCTGCCCGAGACCATCGTTACCGCCTCGGCGATCCAGCCGCCGGTACAGGACTCGGCGGTCACCAGCATGAGCTCCCGCGCCTTCAGTTGCGCGCCGAGCGTTTCGGCGAGACCGTACAGAACGCGATCGGGCATGCTCCGGTCACCCCACCATGAATTTGTAGATCGCCACCACGAGCAGCGTATAAAAGGCGGCCATCACGTCATCCGCCATCACGCCCCAGCCCCCGGGCAGTCCCCGCTCGAGCCAGCGTATCGGCGGCGGCTTGAGGATGTCAAAGGCGCGGAACAGCAAGAAGGCTGCGGCCTGCGCGGCCGGCGTGGCCGGGACGAAAAACAGGACCAGCAGAAACCCTACCAGTTCGTCCCACACCATCCCCCCATGGTCGGCGGCCCCGAGGTCGCGCCCCGTCACCCCGCAGGCCCAGACGCCGAGCACGAAGAGCAGCGCCGTGAGCAGCAGAAACGCGACGGGGTCGAGCCACGGCGCGAGCAGCCAGTACAGCGGCAGCGCGAGCAGGGTGCCAAAGGTGCCCTGTGCGACGGGCGCGAGCCCGACTCCGAAGCCGGAAGCGATGAAATGCGCCGGATGCCGGAGCACAAAGCGCCATGACAACGTGCCGGCCGGTTCAGGCGAAGTGGTCAAAACCCGTTTCCTCGACCCGCAGCGGCCTGCCGTCGCGTCCCAGCACGGTGACGCGCGCGCCTCCCGCCTTCACCGTACGCCCGATCCGGGTAAGCCTGGCCTTCACGCGCCGCGCAAGACGCGAGATCGCCGCGCGTCGCGACCGGCGCGCCGTGAAGAGAAGCTCGTAGTCATCCCCCCCGGCAAGCAGCGCCGCGCGCGCAGCCGGCCGGTCGAGGTGCTTGCGCAACACGGCCGAACGCGGGACGCGCTCGAACTCGATCACGGCCGCGACGCCCGAGCGCTCGCAGATATGGCCGAGGTCCGCGAGCAAGCCGTCGGAGATGTCGATTGCGCTCGCCGCGACACCGCGCAGCCGCTGCCCCAGCTCGACGCGGGGCCGGGGCGCGTCGAGCCTCGATTGCACGCGCGCGCGGTCGGAGGGGGCGAGCTTCAGCTTTCCGCGCGCTGCAGCGACGGCGAGCGCGGCGTCCCCGAGCGTACCCGATACCCAGATGTCGTGGCCCGCGCGCGCGCCGTCGCGCGTGAGCGCCCGGCCTCGCGGCACTTCGCCGATCACCTGCACGCATATCGCGAGCGGGCCGCGCGTGGTGTCGCCTCCCACCAGCGCCACCCTGTTCCGCCGTGCGGTGGCCATGAACCCCGCCGAGAACGCGGCCAGCCAGCGCGCATCGGCTTGCGGCAATGCGAGCGCGAGCGTCGCCCAGCGCGGAGCCGCGCCCATCGCGGCCATGTCCGAGAGGTTCACGGCAAGGGCCTTGTGGCCGAGCCTGCGGGGGTCGGTCCCGCGAACGAAATGCCGTCCCGCGATCAGCATGTCGGTCGTCACGACCAGCTCCATGCCGCGGCGTGCGGCAACGATCGCCGCATCATCGCCCACGCCGAGGCGCGCACCCGGCGCCGGGTGGGTGAAATAACGCCGGATCACCTCGAACTCGGAGAGCGGCACGCCAGGACAATCGGTAATGGGAAATGGGAAATGGGTTTAGCCGGCGACTCAACCCGAAGGAAACGACAGCTCACCACTCTCTGCAGTTCCTTCGACGTCACTCATCGCTCATTGCGCGTCACGCCTTCTTTTCGGGCCTGCGCCTTGAGCTGCGCCTGCTCCTTGAGCCACTTTTTCCTGATAGCGGAAGGGAACCAGAAGTCCACCGCGGCGAAAACCAGGAAGAACAGCGCGAGCAGGCGCGCAGTGTCCCGGCCGAGGAACGCGGAACCCTCGATCAGGACATAGAGTCCGAGAAAGGCATTGACGATGCCCGCCAGGTAGAACATGACGATCCGTTTCTTGACTTTCTCGTCCATCTCAAATCCCGTGATTCGTGAATGGTGAATCGTGAATCGAACAATCCTCGCAACTCGCCGCTGCAGCTAAACGGCTTTGACCACTTTCTCTGATTTGCGATTCACAATTTTACGAGTTACGACCTCGTGTCGCCCGTTTCCTGTTCCCCATTTCCCATTTCCTTTTTCCCTCTTTCCCGCTCCGGCCCGCGCAACTTCGGCGCGAGCTTGTCGAGCACGCCGTTCACGAACTTGTGGCCCTGCGTGCCGCCGTAGCTCTTCGCGAGCTCGATCGCCTCGTTGATCACCACCCGGTACGGGACGTCCTGCCGGTGCATGAGCTCGAAGCCGGCAATCAGCAGGATGCCGCGCTCGACCGGGCTCAGCTCCCCGAATCCGCGGTCGAGGTGCGGCGCGATCTCGCGCTCGAGCTCGGGCGCCGCCGCAATCGTGCCGGTGAGCAACGCGCTGAAGTAGTCCGCGTCAATTTTCTCGAATCCCTTCGCCTCGGCGAGCTGGCGGGCGATGCTCTCGGGCGCGGTGCGCGCGAGCTGCCACTGGTAGAGGCCCTGCAGCGCGAACTCGCGCGAGCGGCGGCGGCTAGTCTTCATCGAGCTTCCTGAGGAGGTTCGCCATCTCGATCGCGGCCCGTGCGCACTCCGCGCCTTTCTGTCCGGCGCGCGCAAGGGCCTGGTCATCGTCCTCGGTCGTGAGGATGCCGTTGGCGATCGGCACGCCGGTATCGAGCATGACCGCCGTGATCCCCTTCGCGGATTCGTTGGCGACGACCTCGAAATGATACGTCTCGCCGCGGACCACCGCGCCCAGCGCGATCAGCGCGTCGTACTTGCCGGAGTTCGCCATCTTCTGCAGCGCGAGCGGCGCTTCGAGAGCACCCGGCACGGTGACGAGATGGATGTCGGGAGCGCGCACGCCCTCTTTCACCAGCGCCGCCTTGCAGCTGGCGAGCAGGCCCTCCCCGACCTCGGGATTGAAGCGGCTCATCACGATGCCGATCCGCAGCCCCGCGCCGCCGTGGGCGGGTTCGAGCTCCACAATGTCGTTGCTACGCGCCACTTCAGAATCCGTGAATCGTGAATCGAGAAAACCCTTGCGTTAACGGGCTGGCTTCTCGTCTTCCGGCTTACGCTTCACGAGTCACGACTCACGACTCACGATTCACGACTTCCCGCCCGGTTCGAGATAGCCGGTGACCTCGAGATCGAAGCCCGCCATGCTCGGCATGCGGCGCGGAAGCGCCATCAGCCGCATCTTCTGCACCCCGACGTCCTTGAGGATCTGCGCGCCGATGCCGTAGTTCCTGAGCACGACGCGGGACGCCGCCGCCTCGGGCCCCCGCGGGCGCGTGCGCTCGAGCAGCTCCTCGGCGGTCTCGCGCCGGTGCAGCAGCACGATGACCCCGCATTCGGCGCGCCCCACGGTGGCGAGCGCTTCGTTGAAATTCCACGAATGGCTCGTGCTGCGCACATCGAGCAGGTCCATCACCGAAAGCGGCTCGTGCACGCGCACCAGGACCTCCTTGCCGGGGCCCGGCTTTCCGCGCACCAATGCGAGGTGCGTCTCTTCCCCGATCCGGTCGCTGTAGACGTAGAGACGGAACCGGCCATGCACGGTCTCGATGTCTCGCTCCGACACCCTGGTGACGAGCGACTCGGTGCGGCTGCGGTGGTGTATCAGGTCGGCGATGGTGCCGATGCGCAGCTTGTGCCGCCCGGCGAACTCGATCAGATCCGGCAAGCGCGCCATCTCGCCGTTTTCCTTCAGGATCTCGCAGATCACCGCGGCAGGAACGAGGCCCGCCAGGCGCGCGAGATCGCAGCCGGCCTCCGTGTGCCCCGCGCGCACCAGCACGCCGCCGTCCTGCGCCATGACCGGGAAGATGTGCCCCGGCTGGACCAGGTCCGCGGGACCGGCGTCCGCGCGTATCGCGGTCTGCACGGTGCGCGCGCGGTCGGCGGCGGATATGCCCGTCGTCACGCCCTCCGCCGCCTCGATGGAGACGGTGAAGTTGGTGCCGAGCGGCGAGCGGTTGTTGGAGACCATCCGCGGCAGGTTCAGGCTGCGGCACTTCTGCTCGGTGAGCGTGAGGCAGATCAGCCCGCGCGCGTGCCGCGCCATGAAATTGATCACCTCCGGCGTCACGAACTCGGCCGCGACGAGCAGGTCGCCCTCGTTCTCGCGGTCCTCCTCGTCCACGAGCACCACCATCCTGCCCGCCCCGATGTCCGCGATGATCTCGGCGATCGAGCTGATACCGGTGTCCTGTCTCGACGTCATCTCAACAATCCGCAAACGGGAAATGGGGAATGGGAAACCGCAGGATCTGCGCCTACCCGCTTTTTTGATTCACCATTCACGATTCACCATTCACCGCATCTCATGCAGGCGCTCCACGTATCTCGCCAGCATGTCGACTTCCAGATTAACGCGGTCCCCCGGCGCAAGCCCGCCGAGATTGGTCGCCGCCAGCGTGTAGGGTATCAGGTTCACCGCGAACCCGGTGCTGTCCACCGTGTTGACCGTCAGGCTTACCCCGTTCACCGCGATCGACCCCTTGCGGGCGATGTACTTCGCAAGCCCGGACGGCGCCGCGACGGAGCACACGCGATTGTCACCCGCGGGCTCGACCCGCGTCACGGTGCCCACGCCGTCCACGTGCCCGCTCACCAGGTGCCCGCCGATGCGGTCGGCCGCGCGCAGCGCTTTCTCGAGGTTGACCCGGTCGCCGGCGGCAAAGCCCTTCGTGCAGGAGAGCGTCTCGGTCGACACGTCCACGTCGAACCCATCCCCCGCGCGTGCGACCACGGTGAGGCACACGCCGTTCACGGCGACGCTGTCGCCGGGGGCGACATCGCCGAGATCCAGGCTTCCGGTGTCCACGCCCAGGCGCACGCCGCCCGGCGCCTGCGTCACACGCGCGACCCGCCCGACGGCGGCGACGATACCCGAAAACATTATGCGAACCTCGCGAGCACGCGGATATCCGCGCCGACCATGCGCAGATCACGGATCTGGAGCTGGCGCCGGCCGGCGAGGTCCGTGAGCTCGGGCAGGTGGAACATGCCGCGCGCGGTGTCGCCGATGACGTGCGGCGCAAGGTACAGCACCAGCTCGTCGACCAGCGCTTCCCCGAGGAGCGATCCATTGAGCTTGTAGCCGGCCTCGACGTGCACTTCGTTGATCTCCCGTCTTCCGAGCTCCTCGAACAGGCCGCGGAGCTCGACCTTTCCTGCGCGGTTGGGCATCACGATGACCTCCGCGCCCTTCGCCCTGAGAGCGGCGATCTTGCCGCGGTCCTCGTGCGCCGCGGCCACGAGCACCGCGCCGCCGTCCAGTATCCGCGCGTCGAGGGGGATCTCGAGCCTGCTGTCCACGACCACGCGCAACGGCTGGCGCGTGGTCGCCACCTCGCGCACGGTGAGCAGGGGATCGTCGTCGCGCACGGTGCCGATGCCGGTCAGCACGGCGCACGAGCGAGCGCGCCACTGATGACCGTCGCGTCGTGCCGTTTCCCCGGTGATCCAGCGGCTCTGCCCGTTGGCGAGCGCGGTTTTCCCGTCGAGGCTCGCGGCGAGCTTAACCCGCACCCAGGGGCGCCCGCGCGTCATGCGCGAAACGAACCCGATATTGAGCTCCCGCGCCTCGTCCTCGAGCAGGCCGGTCTCGACTGCAATCGACTGCTGCTCGAGCCGCGCGATCCCCTTCCCCGAGACCAGCGGATTGGGATCCCGCATCGCCGCGATCACGCGCTTGATCCCGGCGCTGCCCAGCGCATCCACGCAGGGCGCGGTCCGGCCGTGGTGCGCGCACGGCTCGAGCGATACGTAGGCGCTCGCCCCGCGCGCCCGCGCGCCCGCCTGC
>VGID01000005.1 GCA_016868035.1 Betaproteobacteria bacterium | reverse complement strand
GGCCACTGCGCCGCTTCGGCACAATGGAGGCATGCGTATTGACTCAATCTGCCGAACCGCCGTATACGTGACCCGTTCGTACGGTGGTGTGGGAGGGGGGAGCCGTGAGGCTTCTCCCTATCCCGATTGCCGAAAGCCCCTCCTGCAACCGGGACGTGTTCGGGCACGCTCCGGCAAGCCGCGGCGCGCAGGACTACGCGGCGCTGCTCGCGGAGCTGGAAACCTGCGGTTTCCTGCGGTGACGAAATACTTCGTGAACTTGAGAAAACAAGGATAACTCTCGCGGCATTTTTTCATCCGGGGCGGAGGCACCACCGTTAACGGGAGGGGCCAATGCGCAGGCATCACGGATTCACGCTGTTCGAAGTCGTCGTCGGGCTGGTCATCGTAGGGATGCTGCTGGGCGGCGTGTTGAAGGGCCAGGAGCTGATCGCGAGCGCCCGCGTGCGCCATCTGATCGCGCAGCAAGACGGCATCAGGGCGGGGATCCTCGGCTTCCTGGATCGTTACCGCGCCTATCCCGGCGACTACAGTCAGGCGCGAGCGAATATCCCCCGCTGTGGCGCGTGCGCCGAGGGCAATAACAACGGCCTGATCAGAAGCGTCGCTGGCGGGGATACGATCGATGAGCACATCGCGGCGTGGGAGCACTTGTCGCGCGCGGGTTTCATCAGCGTCACCTACACCTATGCGGTGAGCCCCGAAGTCGAATCATCGGCGCCAGCCAATATTTACTCCCGATATTTGCGGATCATCTACGATAGCACCTACGGCGACGGCATATCGCAGGCGCGCCACAACCTGAAGACCGGCAACCAGATTCCTTCCAACATGCTGGCGGAAGTGGACCGCAAGATCGATGACGGCGTCGCCACGAGCGGCATGTTCCAGTATTCGGCATACGATGGCGGTGGCCTCGGCGGCGTGGCGCCGGTCGGCGTCGGCGCCTGCTATAGCGCGGGCGCGCTCAACAAGTGGCAGTCCGATACGCCCACGGCCAACTGCGGCGGCGCCGTGCTGTTCTGATTATTTGCTTTCTTCCTGCTTGCTGATGAGCGAGATCACGCCTTCGAGGTCGAGGGCCTCGCCCTTGATCGGGGCGGTGACCTCGTGGCACTCGAGGATCTCGCAGTGGTGGTAGATCTGGTTGATCTTGCGCTCGGCTTCGGCCCGCTCGCGCGCGAGCACCTGCAGGCTCTCCACCACCATGCCGCCGCGGGTCCTGATCTTGAAGCTGTACTTGATCATTCCGGCCGTCATCGCCCGCGGTAACTGCGTGCTCAGGACTCGTCTTTGCGGAAGTCGCTGCGGTAGCGCTTGAACTTCTGCACGTAATGGTCCGAGGCGGAGTTGATTCTCCGGATCTCCTCCTCGGAGAGCTGCCGCACCACCTTGCCCGGAGATCCGATCACGAGCGATCCGTCCGGGATTTCCTTGCCCTCGGCCACGAGGCTGTTCGCTCCGATGAGGCAGTTTTTCCCGATCCTCGCCCCGTTCAGGATCACGCTCTTGATCCCGATCAGGCTGCCGTCGCCCACGGTGCAGCCGTGCAGCATCGCCATGTGGCCCACGCTCACGTTTTTTCCCAGCGTGATCGGGTAGCCCGGGTCCACGTGCAGCACGCACCCGTCCTGGAGCTGCGAGTTCTCGCCGATGGTGATGACGTCGTTGTCGGCGCGCACCACGCAGTTGAACCAGATGCTGGCGTTGTTCTCCAGCACCACCGAGCCGATGACGGTGGCGTTGTGGGCGATGTAGTAGTCGCCCTTGCAGTTTATCCGGCGGTCTTCAAACGCGTACTTCATGGCTCGGAGCGATTTGTTTCCGTGCCCGGATTATAACGCGCCAGACCGCGGGATCAGGCGTCGTGCCCGTGTGACAGCTCTTCGACGCGACGCTGCGTCCCGCGCCGCAGGCCCAGCGCGAAGGCGATCTCCGCCGCGAGGAAGATCGGCGCCACGAATATCTGCAGGAAATTGTCCGCGAGCGCGGGTTTTCGCCCCTCGAAGACGTGCCCTACGAGCTGCAGCGCCCAGCCGCCGACGAAAGTGGCGATGAAAACCGCAAGCCCGGTCTTCCATTCCATGCGCGCGACGATGTCCGCGGCATGGAGCACCGGCGCGATGAACGCGGTCATCGCGACCGCGAACGGCACGTCGAGCGCGTAGTAATAGGCGAGCACCAGAGCGGAAAAAACCATCGCGCCGGTGAGCTCGAATTCTCCGACCGGCAGCCGCAGCCACGCGGTTGCGATGAGGAGCGAGAAGATGATCAGCGGTACGCCGACGAAATGCGTCGCCCGGTTCCACCGGTTGCGGTGGTAGGCGGCGTAAAACGCCATCTGCTGCTCGAGCGTCTTCATCCTCGGGGGCCTCGCGCCCCGGCGAGCCGATCGCCGCTACAGCACCGGCACGATCAGCAGCGCCACGATGTTGATGATCTTGATCAGGGGATTCACGGCCGGGCCGGCGGTGTCCTTGTACGGATCGCCCACCGTGTCGCCGGTCACCGCCGCCTTGTGGGCGTCGGAGCCCTTGCCCCCGTGGTTTCCGTCCTCGATGTATTTCTTGGAGTTGTCCCAAGCCCCGCCGCCCGTGGTCATGGAGATCGCCACGAAGAGGCCGGTCACGATGGTGCCCACCAGCACGCCGCCGAGCGCCTTCACGCCCGCGCCCGGACCCATCAGCACGTTCAGGGTGAGCGCCACGACGATGGGCACCAGCACGGGCAGCAGCGAGGGAACGATCATCTCCTTGATCGCCGCGCGCGTGAGCATGTCCACGGCGCGGGAATAGTCGGGCTTCGCGGTGCCTTCCATGATGCCCTTGATTTCCTTGAACTGCCGGCGCACCTCCACCACGACCGAGCCTGCGGCGCGCCCGACCGCTTCCATGGCCATGGCGCCGAACAGATAGGGAACGAGCCCGCCGATGAACAGCCCGATCAGCACCGCCGGATCCGCAAGGTCGAAGTCCACATCCTTGCCCACGGCTTCCAGCGCATGGGTGTAGTCGGCGAAGAGCACGAGCGCGGCGAGCCCCGCCGAACCGATGGCATAGCCCTTTGTCACGGCCTTGGTCGTGTTGCCCACCGCGTCGAGCAGATCGGTGATCTCGCGCACCGACTTCGGAAGCGCGGACATCTCGGCGATGCCGCCCGCGTTGTCGGTGATCGGGCCGTAGGCGTCGAGCGCGACGATGATGCCGGTCATCGATAGCATCGCGGTGGCGGCGATCGCGAGCCCGTAGAGCCCGGCCATCGTGTAGGCGGCGTAGATGCTCGCGCACACCGCGATCACGGGCCAGGCGGTCGCCTTCATGGAAACCCCCAGTCCGGCGATGATGTTGGTGGCGTGCCCCGTGGTGGAGGAGGCGGCGATGTGGCGCACCGGCGCGAATTCGGTCCCGGTGTAATACTCGGTGATGACCATCATGAGGGCGGTCAGCACCAGACCCACCAGCGCCGCGCCGAGCAGCTTCAGCGGCGTCAGATCCGGATACTGTTCGCTGATGCCGCCCATCAACCAGTAGGTCACGAACACGAAGCCGATCGCGGCGAAGATGCCGGACATGAACACCCCGCGGTAGAGCGCGCTCATGATCTTGCCGCGGTCGTCCGACCTCACGAAGTAGCAGCCGAGGATGGAGGCGAGGATGGACACGCCGCCCAGCGCGAGCGGGTAGGCGACCGCGAGCGGCGCCACGCCGGGCTTGGACAGCAGCAGCGCGCCCAACAGCATGGTGGCGATGATCGTCACCGCGTAGGTTTCGAACAGGTCCGCGGCCATGCCGGCGCAATCGCCGACGTTGTCGCCCACGTTATCCGCGATCACGGCCGGATTGCGCGGATCATCCTCGGGGATGCCGGCCTCGACCTTTCCCACCAGATCGGCGCCGACGTCCGCGCCCTTGGTGAAGATGCCCCCGCCAAGGCGCGCGAAGATCGAGATCAGCGAGCCTCCGAAGGCGAGCCCGATAAGGGGCTCGAGGATCTTCTTCATCGGAGCGCCATGCACCGCGGACTCGACGAGCACCCAGAAGAAACCGGTCACGCCGAGCAGCCCCAGCCCGACCACCAGCATCCCGGTGATCGCGCCGCCGCGAAAGGCGATGTCGAGCGCCGGACCGAGCCCGTTGCGCGCGGCTTCCGCCGTGCGCACATTCGCGCGCACCGATACGTTCATGCCGATGTAGCCTGCGAGCGCGGACAGGATGGCGCCGATGGCGAACCCGACTGCGGTCGCCCAGGAGCCGAGGCCCAATCCGATCACCAGGAACAGGATCACTCCGACGATGCCGATCGTCTTGTACTGGCGGTTGAGATAGGCGATCGCGCCCTGCTGGATCGCCGCCGCGATGTCGCGCATGCGCTCGTTGCCCGCGGGTTGCGCCAGGATCCACCGGATCGAGGCGATGCCGTAGACGAGCGCGACGACCGCGCAGACCAGGGCGAACATGAGACCGTATGACATGATGACTCCCTTAGATTGTGCCGGGCCTCTTGCGCGGCCCGAAGCCGTGGTTAGCGTTTTTGTCCGGTGTCCGGCGCCTGTCCGCCCTCGAAGCGCGTGCCGGGCTTGGACCCAAACATGGGTTCAAGGAAGACCCCTTAGATTTTGAATGGGGTATTCAGTTTCTTCGGGACCGCCGCGTTCCGGAGCTTCACGTAGGCCGGCAGCCCGTTCTTGTACGGGGGGTAGTCCTCGCCCTGCACCAGCGGCTCCAGGTACTGGCGGCATTTGGCCGTGATGTGGAAGCCGTCCTCGGTGATGTAGTCGCGCGGCATGACCTTTTCCTTGTTGGCGACATCCTTGAGGTCGGCGACTCCGATGGCCCACTTGTACGGCTTCTGCGATTTGCGCACGATGACCGGCATTACCCCGCTGCGCCCCCTCACCGCGAGCTCGACGGCGGCCTTGCCCACGGCGTAGGATTGCGCGGCGTCGGTCCTGGAGGCGATGTGGCGCGCCGAACGCTGCAGGTAGTCGGCGACCGCCCAATGGTACTTCTGCTTGAGCTTGTCCTTGACGAGCTGCGCGACGAGCGGCGCGACCCCGCCCAGTTGCGCGTGGCCGAATGCATCCCGCAGGCCCGACTCCGAGACGAACTTGCCGTCGGGCCAGCGCAGCCCTTCGGACACGCCCACCGCGCAATAGCCGTGCCTGCGGACCATGTCCTCGACCCTGGCGAGGAACTTGTCCTGGTCAAACGCGATTTCGGGAAATAGCAGCACGTGGGGGGCTTCGCTTTCCGCGTCCGCCGCCAGCCCGCACGCGGCCGTGATCCATCCCGCGTGACGCCCCATCACTTCCAGTATGAAGACCCGCGTCGAGGTGCGCGCCATGGAAGCCACGTCGTATCCGGCTTCACGCATGCTGGTGGCTACGTACTTCGCCACCGAGCCGAACCCCGGGCAGCAATCGGTTACCGCGAGATCGTTGTCCACCGTCTTCGGGATGCCCACACAGACCAGCGGATAGCCCAGTTTCTGCGCGACTTCCGAGACCTTGTGCGAGGTGTCCGCCGAATCGTTGCCCCCGTTGTAGAGGAAATAACCGATGTTGTGCGCCTTGAATACCTCGATCAGCCTTTCGTACTGGGCGCGATTTTCCTCCAGCCCCTTCAGCTTGTAGCGGCACGAGCCGAAGGCTCCGCCGGGAGTGTGCCGCAGCGCACGGATCGCCGCGGGCGTGTCCTTCGAGGTGTCGATGAGGTCCTCGGTCAGCGCGCCGATGATGCCGTCGCGCCCCGCGTACACTTTCCCGATCTTGCCGCGGTGCTTGCGCGCGGTTTCGATCACGGCGCACGCGGTGGCATTGATCGTGGCGGTGACGCCCCCGGATTGCGCGTAGAACGCGTTCTGCTTGGCCATGGTGTCAGAAGGAAGTCGCGAAGGACAAAAAGGGCAGGGAAAAAAACTCGCGAGAGCTTCGAAACGGCGATTTTACCATTCACCATTCGCGGCATCACGCGTGCTTCGCGGTGAGGGCGGCAAAGAGCTTGTCGCGGATGTGCTCGACCGAGCCTTTGCCGTAGATGTTGACGTAGAGCGGCGCGTTCGGGTCCTCGCTCCCTGCCCACCGGATGTAATAGTCGATCAGCGGCCTGGTCTGGGTCTGGTAGCTCGCGATGCGCCTCCTGACCGTTTCCTCCGTGTCGTCCGGGCGCTGCACCAGGTCCTCGCCCGTGACGTCGTCCTTGCCCGGCACCCTGGGCGGTTTGTAGGTGACGTGGTAGGTCCGTCCGGAGGCCGGGTGCACGCGCCGTCCGCTCATCCGCCGCAGAATCTCGTCGTCGCTCACCTCGATCTCGATCACGAAATCGATGTGGATGCCGGCCTTTTTGAGGGCCTCCGCCTGGGGGATCGTGCGCGGAAAGCCGTCGATGATGAACCCATCGGCGCAGTCGGGCTGGCCGATGCGCTGCTTTACGACCTCGATGACGACCTCGTCGGGCACGAGCTCTCCGCGGTCCACGTACTTTCTGGCTTTCAGCCCTAGGGGGGTGCCGGCCTTCATCGCCGCGCGCAGCATGTCGCCGGTCGAGATCTGCGGAATCCGGAATTTTTCGATCAGGAAACGGGCCTGGGTTCCCTTGCCGGCGCCGGGCATGCCCAAAAGGATGATTTTCATTCTGTCCTCACCGGAAGCGGCTGCGGACGCGCTCGAGGTCGGCCGGTGTGTCCACCCCGGGATGCGGCGCCCTTCGAGTGACGGCCACGTGCACGCGGTAGCCGTGCGCCAGCGCGCGCAGCTGCTCGAGCGCCTCGAAGCGCTCGATGGCGGCGGCGGGCAATGCGGTAAAGCGCTTCAGGAACGCCGCGCGGTAGGCGTAGATCCCGAGATGGCGGTACACGGGGAGACCGGCGGGCACGGCGCGGATCCCGCGGGCATACGCGTCGCGGGCATAGGGTATGGGCGCCCGGCTGAAATAAAGCGCGTAGCCGTCGTCATCGAGCGCGACTTTGACTACGTTCGGATTGGCGATCTCGGCCGCGTCGCGGATCGGATGGCACGCGGTCGCCATGTGCGCCCCGCGATGGCGCGCGAGTCCCGCCGCGACCGCACGGATGAGCGCGGGCGCGATGAGCGGCTCGTCGCCCTGCACATTGACGATGATGCGGGCCGCCGGGTAGCGTCGCTTGCGCGCCACCTCGGCGACGCGGTCGGTGCCCGATGCGTGTGCCGTGCGCGTGATCACCGCCTCGAGCCCGTGGCGTGCGGCTGCGTGCGCGATTTCCGCGTGATCGGTGGCGATCAGCACTTCGGCGGCGCCGCTGGCCTGCGCCTGCTCCGCCACGCGCACGACCATCGGCTTGCCGGCGATGTCGGCGAGCGGCTTTCCGGGAAAACGCGAGGACGCGTAGCGCGCGGGAATGATCACGACGAACTTCATGGAAGCAGGAGCCAGCCGGCAGGATTGAGGATTGAGGATTGGGGATTGAGAGGCACTACGGTCTGGTGGAGGCAGCGGGCACTCAGTCCTCAATCCTCGGTCCTCGATCCCAGTTCCTAGACTTCCTCCTCTGGAGGAAGCTTGCGGGCCTCGTCCTCGAGCATCACCGGTATGCCGTCCTTGACCGGATATCCGAGCCGGCACGGCTTGCAGATGAGCTCCCCTTCCGCCTTCCTGTACAGCAGCGGCCCCTTGCACAGGGGGCAGACCAGGATGTCGAGCAGCTTGCTGTCCATATCAAGACCCGTGTTCCGCAGTCTGGCAACAGCCAGTCGTTGCCCGTGCTTGAGCCATTACGGCCGTGCCTCCAGCTTGCGCAAAATGAGGTCTCCCAAGCGTGGATCGGGCACCGCGTCCACCGCGAGCATCCAATGCGTTTCGGCGTTGAACCGCATGCATTTTACCGCATCCTTTTCCGTCATTACGACGGCATCTGCTCCCGAGAACGCGAGTTCGGAAGACGTGTAGCGGTGATGATCGGGGAAAGCATGCGCGGTGAAGTCGAGCCCGAGTGCATGCAGGTGCCGGAAAAAGCGCTGCGGATGGCCGATCCCGGCCACCGCGTGCACGCGTTTGCCGCGGAAATGCCCGACCCTGGCGCTGTGCTCGGGGTTCAGCAGGTTGCGGAACTCGTCTCCCTCGAGGCGCATCGCGAAGCGCGGCACGCCACCCGGCGCGGATTCCGGCAGGCCCGGAGCGGCCTGCGCACCCTCGTCGTTGAGCACTACCGCGTCGCACGCGTCCAGCCGCGAGGCCGGTTCCCGCAGGGGGCCTGCGGGCAGCAGCCAGCCGTTGCCGAGGCCCCGCACGGCGTCCACGACGCAGAGCTCGGTGTTTCGTGCGAGCGCATAGTGTTGCAGCCCGTCGTCGCTCACCACGACGTTGCAAGCGGGATGTGCCGCAAGCAGCGCGCGCACAGCGGCTGCGCGATCCGCCCCGGTCCATACCTCGCACGCGCAGCGGCGCGCCAGCAGCACCGGCTCGTCTCCGCATGCGTGCGCATCGCTGTCGGGCACGACCCGCTGCGGCTCCGCGCGCGTCCCGCCATACCCGCGGCTCACGATGCCGGGCGTGAACCCGTGTTGCCGCAGGAATCCCGCCACCCAGGCCACGAGCGGGGTCTTGCCCGCTCCGCCCACGGTAATGTTGCCCACGACGATGACCGGAGCGGAAAGGCGGGCGGCGCGAAGGACGCCCGACCGGTATGCGCCCCGGCGCGCGAGGACCACCAGGCCGAACAGCAGGCTCAGGGGATAGAGAGCCGCGGAGACCGGGGTGACGCGCTCCCAGTGCCGTTCGATCCAGGCCATCAAGCGGGAAATGGTAAATGGTGAATCGTAAATGGGTAGGAAGCGAAGGCGCGTCTGGCTGCGCCCTCGCCAATTCCTGTTTCCCATCCCTGTTTACTTCGTCGCGGCCTGGGTGGTGAAGGTGATGCGGCCGTAGCCCACGATGCGTGCGGCTTCCATGATGTGGATCACCGACTGGTGCGGCGCCTTGGCGTCGGCGCTGATCACCACCACCGGTTCCTTCATGTTCGCTCCCGCGCGGCGCAGCTGCGCGCCCAGCGCTTCCACGCCGTCGAAGGGCGTCGGATTCCGGTTGATCGAGTAACGCCCGTTGGCGTCCACCGCCACGTCGATCTGGTCCTGCCGCTCCTGCTGGCGCTCGGCTTCGGCGGTGGGCAGGTTGATCTTCAGCTCGGCGTAGCGCGAGTAGGTCGTCGACACCATCAGGAAGATCAGGATCACGAGCAGAACGTCGATCAACGGGATGAAGTTGATCTCCGGCTCTTCGCGGAACGCGCGCGGGCGGAATCTCATGCCTGCCGCTCGCCGTGCACGATCTCAATCAGCTTGATCGCCTGCATTTCCATGTCCACCAGCATCTCGTCCACCCTGGCGCGGAAATGCCGGTAGAAGATCATGCTCGGCACCGCCACGACCAGGCCGAAGGCCGTGTTGTAGAGCGCGATCGAGATGCCGTGCGCAAGCTGCAGCGGGTTCGTGCCCTGCGGGGTCTGGGCCCCGAAGATCTCGATCATGCCGATCACCGTGCCGAAGAGCCCGAGCAGCGGTGCAATCGCGGCGATGGTGCCGAGGGACGTGAGAAAACGCTCGAGCTCGAGCGCAACCGTGTGACCCGCCTCCGAGATGGAATCCTTCATGACCTCGGGGCTGCTTTTCGAGTTTTTGAGCCCCGCGGCGAACACCCGGCCGAGGGGCGAGTGGGCCAGCAGCCGGTCCAGCATCGGCGGCGTGATCCCGTTTTGCCGGTACTCCTGGATTACCTGCACGAGCAGATTCCTCGGCATTACAACGCCCTGGCGTAGCGACCACAGGCGCTCGCCGATGATGGCAAGCGCGATGACGGAGGCCACGATGAGCGTCCAGATGGGCCAACCTGCCGCTTCGATGAGTGCGAACACGCGTGCGACTCCGTGAAAAATCCGCGCTAACTTTATCCGGCCGATGAAATTTGAGCAAGCAGAAACTCAGGGACTTGATGAGAAGGATTCGTTAAGCACCTCGCGCGAATCATTTTTTCCGGTTGTCCACAAAGTCTGTGGATAATCCTGTGCACAGCCTGTAGGCAACATGCCTAAGTAAACTCTCTGTATGGCATTTTCTTGGAGCGGCTAAATTTTGCGCGGAGAAAATGCGATATGGAATCAAAGCGTTGTCCGGAAACCCGCGCCAGTGCTTGATCTGCGGGCAGGGTGCCGCAACGGGCGCGTCTACGTTGTGGACGACTCGCGACCCGCAGACCGGCCCCACGCTTGACTTGGCAGGGAAATCGCCGCGGCCGCGGACTGGAAAGCAGCTCCCGGGACGCTTGTTAGAATGCGCCGATGCCCGAATCCACGACAGACCGGCCCGCGCCGCCGGTCATCTCGGTAAGCGAGTTCAACCGCCTGGCGCGGAACGTGGTCGAGCAGGGCCTCCCGCTGCTGTGGGTGGCCGGCGAGGTCTCGAATCTCAAGCGCTACGATTCCGGCCACTGCTATTTCACGCTCAAGGACGCGCAGGCGCAGGTCGAATGCGTGCTGTTCCGCCACCGGCTCCAGGTGCTGGGCTGGGCGCCGCAGGATGGCATGCAAGTGGAAGTGCGCGCCCTGCCCACGCTGTATGAAGCGCGCGGCCGGTTCCAGCTCAACGTGGAGACCGTGCGCCGGGCGGGTTTCGGCGCGCTCTACGAGGCATTTGCCCGGCTGAAAGCCCGTCTGGAGCGCGAGGGGTTGTTCGACCCCGCGCGCAAGCGCCCCTTGCCTCGATTTGCCCGGGCGGTCGGGGTGGTGACCTCGCCGCGCGCGGCGGCGTTGCGCGACGTGCTCACGACGCTGCGGCGCCGCATGCCGCGGATTGCCGTGATCGTGTACCCTGCGCCGGTGCAGGGAGACGGCGCCGCGCAGCGCATCGCGGAGACGATCGTCACGGCCGGGGCGCGCCGCGAATGCGAAGTACTCATCGTGTGCCGGGGCGGCGGCAGCATCGAGGACCTGTGGGCGTTCAACGAAGAGATCGTGGCGCGCGCGATTCTTGCCTGCCCGATCCCGGTCATCACCGGCATCGGCCACGAGACCGATTTCACCATCGCCGATTTCGTCGCCGACGCACGCGCTCCGACTCCGACTGGCGCCGCCGTGCTCGCGAGCGCGAGCCGCGAGGACCTGATCAAGACGCTGCTCCATCTCGGCCAGCGGCTGATGCGCGCGGCCGCGCGCGCCCTGGAAGACCGGATGCAGCGGCTCGATTTCCTCTCGCGCAGGCTCACGCATCCGGGCGAGCGGATCGGGGCCGGGCTCGCGCAACTGCGGCACCTCGCAACGCGCCTGGTGGGCGCCTGGCGGCGCGGGCTCGGCGAGCACGGGTGGCAGATACGCGAGACGGCGCTGCGGCTTGCCGGTTGCGGTCCGGACCTGCCGGCACGCGAGCGTCGGGCCGCCGAGCTCGCGCGGCGGCTGCGCGAGGCGGCGCGACGCCGCGTGTCGGCTGGCCGCGAGCGGATCGCTGCAGTCGCGGCGCATCTCGATCACCTGAACCCGCGCCTGGTGCTCGAGCGCGGCTATAGCATCACGCACGATTCCGATGGCAGAATCGTGCAGGATGCGACGCGACTCGTGCCCGGTGAGGAGGTGAGGCTCACTTTTGCGCGCGGCTGGGCCGATGCGCGGGTGCGGCGCAAGGGGGTGTGAGCCGTAAGCAGTGGGCGGAAAGGGCAATGTCGACCTGCCGTCTGCTCACCGTTCACCGCTTACCGCTTACCGCTCACCGCTTACCGATTCTGTATGGAAGACCTGGATTTCACGCGGCCCGCGAAGAGCCCGGTCTACGACGTGGCCATTGCCCGCGATTTCTTCGGAGCCGCCGGAACGGCCGCGAGCGCCGCGCAGGGCGAGACCGTGTTCGTGGAACACCAGCAGGACAGCAGGATGTTTTTCCTGCTCGAAGGCGAGGTGAGCCTCACCCGCGGCAGGAAACTCCTCGACATCGTGAAACAGGGCGAGATCTTCGGCGAGATGGCCACGGTTACCGGACATCCCCGTACCGCTTCCGCGGTTGCGCGCACGCCGTGCTCGTTGCTTAGCCTGGACGCGCGGCAGTTCCACGGCGCGATCAGAAAGGCGCCGGAGTTTGCGCTCATGCTCATGAGCATCATGGTCAACCGGCTGCGCCTGACCGTGGCGATGCTGACCGTGACCAAGAGCCTGCCGGACGGGTCCGGACGCGGCGAGAGCAGGGTCTTCGACCAGAAACTGCTGGGCGATCTCTGTCGCGCCCTGCCCGAGCGCTGCTCGGTCTACCACCCCGTGCGAAAGGTCATCATGAAGGAGGGCGAGGCGGGCGTATTCATGTATGTGGTCGTGGAAGGCCGGGCCGCGATCACCATACAGGGCAGGACCGTCGAGCGGGTCGGACCGGGGGGCGTGTTCGGCGAAATGGCGCTGGTGGACCAGTCCCAGCGCGCGGCCAGCGCAGTGGCCGAGACCGATTGCTCGTTGCTCGCGATCAATCGCAACGACTTCCTCGCGCTCGTGAAGACGAAACCCGAGTTCGGGATGTATCTTCTCAAGGCCGTGGCCGAGAGGCTGCGGTATTTGACCTCGTTTCAGAAATAGGTACGGGTGCCGAGAAACTGGTGACGAGATACGGGTGTCGCGTGATCCGTTGATCGTCACGCTTCCCCGGCAACGACCAGCGCTTCGAGCTCGTGCCTCAGGTATTCCAGCACCATCTGCGGGAGATCGTCGGCCAGGCAGTCGAACTCGGTCACGCCGTCCATCGCCCGCAGCCAGGTGAGCTGGCGCTTGGCGAGTTGGCGCGTGGCGGCGATGCCCTCCTCGCGCAGCGCGTCGGCCCCGAGCCTGCCCTCGAGGTGCTCCCATGCCTGGCGGTAGCCGACGCAGCGCATCGAGGGCATGCCGGCCTCGAGCCCGTACTCCTCGCGCAAGCCCTTCAGCTCCGCCACGAGCCCGGCGTCGAGCATTGCCTGAAAACGGCGCGCGATACGCTCGTGCAGCACCTCGCGGTCGCCCGGAACGAGCGCGATCTTGAACGCGGTGTACGGGAAGTAGACGTAACGCGGCTTTCTGAGCAGTTCCGACATCGGCTTGTTGGTGATGGAGTACACTTCCATCGCCCGCTGGATACGTTGCGCGTCGTTGGGATCGAGGCGCGCCGCGGTCTCGGGATCGACGCGGCCCAGCTTGGCGTGCACGGCCGGCCAGCCCTCCTGCTCGGCCATCGTGTCGATCACGAGCCGGATCACGGGGTCGGCCTCGGGCAGCTCGCTCAGGCCCTCGATCAGGGCCTTGAAGTAGAGCATGGTGCCGCCGACCAGCAACGGGATCCGCTCGCGCTCGGTGATCTCGCGCATGAGCGTGAGCGCATCGTCGCGGAAGCGCGCCGCGGAATAGCTCTCGTGCGGCTCGATGATATCGAGCAGGTGATGCGGCGCGCGGCTGAGCACTTCGGGTCCCGGTTTTCCAGTGCCCACGTTCATCCCCTTGTAGAGCTGCGCGGAGTCCACGCTGATGATCTCGCAGGGCAGCTGCTTCACGAGCTCGACGGCGAGCGCGGTCTTGCCGCTCGCCGTCGGTCCCATGATCAAAATTGCGGGAGGTGCTTTCGACTGACGCTTGGCGGCCGGCGGACGGTGAGGGGGCAGTACGGGCGCGATCACGGGTGCCGGGCGCTGGGTGGCCGGTAACGGGCGCTCTGCCGCAGCGGCGGACTTGCGGGAGGTACGTGCGGCCTTCGTCTTCCTCGATGCCGGGGCCGCGCGACGCGAAGCTTTCTTTTTCGAGGTCTTGGTCTTTTTCTTACGCATTACCATCCATCATAACGCGCGCTCATCTGCCGCGCATGAACAGCCGGTCGAGCTCGGAGAGCGTGACCTGGTGCCAGGTCGGGCGGCCGTGATTGCACTGACCGGAGCGCTCGGTTGCTTCCATCTCGCGCAGCAGGGCGTTCATCTCCGGGATCGTGAGCTTGCGGTGGGCGCGCACCGCTGCATGGCAGGCCATCGTCGCCAGCAGCGCATCGCGCCGTTCCACGAGCACGCGGCTCGCGCCGTAGTCCCGGATTTCCTCCAGCACGTCGCGGGCGAGCGCGCGCGCGTCGGCGTCCGGCAGCAGCGCCGGCACGGCGCGTACCGTGAGCGAAGTCGGCGAGGCGGCGGCGATGTCCAGACCGATCGTGCGCAGCACCTCGCCGTGCTCCTCGACCGTGGCGACCTCGAGCGCCTCCGCGGCGAAGCTCATGGGCACGAGCAGCGGCTGCATCGGGATCTCGCGCCGGTCGAGCGCCTGCTTGAGCTGCTCGTACATGATGCGCTCGTGCGCGGCATGCATGTCCACGATGACCAGCCCGTGCCGGTTCTGTGCGAGCACGTACACGCCCCCGAGTTGCGCGAGCGCGTATCCGAGCGGATATTCCGGCTCGCCCGCCGCGGTCTCGGGTGACGCGGCAACGGCCCTCCCGAACAGGACTTCGTAGTGGGCGGGGGGCTCGGCGATGCCGAGGGCCATCGCGCGCTGCTGTCCGAACGCCCCGGCATGCGTTCTTGCGGGCACCGCGCCCGACCCGGGTTCCTCCGCCGCCGCGGTCCCCGCGACGGACCGGGCGAGCGCCTTGTTCAGCGCGTGAAAGATGAACTGGTGCACTGCGCGCGCATCGCGGAAGCGGACCTCGGTCTTCGTCGGGTGCACGTTGACGTCGACCAGCGCCGGGTCGAGCTCGAGAAACAGCACGAAAGCCGGGTGGCGCTCGTGGTGCAGCACGTCCTGGTACGCCTGCCGCACGGCGTGCAGGGCAAGCCGGTCGCGCACGAAGCGCCCGTTGACGAAGAAGTACTGGGCCTCGCGCGTTGCACGCGCGTGCGCCGGCGATCCGACCGCGCCGTGCAGGCGCAGGCCCGCGCTCGATTCGTCGAGCGCGAGCGCGCCCGCGCGGAATTCCCCGCCGAGCAGCGCGCCGATGCGCTCGGCGAGCGCCTGCGCCTTGAGCTGCCACCGCGCGCGCCCGTCGTGCTGCAGCGTGAGCGCAACCTGGGGGCGCGAGAGTGCGATGCGCCGGAATGCTTCCTCGCAGTGCCCGTATTCCGTGGCCTCGGACTTGAGGAACTTGCGGCGCGCCGGGGTGTTGAAATAGAGCTCGTGGACTTCGATGCTGGTGCCTCCGGCGAGCGCGGCGGGGGCGGGCCGGGTGCGCTCGGCGGCGCTCGCGCCGAGGGACCAGGCGTGCTTGTCGCCTGCGCGGCGGCTGGTCAGGGTCAGCCTGGATACGGCTGCGATGCTGGCGAGCGCCTCGCCGCGGAAGCCCAAGCTGCCGACGCGCTCGAGGTCTTCGAGCGAGCCGATCTTGCTCGTGGCGTGGCGCGCGAGCGCGAGCGCAAGCTCCTCGCGGGCGATGCCTGCGCCGTCGTCCGTGACCTTGATGAGCCGCGTTCCTCCGCCCGCGAGCTGGACCGCGACGTTGCGCGCGCCGGCATCGAGGCTGTTCTCGAGCAGCTCCTTCAGGGCAGATGCGGGGCGGTCAACGACTTCGCCGGCGGCGATCTGGCTCACCAGCAGTTCGGGCAGGACCCGGATGGCGGGCATGCCCGCATTATAAAGAAGTGACGAGATAAAGGTGACGTATAAGGATGACGAATGCGAAGCTGGCGGTTGACGGGACCGCCGTCAGTCGGCAGCAACTGCAAACTGCCCACTGCAAACCGGACACCTTTCTGTCACGCGTACGTCGTCACTCGCCGGAGGCGCCATGTTTCCGGCCAGAACTGCAATGGCCGCACAGCATAGCATCGGGCCGCGGGACGCGGGCAGCGGGTTCGGGCGCCTGCGTTACAATGCCGCCTGCGCGCGCCATCCGCTGGCGGCCCGCGCCCCCCAGCCACGCCGCGCGAGCTCGCCGCGGCACCAACAAGGAGCATGCATGGACGCAATTCCCAATCACACCAAGAACCGCCTCGCCGCCGGCGAGCTCGCGCTCGGCATGGGCATGAGGCAGGCGCGCACGGTGGACATCGCCACCATCGCGAAGAACTGCGGTTTCGACTGGCTTTTCATAGATATGGAGCACGGCACGCTGGACGTGGACCGCGCGGCCCAGATCGCCTTTGCTTCGCTCGCGGTGGGCATCACTCCCATCGTGCGGGTGCCCGGGCCCGAGCATTACCATGCCACGCGCCTGCTCGACGCCGGCGCGCAGGGGATCGTCGTGCCGCACGTGGACACGGCGGACCAGGCGCAGCGCGTCGTGCACGCCTGCCGTTACCCGCCGCTCGGGCACCGCTCGGTTGCCGGGCCCCAGCCGCAGCTCGGCTTCAAGAGCGTGCCGGTGGCCGACGCGACGCGGCTCGTCAACGAGCAGGTGCTCATCATCGTGATGCTCGAAACGCCCAATGCCATCGCCAATGCGGAGGAGATCGCGAAGGTCGAGGGCGTGGACGTGCTGCTGATCGGAACCAACGACCTGTGCGCGGAAATGGGCATCGCCGGGCAGTTCGCAAGCACCCAGGTGGAAGAGGCCTACCGCAAAATCATCGCCGCGTGCCGCAAGCACGGCAAGCATCCCGGGATGGGCGGGGTGTACGATCCGCCGCTGATGCAGAAGTACATCGGGTTCGGCATGCGCTTCATCCTCAGCGGATCGGACCTGTCCTTCATCATGGCGGGCGCGCGCGAGCGTGCTGCCTTCCTTCGCGGGGTCAAGCGCTGAATTCAAGGAGGTGACGAAGGATGGTGACGATAAATGGTGACGAAGAAGATTAGGCCGGTTCAGGACGTCACCCGTATCTCGTCACCTTTGCCTCGTTACTGATCCCATGCGATGAGCCATGACGTTCCAATTTCCGCCCCGCGGCTGCGAGCGCCTGCCGGCGCGTGCGACACCCACATGCACGTCTACGAGCCCGGGTACCCGGTGCGGACACAGGGGAGCTTTCCGGCGCGTTCCGCGACGCTGGCCGACTATCTTCGCGTGAAGCAGCGTCTCGGGCTTGCGCGCACGGTGGTCGTGCAGGCGGGCGCCTACGGCACCGACAACCGCTGCGCGCTTGATGCGATGGCACGCCTGGGCCGCGATGCTCGCGGCGTCGCGATCGTGGATCCAGGGGCGCCCGAGGCGGAAATCGAGCGCCTCTCGAAGCTCGGCATGCGCGGCATCCGCTACCACATGGTGCGCAGCCCGACGCTATCATGGGAAAGCCTGCCGGAAATGGCCGCGCGGGTTGCGGCCTTCGGCTGGCATGCGCAGGTGCAATGCGAGCCGCACGAGATCGCGGAGCGCGAGAAGATGCTCGCGGGGCTGCCGTGCGACCTGGTGATCGACCACGTAGCGAGAATGCACCCGCCGCTTGCTCACGGCGATGCGGGCTGGCGCGTGCTGCGCGCGCTCGTGGATCGCGGGCGTTGCTGGGTGAAGCTTTCCGCTCCGTACCATGGCTCGCGCAGCGGCCCGCCGGATTACGCGGACGTCGGAGCGCTGGCGAAGGAGCTCGTGCGCGCCGCGCCCGAGCGCATGCTGTGGGCGACCAACTGGCCGCATCCGTCTGTCGCGGAAAATCCGCCGGACGACGCCGGACTGCTCGACCTGCTCGCCGAGTGGGCCCCGGACGAAGCGGCAACGCACAAGATCCTCGTATTCAATCCCGCGAGGTTGTACGGATTTCCGGTATAGGGGGCATGCAATGGCTGCCGTGAATGCATCGACACGAATCGGCTTCATCGGGCTCGGAGTGATGGGCAAGGCGATGGCGCGCAATATCGCAAGAGCGGGCTACAAGCTCACCGTCCACAACCGCAGCCGCCCCGCGGTCGAGGAACTGGTCGCGGAGGGGGCCGCCGATGGCGGCTCGTCGGCGAAGGTCGCCGCGGCGACCGACGTCGTGTGCCTGTGCCTGCCGGATACACCGGACGTGGAAGCCGTCCTGTCCGGAGAGAACGGGGTCGTGAAGTCGCTGCGCGCGGGTATGATCGTGATCGACTTCAGCACGATTTCGGCGACCTCGACCGCGGCTTTCGCCGCGTCCATCGCGAAGCAGGGCGCGTCGCTGCTCGATTCCCCGGTAAGCGGCGGGCCGCAGGGCGCGATCGACGGCACGCTTACGTGCATGGTCGGGGGAGACGCGGCGGCGTTCGAGCGCGCGCAGCCGATTTTCTCCGCGGTAGGCAGGACGATCACGTACCTCGGGTCGAGCGGCGCGGGCCAGACCTGCAAGGCGTGCAACCAGCTGGTCGTCGCCGGCACGATGGTGGCGGTAGCGGAAGCCCTCGCGCTCGCGCGCAAGGCGGGGCTCAATCCCTACACCGTGCGCGAGGCGCTGCTCGGCGGCTCGGCGCAGAGCTTCGTGCTCCAGAACCACGCCAAGCGCCTGCTCGACAACGCGCTCAAGCCCGGGTTCCGCGCCGGGCTCATGTTGAAGGATCTCAAGCTCGCGCTCGGGGTCGGGCGCGACCTCGCGGCATTCATGCCCGCGACCGCGCTGACGACCCAGCTCTACCACGCGCTGAGCGCTACGGGGCGCGACGGGCTCGACGCGGCCGCCCTCGGCCTGCTGATCGAGGAACTCTCCGGGCTCAAGCGCGGGGCGTAGAGCGCGCGGCCGGCAACCTGCGCGCGGAATCGCGATGCATCGCGCTCGATGCCGTCACAGTCTGGCCGGTATGACATGGCGGGGTTGATGCAAGTCGAAAGTCCGCTTTTCTTATCCTTTATAATTCGTCCCGGCTGTGCCGTCCGCACGCCATGCCGGGCCCGAGGCAGGCAAGCGCCAGGAAGCCCGCTACCTCGACGGAAATGCGCGCCAATGCGATAACAAAGGGGAATTCATGCCTCAGGTCATAGGGGTGCCAAAAGAGACAGCGGCGGGTGAGCGACGCGTCGCTACCGTGCCGGAAGTCGTCGAAAAGCTCGTCAAGCTGGGCTTCAAGGTTGCCGTGCAGTCCGGCGCAGGTGATGCGGCGAATTTCAGCGACGACGCCTATCGCGCCGCGGGCGCCGAGATCATCGACGATGCGGGCAAGCTGTGGGCCGCCTCGGACATCGTCTTCAAGGTGCGCGGACCCGGCGCGGAAGAAGTCGGTTTGATGCGCGAGGGCGGCACGCTGGTCAGCTTCATCTGGCCGGCGCAGAACCCGGATCTCCTGCAGCAGCTGGCGGCGAAAAAGGCGACCGTGCTGGCGATGGACAGCGTGCCGCGCATTTCGCGCGCGCAAAAACTCGACGCGCTCTCGTCGATGGCCAACATTGCAGGCTACCGGGCGGTCATCGAGGCGGCGCACCACTTCGGACGTTTCTTCACGGGCCAGATCACGGCCGCGGGCAAGGTGCCGCCGGCGAAGGTATTCGTGATCGGCGCCGGTGTTGCGGGCCTGGCCGCGATCGGGGTGGCGTCGAGCCTCGGCGCCATCGTGCGTGCCAACGACACGCGGCCCGAGGTGGCTGACCAGGTGAAATCGATGGGCGGCAAATTCGTCAGCGTCGATTACGAGGAAGAGGGCACGGGCGTCGGCGGCTACGCCAAGGTCATGAGCGAGGGCTTCCAGACGGCCCAGCGCGAGACCTTTGCCAGACAGGCGAAAGAGGTCGACATCATCGTCACCACCGCGTTGATCCCGGGCAAACCGGCCCCCAAGCTGATCACCGCCGAGATGGTGCAGTCGATGAAGCCGGGCAGCGTAATCGTCGATCTCGCCTCCGAGCAGGGCGGCAACTGCGAGCTGACCTCTGCTGGCGAGGTCGTCGTCAGGCATGGCGTTACCATCATCGGCTACACCGACCTGCCCAGCCGCCTGTCCAGGCAGTCGAGCACGCTGTACGCGACCAACCTGTTGCGCGTGACCGAGGAGCTGTGCAAGAACAAGGATGGGCTCATCCACGTCAACATGGACGACGAGGTGATCCGCGGAACCACGGTGGTGAAGGAGGGCAACATCACCTGGCCGCCGCCGGCTCCGAAGATTTCAGCCGCACCGCCGGCAGCGGCCAAGCCGCCGGCCGCTGCGCCCGCGTTTGGGAAGGGTCACGGCCACGGCGGCGCCGGTGCGCCGGCCTCGGCCGCCAGCGCGGCGGTCCTGTTTTTCGCGGGCGCGATCGCGTTCTGGTTCATCGGCGCCTACGCGCCGCCGGCATTTCTCGCCAAATTCACCGTATTCGTGCTGGCTTGCTTCGTCGGTTACATGGTGGTGTGGAACGTCACGCCCGCGCTGCACACGCCGCTGATGAGCGTCACCAATGCGATCAGCAGCATCATCGCCATTGGCGCGCTGGTGCAGGTGGCGCCACCGCTTGCGCCCGCAGCGGGCGCAGACCGGCCCGAGGCCTGGATACTGGGGCTGGCGGTCGTTGGAATCGCGCTCACCTCGATCAACATGTTCGGCGGATTCGCCGTCACCCAGCGCATGCTGGAAATGTTCCGCAAATAGGGCACACGATCCATGTCCGCAACTCTGGCGAGCATCTCCTATATCGGGGCGGCGATCCTTTTCATCCTCAGCCTCGGCGGCCTCTCCCATCCGGAGACCTCGCGGCGCGGCAACGTGTACGGCATCATCGGCATGGCCATCGCGGTGCTGGCGACGGTCTTCGGCCCGCAAGTCACGGCGGCCGGCTACGCGTGGATCGTCGGCGCCATGGTGGTGGGCGGCAGCATCGGGCTGTATGCCGCGCGCGTCGTCAAGATGACGCAGATGCCCGAGCTGGTCGCGCTGATGCACAGCCTGGTCGGTCTCGCGGCGATGCTGGTCGGCTTCGCCAATTACATCGATCCGGCGGCGGCGGGGGTGTTCCAGGGCACGGAGAAGACCATCCACGAACTGGAGATCTATATCGGCATCCTGATTGGTGCCGTGACCTTCTCCGGTTCGGTGATCGCCTTCGGCAAGCTCTCCGGCAAGATCGGCGGCAGGCCCGTGCTGATTCCGGGGCGCCACTGGGTCAACTTGGCCGGCCTGCTGGTCGTGATCTGGTTCGGCGGCAGCTTCATCCAGGCTCACTCGGTCGCCGAGGGCATGACGCCGCTCGCGGTGATGTCGGTGATCGCGCTGCTGTTCGGCATCCACATGGTGATGGCGATCGGCGGGGCCGACATGCCGGTCGTGGTGTCGATGCTGAACAGCTACTCCGGCTGGGCGGCGGCGGCCACGGGCTTCATGCTCAATAATGATCTGCTGATCGTCACCGGCGCCCTGGTCGGGTCGAGCGGCGCCATCCTCTCCTACATCATGTGCCGGGCGATGAACCGCCGCTTCATCGCGGTGATCGCGGGCGGATTCGGTACCGAGGGCGGCGCGCCCGCGGCGGCTGGCGGCGGTGCGCAACCGGCGGGCGAAGTCGTGCCGATCCTTGCACCGGAGACGGCAGAATTGTTGCGCGAGGCGAAGAGCGTGATCATCGTGCCGGGCTATGGCATGGCCGTGGCCCAGGCGCAGCATACGGTCTGCGAGATCGCCGAGCACCTGCGGGAGAAGGGCGTCAACGTGCGCTTCGGCATCCACCCGGTCGCCGGCCGCATGCCGGGCCACATGAACGTGCTGCTGGCCGAGGCGAAAGTGCCTTACGACATCGTGTTCGAAATGGACGAACTCAACGAGGACTTCCCGGATACCGATGTCGCGATGGTCATCGGCGCCAACGACATCGTGAACCCGGCGGCCCAGGACGACCCCGCCAGTCCGATCGCCGGCATGCCGGTGCTGGAAGTCTGGAAGGCCAAGACCTCGATCGTGATGAAGCGCAGCATGGCCTCCGGCTACGCGGGTGTGGACAATCCGCTTTTCTACAAGGAGAACAACCGCATGCTGTTCGGCGACGCCAAGAAGATGCTGGAGGAAGTGCTGGTGGCGCTGATCGCCTGAGCGGGGGGATTCAGCCGAGCGCGCGGCGCGGCCGCGCGCAAGAAAAAGGGCGGCCGGACCGCCCTTTTTTTGTTGCTGGTGCGCTCTCGCTCAGTCGAGCTGGATCTTCACCTGCTTCAATACGCCCTTCCAGCGCGCGTCCTCCGACTCGAGCAGCTTGCGGAACGCCTCCGGCGGCCCGAGCTCGATGTCGAGGGTGAGCGAAGCGAAACGCTCTTTGACGTCGGGCGCGGAGAGCGCCTTGTTGACCTCGCGATTGAGCAGCGCAACGCGGTCCTTGGGCGTGCCCGCGGGCGCCAGCACCCCGTACCACTGGAAGGTGAAGAAATCCTTGACCCCGGCTTCCTGGAAGGTTGGCACGTTGGGCAGCAGCGGGTGGCGCTTGGGGCTCGTGATGCCGAGAAACTTGAGCCGGCCGGTCTTGACGTGGGGCATCGCGGCGGGCACCGCGTTGAACACCAGCGGGATCTGTCCCGCCGACGCATCGGCCAGCGAAGGGCCGCCGCCCTTGTAGGGGACATGGTTCAACGTGAGCCCGGTTTTCAGGCGCAGCCACTCGTAGGCCATGTGCGGGCCGCTCGCGATGCCGCTCGTGCCCATGGCGAGCTTCTCGGTCTTCTCCCGCGGCATGGCGAGCAGGTCCTTGAGCGTGTTCCCGGCGAAGGTCGGATGCGCGAGCAGCGCCTGCGGCGAGGTGGACACCAGGCTGATCGGCGCGAAGTCCTTGATCGCGTCGTAGCGTTGCTTCGCATAGACCAGCGAGTTGATGGTGTGCGGCGCGTCCGCGAGGATGATCGTATGGCCGTCTGCCGGGGCCTTGGCCGCGAGCTCGGTGCCGATCAACCCGGTCGCGCCCGGTCGGTTGTCGATGACGATGGTCTGGCCCAGCGATTCGTGGAGTTTCTGGCCGATCGCGCGCGCGGTGAGGTCCGAGCCCCCACCGGGCGGATAGGGCACGATGAAGCGCACCGGGCGGTTGGGGAAGCGTTCGGCTCCCTGGACGGGCAGGGCGGCAAGTGAGGCGATGCCCAGTGCGGTCAGCAGGCACAACTGGCGTCTCATTTCGTCTCCTTGATTGCAGCTTGATCGTGGCGTGGCAGGCGCGGCGGCGTGGTTCGCGATTCACTCGAGCCGGAGGCCGGCTTTGGCCACCACTTCGCGCCAGCGCTTCACGTCGTCTTCTATGATCTTTCGGAAGGGCTGCGGGCCGATCGCGGCGATGTCAAGCGCGAGGCCGGCGAAGCGCTCGCGCACGTCGGGCTGCTCCAGCGCACGCGCGAGTTCTTCGTGTAGTGTCTTGATGATGGCGGCCGGGACGCCCGCCGGCGCCAGCACGCCGTACCAGTGGCTCACTACGAAATCGGGCACGCCGGCTTCGACGAACGTGGGCACTGCCGGCAGCAGGGCGTGGCGCTTCGCGGAGGTGATGCCGAGCCCTTTGAGGCGGCCGGCGCGGGCGTGCGGCATGATCGGCGGCGAGCCCATCAGCGCGAGCGGTATCTGGCCGGCGACGGCGTCCACGATGGCCGGCCCGCCCCCTTTGTACGGCACGTGGTTGAGCGTAAGGCCGGTTCTGAGGCGCAGCAGCTCGTAGCTCATGTGCGGCGAGCTGCCCATGCCGCTCGTGCCCATGGCGAGCTTCTCGGTCTGCGATCTCGGCATTGCGAGCAGCTCCTTCAGCGAGGCGGCGCCGAACGACGGATGCGCGGCGAGGATCTGCGGCGTGGTCGCGACCAGCATGATCGGCGAGAAATTTTTCACCGCGTCGTACGTCGGCTTGGCGTTGGTCACGACGTTGATCGCGTGCGGCACGTCGGCGAGGATTAGCGTGTAGCCGTCGCCGGGCGCCTTCGCCGCGATCTCGGTGCCGATCATGCTGGCGGCTCCGGCGCGGTTGTCCACCACGAAGGGCTGGCCGAGGCGCTCGCTCAGCTTCTGGCCCAGCGCGCGCGCGATCGTGTCCGAGCCGCCGCCCGGAGCGTAGGGCACGATGAAGCGCACCGGGCGGTTGGGATAGCGCTCGGCAGCCTGCGCGGGCAGGGCGGCGAGCGCGGCGTGAGCGAGGAGCGCGAGCGAGCAGAGTACGTGTTTCAAGGGGACATCCTGTCGGCCTGGTTCAATGGATGCGGGGATAGAAAAGGATATCACAGCGAGCGCAGGCGACGGCTCGCCGTCCGGCCCCGGCTCACTTGGACGTGGAGGTGGCGCGCGGCGGCGCGATGCGGTGGAATGCGATGTCGCCGTAGTAGGCCTGCACCTGATCCCCGGTGTTGTCGGTGTCGGTCATGATGCCGATCGCGATGATGGTGCCCGGCTCCTCTCCGAACGCGCGACGGTAGTCCTCGCGCACGTTGCGGGTGACTTCCTGCCAGGCCCCCACTTCTTTGTGCCCGCTCTCGGCGACGATCATCTTCACGCGCGAGGTGTGCAGGTTGGGGATCACCGCGCCCCGGGGCGCGCGGTTCTCCCAGATGTACACCAGCGTCGCATACGGCATCTGCTGGCCGGTGAGCAGCCGGAAGTTGTCGAAGAACACGCGCTCCGCGAGCGGCAGCCCGTCAACGTCGCCGTCGAAGCTCACCAACACGCGCACCGGCGAGTCCTCCGCGTGCTTGGTCGTGTTGTCCGCCGCCGCGATCAACTGGGTCACTTTCCAGCGCCAGGAGAGCAGGGGGTAGATTTTCGAATCGATCTGGAGCGGGTGCACGAGGCCGGACGCCGATGCGTCCGCGCTCGCCTTGACGACGGTCTTTCCCCCGTCGTTCACGAGCTTGTATTCGGTCGCTTTCTTGAACCGGGACAGCTTCCATTTCTTCCAGCCGCGCGGCAGCGTCTCGCCCGGATGGCTGTCCGAGAAGCTTCCGACGCGGGGGAGCATGACCGCTTCGAGCTTCGGCTCGGGCGAGATGATCGCGCAAGCCGGCACGGCGGCAGCGAGTGCCGCGCAGGCGAGGATGCTTGCTCTCAGGATGGCCTCCTCGTGGAGGATCCCGCGGTTCTTTTCGTCTTACGGCGCCGCGGACGCCGTCACCTCTACGGATCCACCGCCAGTCTATCACGGGCGAGCGGGGGGTTCTTGGCGAAATAGCGCCGGATGCCGGACACGATCGCCTCGGCCATCTTCTCCTGGTACGCCTCGTTCCTGAGCTTGCGCTCCTCTTCCGGATTGCTGATGAACGCGGTTTCCACGAGGATGGAGGGGATGTCCGGCGCCCGGAGCACCGCGAATCCGGCCTGCTCGACGCTCGGCTTGTGCAGCGTGTTGATGCCGCCGAGTTCGGCGAGCACCGCGCGGCCGACCTTGAGGCTGTCGTTGATCGTGGCAGTCTGCGAAAGATCGAGCAGCGTCTGCTTGAGATACGGATCGGCCACATCGAGGTTGGCTCCGCCGACCAGATCGGCGTTGTTTTCGCGCCGGGCGAGCCAGCGCGCCGCCTCCGAGGTCGCGCCCGATTCGGACAGCGCGAACACCGAGGAGCCCCGCGCGTTCGGACGGATAAAAGCGTCGGCGTGCACCGAGACGAAGAGATCCGCCCGCACGCGGCGAGCCTTCGCCACCCGCATGTGCAGAGGGATGAAATAGTCGCCGTCGCGGATCAGCACCGCGCGCATGTTGGGCTCCTGATCGATGCGCTCCTTCAACTTGCGCGCGATCGCGAGCGTTACGTTCTTTTCATAGGTCCCGCCGCGCCCTCTCGCCCCCGGGTCCTCGCCCCCGTGCCCCGCGTCCACGGCGACGATGAAAAAGCGCTGCTGCTCGGGCCGCTGGGCCGGGAGACGCGGGGCCGGCGGAGCCGGGCGGGCGGTCTCGGGCGCCGCGGGTTCGCCCGCGCGCGGCGCAGGCTGCGGTTTTCCCGATGGCGCACCGGGTGCCGGCGCGCGCTGCACCTCGAGCGTCTCGAGCAGCGCGAGCAGGGGATCGGGCGGTTCGAGCGGGTAGAGGTCGAGCACCAGGCGATGGCTGTATTCGCCGATCGGTGCGAGCGTGAACGCCTGGGGCTTCACTTCCGACTTGAGGTCGAATACCAGGCGCACGACGCCGGGCCGGAAGCGCCCGATGCGCAACCCCTTCACGTGCGGATCGCTCGCGCCGATGCGCTCGGCAAGTCCGTTCAGGGTGGCGTTGATCTCGACGCCTTCGAGGTCGAGCACCACGCGCTCGGGGTCTTTCAGGGCGAACAGCTTGTAGCTCAGGGGTGCGTGGCTCTCGAGCGTGATTCGCGTGTAGATGGCCGCAGGCCACACCCGCGCCGCCGTGATCTGGGTAGGGGCGTTGGCGCCCGCCTCGAGGGCGAGGCCGAAGTTGAGGATGAGGAAGAATGCGCCCGGGAAGCAACGCGGCGCCGGCGGTCGGCCGGGCGATGCTATTCGTACTCGAAGCGCTCCAAACAAAGCCTGCCCGTCTCCGTTTCGGCGTGAATCTCCACTTCTCTCCCTGAGCGGGCGATCCGCATCGCGATTTTGATGTCAGCCGCGGGCAGCGCCCCTGCCGCATTTTCCGGCCACTCCACCAGACACACCGAGTCGGGGCTGAAATATTCCCTGAACCCGGATTCCCCTAATTCCGTGGCACGAGTGAACCGATAAAAATCAAAGTGATACAAGTATAACCTAGAAAGTTTGTAAACTTCAACCAGCGCAAACGAGGGGCTCTTCACCCGGCCGGTGTAGCCCAGTCCGCGGAGGATCCCCCGCGCGAGCGTGGTTTTCCCCGCGCCGAGCTCCCCCGACAGGTAGATCACCATCCCCGGTCTCAGGCGCAGGGCGAGCGCGGCGCCGAGCGCGAGCGTGTCCACCTCGCCAGCCAGGAAGAGCGCGGCCACGCGGGCGGGGCGTTTATCATTAGGGGTATGCAAGAGGCTTCCGTCGCACGTTCAGAGTCTCTGGACCTCGCGCGGCTCGCTCGCGACATCAAAAGCTGGGGCGCCGAGCTCGGTTTCCAGCAGATGGGCATCTCCGATTGCGAGCTCGGCGAGGCCGAAGCGCGGCTGCTCGACTGGCTCGGCAGGGGATTCCACGGCGAGATGGATTATATGGCACGGCACGGGGTGAAACGCACCCGCCCCGCCGATCTGGTGCCGGGCACGCTGCGCGTGATCGCCGCGCGCATGAACTACTCGCCTCCTAACGCACGGGATAGCGACGAGGTGATGAAGGACGGCAGCCGGGCGTTCATCTCGCGCTACGCGCTCGGGCGCGACTACCACAAGCTCGTGCGCAGCCGGATGCAGAAGCTCGCGGACAGGATTACAGCGGAGTACGGAGAGTTTCGCTACCGCGTGTTTACCGACAGCGCGCCGGTGACGGAAGTCGAAATCGCGCGCAAGGCGGGGCTGGGCTGGCGCGGCAAGCACACGCTGCTCTTGAACCGCGAGGCGGGTTCCTACTACTTTCTGGGCGAGATCTACACGGACCTGCCGCTGCCCGTGGACAAGACGCAGCACGACCATTGCGGGACTTGCCAGAAGTGCATTGACGTCTGCCCGACGCAGGCCATCCTCGGTCCCTATCGGCTCGATGCGCGGCGCTGCATTTCCTACCTCACCATCGAGCACAGGGGCGGCATCCCGCAGGAGCTGCGCCCGCTGATGGGTAACCGGGTGTACGGGTGCGACGATTGCCAGTTGATCTGTCCATGGAACAAGTTTGCGTCACCGAGCGGCGAGCCGGACTTTGCGGTAAGGAACGGCTTGGACGACGTGACGCTCGTCGAGCTGTTCGGCTGGAGCGAAAACGAGTTCCACGAGCGGCTTGCCGGCAGCGCCATCCACCGTATCGGCTACGAGCGGTGGCTCAGGAACCTGGCGGTTGGCTTGGGAAACGCGCCAAGTTCCGACGCCGTGATCGCTGCGCTCAAGGCTCGTGCCGCGCACTCATCGGAACTGGTGCGCGAACACGTCACCTGGGCGCTTGAGCGCCACGGTGTCAAGGTGGAAGGATGAACGAATCGACTACGAATCACGAATCACGACCCACGAGGAACGGTGCGCGAGCATGTCGGCTGGCCGCTTGGCGGCGCCTTTTTGGGAGCAAAATGCACACTCCGGGAATGGAGATGCCTATGTCCGTCGAACTCAATTACGTCCGTGCCGGCAAGATCAACTGGATTGCCAGGAGTCCCGACGTTTTGGTGCAGGAGCGCACGCTCGCGCCGGGCGAGGTCATTCCTTGGCACTACCACACGACCATCACCGACACGACCTACTGCATCGAAGGCACGGTCCAGATCGAGATGCTCGACCCGCCCGAGCGCGTCTTGCTTGCCGTAGGCCAGAGCCATGTCGTCCGGACCAAGCGACCCCATCAGGTCACGCCCCACGGCGACCGCCCGTGCCGCTTCGTGCTCGTCCAGGGCGTGGGCAGATACGACCGGCACCCGGTGGACCCCAAGACATGGGAAGGATAGGGAAAAATCGGGTCAGTTCGCGTCCCGCCAGAACAACAAGCATTTCGGTGAATTGATCGTGTATTGGCGGCGCCGGCCATCGGCTCTGACAAACTTGTTGGCAGGAGGATTTTCATGATGCGCGCACTGGGACAGGTGGGGGTTTTCATCTGGCTGGGCCTGCTCGCTTCGATCGCGCTCGCACAGGGGTTCCCGTCGAAGCCGGTGCGTCTCGTCGTGCCGTTCGCGCCGGGCGGCACCAATGACATCGCGGCGCGCGGCATCGCCCCGGAGCTGGGCGAGGCCCTGGGCCAGCAGGTGATCGTGGAGAACCGCGCCGGCGCGGGCGGGCAGATCGGCGCCGAAGCGGTGGCAAAGTCCGCGCCCGACGGGTACACGCTGATGATGGCTTCGAGCAGCGTGATGACCAACGCGCCGGCGGCCTATGCGAAGCTGCGCTACGACATCCTCAAGGACTTCGTGCCGGTCGGGCGCGTCGGCGAGCTGCCGCTGGTGATCGTGGTGCACCCTACCGTGCCCGCCAGGACCGCGAAGCAGTTCATCGCTCTTGCCAAGGCACGGCCGGCCGACATACGGATGGCGACCGGCGGCCAGGGCACGACGAGCCACCTGATCGCGGAACTGTTCGCGATCACCGCCGGAGTGAAGCTGCTGATCGTTCCGTACAAGGGAGCGGGTCCCGCGCTGGTCGACCTGCTGGGCGGGCACGTGGACGCGCGCGTTGACCAGATTTCCTCGTCGATCGAGCACATCAAGTCGAACCGGCTGCGCGCCGTCGCCGTCACCACGGCGCGCCGGGCCGCGTTGCTGCCCGATCTGCCGACTCTTGCCGAGTCCGGATTGCCTGGCTTCGATGCGAGCACGGTAAACGGTGTGCTCGCGCCGGCGGCGACGCCGCCGGACATCGTGCGGCGCCTCAACGCGGCGCTGGTCAAGGCCTTGAGCATGCCGGCCGTGATCGAGCGCTTCCGGGCGCTCGGCGTCGAGCTACGCCCGAGTTCGAGCGAGGAGCTCGCGAGCTTCATCCGCGAAGACCTGGCGAAGTGGAAGAGGGTGGCGCAGGAGACAGGCCTCAAGCTCGAGTGAACCAATCGGCAGCGCCAGTGATCAACGGTTTGATGCGGCAGGAATCCTCGAAATACGATCGATGAGCGCAGATTCCCGGGTTTCGAGACCGGCAGCGCTGATTGCCTTGCTCTCCGTGTGGGGGTTTGCGGGGTATACGCTGACCGCGGACGGCGCGAACCCTGGGCGCAGCGGTTCCGGATCGGGAGCGGAACTCGTCCGGCAGGTGAAGTATGCGCCGGAGCTGCGTGCAAACCTCTCCGATACCGAGCGATACGTCGTGAACGGCGTATGCGAGATCGACGGCGTGCGGCAGATATCTCAAATTTTGAGACGCTCTGATTTCGAGGAAATGTGGGGTTTCTGCCGCGCGCGCACGGTACCGACCGCTGCCAGTGGCACGAAATCGGTCGCGAGGAAAAGGCTGGAATCGAAAGTGCCCATGTACGTGTGGACATGGCGTACCTCGAGGACCTGATCGCCGCTAACACCGAGATTCATCTGGTTCACTATCATCCGCTGAGATACTTTGAATGCGCGGCTCATCCCCGCTGCCCGCGAGTAGCGCCAGCTCGCCGATCGAGATCCATCGACCAGAGATGGATCACCGATGTGGTGTTTTCGATGCCGAGCGTCAGCGATGTTCATTTCATGATGGATGTGACATCGCGCTTTCACAGGCGCCATCGCGGCAGGGGGACGATCAAGCACACGGTTGTAACCCCGTACGGCGTTGTGGACTACGGATTGACGGATCCGGGCCTGGCCAAGTTCGATTCGGAACGACATTCGCGTAGCGAAGGGTTGTACATTACATGGGTGGTGGCCAATGCCTTGGCGGACGATCACGTGGAACGGGTAGTCAGGGACCATCCGGACAGCATCATGGCTGGCGTACGAAGGCTCGCGCAGGCGCTCAACACCGAGTTTTTGTGGATCGCGTACAGCACGTTTGCATGGGAGGTGGAGCACACCGCGCCGCGCTCGAAGAACCGCGGCGCGCCGCGCCCGAATTCAGTCGATGGGGACAGACGCCGCTGATACTATATTCACCGGGAAAAGAGAGATTTCTTGAAAGTGCGAAGATCCATTGCGTGGTGCGGCCCGCACGGACGGTCCCGGCCATGACCAGGCGAAGCCGGGAGCAGGCGAGGGAGCCCGCGAGGCCGATCCGGACCAAGCGCGACTACGAGCGCGCAGCCGCGGTCGCCCGGAAAATATCCGGGAAAGCGGGCCGGACTCCCGACGCCGAGTCGCGCCTGCAGTCGCTGCTCCGTGAGATGGACAAGTTCGACCAGCCGGAAGCCGATGCCGACACGGACGTCCCCGAAGACTTCGACTATGCGGGCCCGCGCCGGCGGTGGTCGGATGATTAGGCAGCGGGAAGGAAACGCGAAGAAATCGAATCGCAGTTTACGCCTCATTAACTGGAACGGCTGGTGCGGGACGGTGTCGCTTGGGCGCGAGCTCGGCGCGAGGTTCGAAACTAACCGCGACGCGAAGAACGCCAGGCAGGGCAAGATCGGAGTAGATCAGTACGTGGTCGGTCCCCAACCATTCGGGAGGCGTCATGCAATCCATAGTCCGAAACCTGCTGTTGTCCGTGTTGGCTGCGAGTCTTGCCGCGTGCGCCGCGACCGGAGTGTCATTCCGTAACGCGGTTCTTTCGAGCGACGACAAGCCCCGCGAGATCGAAGGCCTGCTTGCAAGACCCGACGGCGTCGGTCCATTTCCTGCTGTTGTGATTCTTCACACCTGCGGCGGCGTGCAATCGCACGTGAGCGAGGACTGGCCGAGATTTTTCAGCGGGCTCGGTTACGTGGCGCTCACGGTGGACACCTTCGGCTCGCGCGGCCTCGGACCTTGCGGCAATGCGTTGCACCCGGCGGGCCCGGGGCGGAAAACCGAGGCGTACCGTGAAATGACTCGCGACGCCTACGGCGCACTCGATTATCTTGCTGCGCAGCCGTTCATCAAAAAGGACCGAATCGCGGTAATCGGTTTCTCGCTCGGTGCCAACACGATCAACAGTTACCTGGTCCAGGAAGTGAAGCGCCCGGCCGCCAGCAACTTCAAGGCCGCGATCGGCGTGTACGGCCGCTGCCATGATCTCTGGCGATACAGCCCGCGTCCCGATTCCATACCTTTGATGCAGGTTGCGGGGGAGCGCGACGAGAAGCATGTCGATTCGTGCCGCAGATTGCACTCCTCGATCGAGGTCCACATCATTCCGGGCGCGTACCATTCGTGGGACGACTTCCGGGCGAGCGGCAAGGTAAATACCTACGGGGACTATGCCGTTTATGATCGTAACGCCACTGCGAAGTCCCGGGACCTGGCCAGGGAATTTCTGGCCCGGCATCTGGGCAAGTAAGTCTTTGCGCGGGCTGGCACGCGGGTTGCGGAAAATGAAAGGGAAGGAGTCGGATTGAGCTGACTCCCGCGGCGCGCCCGCAAGGCGATGCGTAACGGGAATCGGGGAGGGTTTGTGATGAAAGAAAGAACGCCGGCCGGGGTCATCGCGGCGCTAACCGCGGTGCTCGTTCTTCTCGCGCCGCACGCTGGCGCGCAACCGGCGACATACCCGACCAAGGCGATCAGATTGATCGTCGCCTCGGGCGCGGGGCTCGATTTCGTCGCGCGCCAGGTCGCGGGTCCCATGAGCGAGGCCGTGGGACAGACCGTGGTCGTGGACAACCGGGCAGGAGCGAGCGGGAGCATTGCCGCGGAGCTCGCGGCGCAGGCGGCCCCGGACGGCTATACCGTGATGTTCCTCAGCGCGAGCCTGGTCGTGTACGGCATCGTCAGCAAGACCCGCTATGACCTCTACCGGGACTTTGCCCCGGTTACCCAGGCCGCCGCCGCGCCGTACATCCTCACCGTGTATCCAGGGCTTCCCGCGACGACGGTGAAGGAGCTCATCGCGTACGCAAAGTCCGTGCCCACCAAGCTCAACTATTCCTCGACGGGCAACGCGTCGCTGGCGCATCTGGCGACGGAGCTGTTCCGGATTTCCACGGGAATCGAGCTCGTCCACGTCCCGTACAAGGGAGTCGGCGCCGCGCTTCCCGACATGTTGGCGGGGCGCATACACATGAGCTTTCTCAGCATGGGCTCGGTGTACAGCCAGGTGCGGGTCGGGAAGTTGAAGCCGATCGCCATTGCAAGCGCCACGCGCGCGAAAATCGCGCCCGATCTGCCGACGATGATCGAGTCGGGCGTGCCGGGATACATCGTCACCCAGTGGCACGGCATGCTTGCCCCGCGTGGCACTCCGCAGGGCGTGATCGAGCGCCTGTACCAGGAGATTGCCGCGGCGGTGAAACAGCTGGAGGTCGTGAAGCGGCTGGCGCTCGACGGCACCGAGGGCGTGGCGAGCTCGCCGCGGGAATTCGCGGCGCACCTCAGGAACGAGCGCGAGCAGTGGACCAAGGTGGTCCAGCTCGCGAACATTCGCGCCGAATGAGCGGCGCGCCGGGGATCGAGACGGCCGGAGTCGAACGCCTTCGAATCGGAGCACGTCATGGAAGCGTTGAAATCGGGTGCGCCGCTGTATGAGGTCGAGCGACGGGCGGAGCACGCCGCGCGGCCGGGCTTTCGCATCACCGAGCTCCAGATCTCCGCGACACAGAAGGTGCCGTGGCACTACCACAACAACATCCAGGACACGTTCTACGTGCTGAACGGGCGGCTCAGAATTTTCCTGCGCGAGCCCAAGGAAGAGGTCGAGCTTGGCCCCGGAGACACGTATTCGGTGCCGCCGCGGCGCCCGCATCTCGTCACCAACGGCGGAAGGACCTCGGCGACATTCCTCGTGCTCCAGGGCCTGGGCGAGTACGACTTCGTGCCGCTTACCTAGCAAGGGGTGCGGAGGGGTGACGGCGGGCGGTTCGGTTCGGGCAGGCTTGCCGGGCCGGCGCCAGTCGCGGCGTCACGAGCATCAACCAATCCGAAAGGGGGAATCATGGCGGCCCAGAAAAAGTTTCAGGTGAACTTCGAATACGAGGAAGTGCTGGACGAAAAAATCCGCCGGCTGGTCCAGGCGGGGAGCGCCGTGGCGGCGGGCTGCCCTACCTGACTTCGCCGTGCCTTCGCAGGTGCGAAGGAGGCCGGCGCCACTCCCGCCGAAATCAAGGAGGCGATGGCAATCGGGATCGTCGTGTCCGCGGGCCGGGCGCGGCATTTGGTGGTCGGCGCGCTCGAGGAGCTGGGGGTAAAGTAGCACTGCGATATTCCGCTACCCATCGATGGTTCCGGGAGAACATCATGGCCGATAACCAACTCGCGAGCTTCACGGGATCGATTCCCGAGAACTACGACCGCTACCTCGGGCCGGCGCACTTCGAGCCTTTTGCCGATGACCTGGCGAACCGCGTTGCAGGCGCCCGCCCTCAGGGCGCGGTGCTCGAAACCGCGTGCGGCACGGGCATCGTCACCAGGCGGTTGCGCTCGAAGCTCCCGCCGCCCGTGCGCCTCGTCGCGACCGACCTGAGCCAGGAGATGCTCGATTACGCGCGCGCGAAGCTGTCCGACGACTCCATCGTGTGGCAGAAGGCAGACGCAACGGCGCTTCCTTTCGAGGCGTCGTCTTTCGCCGCCGTCGCCTGCGGGTTCGGCGTGATGTTCGTGCCGGACAAGTCCGCGGTCTTCCGCGAAACGCGCCGCGTGCTCTCCGCCGGCGGCCGGTTCGTGTTCAACGTGTGGGACGGGCTGGAGGGAAACGAGTGCAACCGCGTTGCACAGGCCGCCATCTGCACGTTCCTCGGCGGCGAGCCGCCGGCGTTCTTCAAGATCCCGTTCGGGTTCAACGACCGCGACCTGATCCGGCGCCTTCTCGCCGACGCGGGCTTCGAGCGGACCGGGATCGAGCCCGTGACGATCAAGACGAGCACTCCCACCGCGCGCGACTATGCGACGGGAATCATCCGGGGCACGCCGGCCGGGCGGGAGATCGAGCAGCGCGGGATTTCGATCGACGAGGTGATCGAGGCGGTGACCAATACGCTCGCGCGGACATTCGGCGACCGGCCCTTCCGCGCCGACCGGCGCGCGCTGGTGGTGACGGCGCGCGCGGCATAGACTCAGTTACACCCGTAAGCTGAACACCGTTCCGTTGCCGGGCGGCCTTCCGGGAGCATAATCGGCAATTCACGATTGCTGATGCGTTTTCCCGGTAACGCGTCTCCCGCCAGTCGTCACTCGTCGCCAGCAAAGGCGCAGCTGGACGGTCACTCGACCTTGATGCCGGCCGACTTGAACACCGACCGATAGGTCGTGATCTCCGTCTTCACCAGTTTTGCCAGATCGGCCGAACCCATACTGTAGGGCTCGACGCCCTGCCGTGTCAGCAGGTCCTTGGTTTCGGGCGATTTGATGATTTCGACGAGCGACGATTCGAGGCGCTTCACCACCGCGGACGGCGTGCCGTTCGGCGCGAAGAAACCCAGCCACAACGCCATGTCGAAACCCGGATAGCCGGATTCCGCGACGGTCGGCACGTCGGGCAGCGTCGGCGAGCGTTTCCCGGAGCTGATCGCAAGCGCCCGCACCCGGCCCGCGCCGACGTGCCCGATGAGCGGCGGCACGGCCCCGAAGAGCACCTGCACCTCTCCCGCCACCACGGCAGTCGTCGCCGGGCCGTTGCCCTTGAACGGGATGTGCGTCATATCAAGGCCCGCGCGGCCGGTGAAGGTCGCCATCACGAGGTGAGTGGTGGTCGCCTGGCCGGCCGAGCCGTAGTTCAACTTGCCGGACTGGGACTTCGCGTACGCGACGAATTCCTTCAGGCTGCGGGGCGGCAGGCTTGGATGGACGACGAGGAGATAGGGCGCGCTCGCGACCAGAGCGATAGGCGAGAAGTCCTTGACGGGATCGTAGCGGAGCTTGGAATACGCGGCGACAGCAATGGCGTGCGTGGTCGTCGTTCCCATCGTCAGGGTGTAACCGTCCGGGGCGGCATTCGCCGCGAGCTCGGTTCCGATCGTGCCGCCCGCGCCGCCGCGGTTGTCCACCACCACCGCGGTGCCGAGGCGCTCGCCGAGCTTCTGCCCGACGATGCGCCCGACGGTGTCCGTGTTCCCGCCCGGCGCAAATCCGACGATCAACCGTATGGGCTTGTTCGGATAGGGCTGTTGCGCGAGCGCCGCTGCGGCGCAACCCCAGGCGATGATGCCGGCCAGAAGGTACTGGAAGTGCTTCATGGTTCCTCCTCGGGAAAAAATCGGATCTCGCGGGCTGAAGGTCAGGATCGCGTGCAGCAGGAGATAGCGTAGCTCAACGGGGCAGGAGTGCGCTACCGCTGCCCGTGAACCACCATTTTCCGTCACTCGTTACCGGCCACCCGGCGCTGCCGCACGAAGTGCCACGGCAGCATCAGCAGCGCCATCAGCCCCGCGACCAGCGCGACGATCACGACGACGCGTCCGGGCCAGGGTCCGAGCAGATCGATCACGCTCGGCGTCTGCGGCTTCGACTGACCGACGAAGCCGTAGTTGGCGCCGATCGCGAGATTGAGCGGGAACACCACCGCGAGGTACACGGCGCTCGCGGCGCAGGCCGCCCCGTAGTCGCGCCAGGTCGGGCGGAACCGGTTCGCCACGAGATCGTGCACCGCGGCCGCCAGCACGAATCCGTGCAACCCCCAGAATGCCCAGAACCAGATCACGGTGGGCGGATCGGTGAGCGTGGGCGTGAGCAGCGCCTGGGTGGACAGTCCGATCCCCCAGAAATAGAGCAGCGCCCGCCACAACCGCCCGCGCGTGAGCAGCGCGGCCGATGCCACGAGCGAAGTGAGGTGGCACAGCTGCAGCGGGAGCGTCACCGCCGGGTCGAACCGCGGCGGCAGGTTCCACCAGGTGTGCGCCATGATCCACACGACGAGGTTCGCAACGGCGAGCCGGTAATCCAGCATCGTCGGGCTCGCAACTTCGGGCTGCTTGCGCACGGCCGCGACCCACAGCCAGGCCGCTGCGGCGATGGCGACCAGCACCGCGGCATGCGTCAGGGTGAAGGGGCGGAACGCTTCCGTCATCGCACGCTACCCGGCGATGCGCGCCGCTGCGCCCGGGACTACCGCTCGCCCCACAGCGGGCGGCCCAATGTTTCCCCGAAGCGGCTGAACATCATGTTGAAGCTCACGCTGATGCGCAGCCGATCGGCGCCGCTCGCGTCCACCGAATGCGGGAGCCAGGCGGGGAACACGAGCAGCGTTCCATCCTCGACCTTGAACACGACCTGGTCGGTGTTGTAATGCGTGAGCTCGGTCACCGGCGGCCGCATGATTCCGGTTTGCGGCCGCGGATCGTGAAAGTTGATCGTGTTGGCGCCGTCGTGGACCTGCACGTAATAGACGCCGCTCAGGAAATTATTGGGGTGCGCGTGCATGCGGTGCGCGGCCCCGCGCGTGCTCAGCGTGGCCCAGCATCCGGTGATCTCGTACTCGTCATAGCCGATCTTCAGGAAATCGAGCACGGTCTCGACTGCGCTTTCGACGCAGGAGACGAAGCCGCGCAGCGCTTCGAGTTCGTGCAGCCCGTGGTTCGACTGCCAGGTCTCGCCCGGGCCCGGGTCGGGCAGGCCGCGCCGGATCGCGTGCAGCGTGTCGCGTATGGCCGCATTGACCGCATCGCGCTGCGCCCCGAGCAGCAGCGTCTTCCAGACGAAAGTCGGAAATACCCGCACCACTTCGGGTGTTGAGAATTTCGGCGCGGCCATCCTGGGCGTGCTCCCGTTGCGGGCGCGGCGCACGTCAGGCGCCGAGCGCGCTCGCGAGCTCTCCGAAATCCCTGGCAACGACGTCCCAGTCCTCCTCGGCCTGGAGATTCGTTTTCTGGTTCGGGCCGTACTCGCTCGGGCGCGCGACGAACGCGGTGCGCATCCCGTGCGAGCGCGCGTTCTTGAGGTCGTAGTTGTGTGCGGCGACCATCATCACCTGATGTGGCTCCAGTCCGAGAAGCCGGATCGCTCCTCGATAGACCTCGGGGTCGGGCTTGTAGTGCTTGAAGATCTCCGCGCACAGGATGACGTCCCACGGCAGGCCCCCGTGCTTCGCCATGTTGGTGAGGCAGGCCACGTCTCCGTTGGAAAGCGGCGAGATGATGTATTTCTTCTTCAGCCGCGCGAGGCCCGCGACCGCGTCGGGCCACGGTGCGAGCCGGTGCCAGGCGCGGTTGAGGCGCGTTTTCTCCTCTTCGCTCAGGCCGTCGAGGGCGTAACGCGGCAGCATCTCGTCGAGCTTCTTGCGGTAGATCCGGTCCACCGTGGTCCACGGCCATTTCCCGCTGCGCACCTGGTCCATGCCGGGACGGTAGCATTCCTTCCATTCGTCCACGAAGGCTTCCCAGTCCACCTTGAGGCTCTTCCTTTTTCCGAATGCGCGGAAATCCTCGATGATGCTCGTGCGCCAGTCCACCACCGTGCCGAAGGTGTCGAAGGTCAGCGCCTTGATGTCTGTCAGCACCATATTCGAGAGACGAAGGGCGAGAGACGAGAGGCGCGCATTGCTTGGCGATTCACGAGGGCGTGCTCGTCAGTCGTCAGCCGTCACTGCGTCACGCGTTCTTGGCTACCGGGCAAACATCCACGGATGCAGCGCGTAGAGACCGATTGCGGCCACGATCCCGAATCCGAGCGAGATCCAGGGCAGCTCCGACCAGACGAGCCGGTTACGGCCCGCCAGTATCGCGCCGAATGGCCAGAACGACGTCTCCGTGTAGAACTGTCCCAGCCGTTCGCGCTCCGCGATGCGCTTGCGCGCATCCTGATGCGCGGCGCCGACGAGGCTGAATGCGGCCATGCCGCCGAAGAACAGCACGTCGGTCGCAAAACCGTTGATCAGCAGGTGGCCCAGCGACCACAACGCGATGCCCATGAAAAGCGGGTGGCGGGTGATGCGGGTAAGTCCGCGCGAGCCGCGCGCCTTGGTCATCCCGGCCAGCGCGGGGCTCGGCTGTGCGACCGCGCCGACCACGAGCGCGATGCCAAGCACCGAGAGCAGCGCGGCGAACTGCGGCATCCCCGGCAGCCCGACGAGGCTCCACAGCAGCCCGTCCACGTGCCGGTTGCTGAGGTAAACCCAGACCAGCGGTACGAAGGTGGCGAATGAAATCAGCGTGTACACGCCCAGGAACGGCTTTTCGCCGAGGCGCGCGATGAGCACCGGGCGCATGCGCGGCGAAGAAAGCAGCATGTGGGTCCCGGCGAACGCCACCCACCAGAAAACGATCCAGAATGAAGGGCTCATGGGCTACCTATTCAGGATTGAGGACTGAGGACTGAGGATTGAAGGCGAAACCCGGTGATTGCGTGATTAAGTATAGAGGGCCGGCTGAACCACTTGATCGCCTGATCACTCAGTCACGGAGCCGCCCGTCGCTGGACACTGGCGCCAGCCCCGGTCACGCGTTGCTTCCGCGCAGCGGGTCGCTGACGCGGCCGGGAGTAACGCGGCGAATGTCGCGCGACATCCTCACCGCGGTCTCCACGCCCCGGTAGTAGCCGGGGATGTAGGAAATCTCCTTGTAACCCAGCATGCGGTAGAAGGTGCGCGCGGCGAAATTGTTCGTGCGCAGCTCCAGGCTGATCCTGGTGATGCCGGCCACGAGCGCGGCTTCCTCGAGCCACGCCATCATCTGGCGGCCGATTCCGCAGCGCTGGTGCGAAGGCTTGACTGCGAGCAGGCTGAGATGCGCCGTGGCGTCCCCGAACTCCATGATCCCGAAGGCGACGAGATTGTCCGCGGCCGCCCCTACCAGTACGTTGGTGTCGCGGGCGCGGATCGCCTTCGTTACCCGCTCGGGCGGCCAGGTCCAGCCGCGCAGCCCGACCTCGATCAGGTAGCGCGACATGATGGCGATCTCGTACGCGTCGGCCGGTACGGCGAGCCGGAATTCCAGTTTGCGCGACATGTGCCGATTATAGAACGTGCCGCGGAAAATAGCGCGGTGGGGAGCAACGCGCCGGCGCCAGGCGTCTGCCGGTCCGGAGCAGTATTTTCTCGCGGGCCGGAGCCTCACCGGCTGGCAGGCGGTCATCAGCATGGCGGCCACGCAATTCGCCGCCGATACGCCTCTGCTCGTCGCCGGCCTGGTTGCCGTGGGCGGCATCTTCGCGCTGTGGCGGCCGTGGATCTACGCGCTCGCTTTCCTGCTGCTTGCCTTCGTGCTCGCGGCGTGCTGGCGCCGGGCCGGGGTGCTCACGGACGCGGAACTCGCCGAGCTGCGCTACGGCGGGCGCGGCGCCGCGCTGGTGTTCACCTATGCACAGGTCCTCGTGAGGAGCCTCATCATGCTGACCGCATTGATCGCCGCGCTCGCTTCCACCGTGGATACTCACCTCAACTGGGGGGCCTCGTACTGGGCGAACGACATCTACAAGCGCTACCTCTGCGGCTGGCGCGGCGTGGAGCCGAGCGGGCGCTCTCTGGTGTGGGTGGCGCGGCTGTCGAACGTGCTCATCCTCGCGATTGCGCTCGCCGTCATGGCGCGGCTCGACTCGATCAAGCTCGCGTGGGAGCTGAGCCTGCTGCTGGGGGCGGGAGTGGGCGTGGTGCTGGTGCTGCGCTGGGTGTGGTGGCGCATCACGGCGTGGGGCGAGGTCGCGGCGATCGGCGCTTCCGCGGTTCTGGTGCCCGTCGCGCTCGCCCTGATTCCCGAAGACTACGCTCCGCTGCGCATGCTCCTCGTCGCGGCGGGCTCGACGGCGGCGGCGGCGTGCGCCTCGCTGTGGACCGCCGCGGCCGAGGCCTCGTCGCTGCGCGCGTTCTACCTCAAGGTGCGGCCGCCCGGCTTCTGGGGCCCCGTCGCGCGGGAAGCAGGAATGGATGCGCGCGCGCCGCTCGTGCAGCGCGCGCGGGGGTTGGGCGCGACCGCGCTGTGCGCCGTGACCGTGTTCGGTCTGCTGATCGGCATCGGCACCTGGCTCGTCGAGGCGACGCCTCCCGCGCGGCTTCCGCACCGCGGGACGTGGATCGCGCTCAATATCGGCGTGGCGCTCGCGGTCATTCCGCTGTGGGTGAAGCTCGGCGCGAGTGGCGAGGAACGAGGATTGAGGACTGAGGATTGAGGACTGAGGATCGAGGACTGAGGGTTAAAAATTCAGAACGCCGCCAAGACGGGACGCGCGGATTCGCGTGTGCGCCCGCGGCGGTTTACTGGATGTGACGTCAAATCAAAAGCGCCGCCTTGACAATGAATTGAGGTTCCTGTCAAATTTCCGCACGGGGTTGATCGCGATCACCCCGTGAGGCGACAGCCGGAGCATCGCGTCCAAGCCCTGCCGCTTGAGGTGGATGCCGTGCCGTCGCCGTCGCAGATTACCGTCCCGCAGCTGTCCCGCCTGATCGGTCTTCCCGGCGCACCCGCCGTCGTCGACGTGCGTACCGAGGAGGATTTCGGGGCCGATCCCCGCCTGATTCCCACCGCGCGCCGGCGCGACGCCGGCGACGTCGCGCGCTGGGCGAGCGAGTACACCGGCCAAACCGTGATCGTCAGCTGCCAGCACGGCGCGAGCCTCAGCCAGGGCACCGCCGCCTGGCTGCGGCACGCGGGAATCGGCGCCCAGACGCTGGAAGGTGGGCACGGGGCCTGGCGCGAGGGCGGCCAACCGCTCTTGCGCACCGAACGACTGCCTCCGTTCAATGAAGCCGGACGCACCGTCTGGGTCACGCGGGCACGGCCCAAGATCGTCCGCATTGCCTGTCCGTGGCTGATCCGGAGATTCGTCGACCCCGGGGCCGTATTCCTGTACGTGGCGCCCCCGGAAGTGGCGGGCGTCGCGAAGAAGTTCAGCGCGACCCCCTTCGACGTGGATAACGCGTTCTGGGGCGATCGCCGGGAGAAGTGCACCTTCGACGTCATGCTCGAGGAGCTGGGGCTCGATACCGACGTCCTCTCGCGGCTGGCCCGGATCATCCGGGGAGCGGACACCGGGCGGCTCGATCTCAGTTCCCAGTGCGCCGGCCTGCTCGCGGCATCGCTCGGATTTTCCCGGATGTATCGCGACGACCTCGCGCAGCTCGAGGCGGCGATGCCGCTCTACGACGCGTTCTACCGCTGGTGCAGGGACGCGACCGAGGAGACGCACAACTAATGACGGGATTGTTATCCGCGTTCATCGGCGGTTTGAGCGTCTTTTCGATACGAGTTCATAGTTCATGAGGACGGTACGACATGGGAACGATAATGTCCGTTGAGCTCTCGATCTTCCTGACCGGCACATTTGCCGCGGCCTACGTCACCGGCCTCGCCGGTTTTGCGTTCGGGATGGTCGCGGCGGCGATCTGGCTGCATACCCTGACGCCGGTCCAGACCACCGCCTTGATCGTCGCGTACGCGTTCCTCGTGCAGGGCTACGCGGTCTGGAAGCTGCGGAACAACCTGAACATGAGCAGGCTCATGCCGTTCATCGCCGGCAGCGCCATCGGCATCCCCGCGGGTGTCGTCGTTCTGAAATGGGCGTCGCCGTCGGATCTTCGCATTGCGGTGGGTTCGCTGCTCATCGCGTTCAGTCTCTACAACTTCGCACGCCCCATACTGCCTGTCGTGAAGGGAGAGCGCTCCATTATCGACGGCGTCGTTGGCATCTCCAACGGAATCCTTGGCGGAGCGACCGGTCTCGGCGGCATCCTGCCGACCATCTGGTGCGGGTTTCGCGGATGGACGAAGGACGAGCAACGCGCCGTGTTCCAGCCGACCGCGGTCGCGACGTTCCTCATGACCATCCTCTGGCTCGGCGGGGCGGGCACGCTCACCGCAGACGTCGGCCGACTGTTCGTCGTCGGCCTGCCGGCCCTGATCGTGGGCACGTGGCTCGGGTGGAAGTCCTACGGACGCCTCGACGAGGCAGGTTTCCGCAAGGTCGTGCTCGTCCTGCTGCTGGTGTCCGGCGTGACGCTCGTCGCGGTTTGATACACTGTGGTCGGCGCGGTATTCTGGCCGCGCCAAGCCGCGCAACGGGCCGACCGAATCCGACAAAGGAAACCTTCGATGGCACAGAGTAACGCATCCGAATCGAAAATCCTCGCGGCCTACCGCGCCCGCACGCCCCGTGCGGCGAAACTGTACGAGCAAGCGCTGGAGCTTCTGCCCAGCGGGATTGTGCACGACTCGCGCCGGACCTGGCCCTACGGCATATACGGGGATCGCGGTGCGGGTTCCCGCAAATGGGACGTGGATGGCAACGAGTACATCGACTACTACGGCGGCCACGGCGCGTTGCTTCTCGGGCACCAGCATCCGGCGGTCTTGGAGGCGGTTCGAGCACAGGCCGGCAAGGGGATGCATCTGGCGGCCGCGAACGAGCTCGAGATCGAGTGGGCCCGCCGCATCAAGGACATGGTGCCTTCTGCGGAGTGCGTGCGCTTCACTTCCTCCGGAACCGAAGCGACGATGCTCGCGATCCGGCTCGCGCGCGCCACGACCGGCCGCCCGCGCATCGTGCGGTTCCAGACGCATTTTCACGGCTGGCACGACCAGGTTTCGTTCGGCGTAACCGAGCACCTGGACGGTTCGGCGAGCGCCGGCGTGCTGCCGGAAGTCGCCGCGAACGCGGCGCTGCTGGCGCCGAACGACGTCGCGGCAGTCGAGCGGGTTCTCGCAGGCGGCAAGGACGTGGCTGCCCTCATCGTCGAGCCGATCGGCAGCAGCTCGGGCATGATCCCGACCCCGCCTTCGGTGCTCAAGGCGCTGCGCGAGCTCACGCAGCGCTACGGCGCGTTGTTGATCTTCGACGAGGTTGTGACGGGCTTCCGCGTCCATCCGGGCGGCGCGCAGGCTCTGCTCGGAGTAACGCCCGATCTCACCACCATGGCCAAGGTCGTCGCCGGTGGCATGCCGGGCGGCGTCGTCGGCGGCCGCCGGGACATACTCGAATGGATCGATTTCGACGCGTCGGCCGCCGCGAAGCGCGAGCGTATCAACCACCAGGGCACGCACAATGCCCACCCGCTGAGCGCCGCAGCCGGCATCGCAACGCTGGACATCATCCGTAGCTCGGACGCCTGCGCGCGCGCTTCGTCCGTGGCGTCGGCACTGCGGCGCAGGATGAACGAGGTCCTCGACGAAGAAGGCATTCCGTGGGCAATTTATGGAGAGCATTCCTTCTTTCACCTGCATTCGAACCCGGCGGGCGAGGACCTACGCCCCATGACCTTCGACCCATCGACCCTGACCCCGGACTCGCTCAAGGGCAAGGATGAGCGCATGCTCGCGAAGCTGCGGCTCGCCATGCTGGTGCACGGCGTGGATCTCAAGGGATTCCGCGGCGGGATCGTCTCCGCCGCTCACACGCAGGCGGATGTCGATGCGACAATCGCTGCCTGGCGGCAATCGCTGCGCGACCTGAAGGCGGAGGAGCGGTTGCCCCGGATTTCCGTAGCGAAATCAGCGGCAATGGCCGAATAGGCGCGCGCCCGTGGGTGTTGTCGAGGAGTGAGGATTGAGGATCGAGGATTGAGGATTGAGGATTGAGGAGTGAGTCGGGGAAGCGTCCAACAACTCACGACTCACGACTCACGATTCACGGATCACGCTTCTTCTTCAAGAGCGCGTCGAGCGCTTCGAACGGCCGGAAAGTCGCCTGCGACTGCTTTTCCCCCTCCGCGCCGGGTCCGGTGCTGTCGAGAAAGCGCCGGTGCTCGTTTTCGTGGCAGTAGGTGCACAGCAGCTCCCAGTTGCTGCCGTCGGGCGGGTTGTTGTCGTGGTTGTGGTCGCGGTGATGGACTTCGAGCAGCTGCACGTTCGCGCGCGTGAACTCCCGCGCGCAGCGCCCGCAGACCCACGGATACATCTTGAGCGCCAGCTCGCGATAGCCTTTCTCGCGGATCTCCCGCGCGCGCCGCGCGTCGGCCACGACGCGGTCGAGGCGTGCGTGGTCGGGACCGGGTTTCTTCGGAGTCATGGTGCGGAGACGCTCGGGGAGGAGGCCGGCTTCCGATGGACAGTCTTATCCACTCGAAGGAATATATGCCGGTGGCCGAATGGCGCTGCGGCTGGCGGCACACGACGAAACGCTTACGCCGGAGCGCGCGGCGAAACCTGGCTGCGGGGCTAGCGCACCCGCGCCGGCATCGGTCACGCCTTGCCGGTCCTGGGTATGAACTTCAGCGCAATGCCGTTGTTGCACCAGCGCTTGCCGGTGGGCGGCGGCCCGTCGTCGAAGATGTGGCCATGGTGGCCGCCGCAGCGGATGCAGTGATATTCGGTGCGCGGCAGGAAGAGCTTGTAGTCGGTCTTGGTGCCGAACACTCCCGGTATCGTGGTGAAGAAGCTCGGCCAGCCGGTGCCGCTGTCGTATTTCATGGCGGAAGTGAACAGCGGCAGTCCGCAACCGGCGCACGCATAGATTCCGGCGCGCTTCTCGTGGTTGAGACCGCTCGTGCCGGCACGCTCGGTGCCTTCCTGGCGCAGGATCACGTACTCCATGGGCGTGAGCCGCTTGCGCCATTCCTCGCTCGCGAGCTTGAGCGGCTCGGTGGGCGCCGGGATCTTTAGCCCCTCGGCCAGAAAACTCCTCCAGCCCTTCTGCAGCGCCTCGACGCCCTTCATGTCGGACGGAATCGCCTGCGCCGCCGCGACACGTCCGGTCAGCGCTTTCCACAATCCCGCGAACAGCATGCCCTGCAATAAACCCCTGCGCGTCATAATTCCTCCTTGCTGCTGATAAGACACCGCGCACCGCGGGAAATTCCCTCTACCGGCGCTCCCCTCAGTCGGCCTCGCAGCCTCTACCTTACACCAAGGCTTGCCTCCCGGAGCCCCGTTCGAAGTTCCAGTTTCCGAGTTCAAAGCCGGCACCCCGGGTGCTCAAGTATCCTCAACCTTGAACCTTGAACTCGGAACTTGTAACCCGCGCAGTGTGTGTGGGGATGCGACCGTGCAGGCGCGCGTCGCACGGTTAAAGCGTTGCATCGGAGCCGAATATCACAGTGCATTGGCTGGAAAGCACGCCTCCGTTGCCGTGCGCGAGGGCGACTTCGCAGTTCTTGACCTGGCGCGCGCCGCACTCGCCGCGCACCTGGCGCACCGCTTCGATGATCACCAGCAGCCCGTACATGCCCGGGTGGCAGTACGACAATCCGCCGCCGCTCGTGTTGACCGCGAGTTTGCCTCGCGGCGCGATCGCTCTGTTCGAGACGAAGCGCCCGCCTTCTCCCTTGGGACAGAAGCCAAGGTCCTCCAGAAAAAGGACGGGTGTGATGGTGAACGCGTCATAGAGCGAGAGCATGCCCACGTCGGCAGGCTTGAGCTCCGCCATCGCAAACGCCCGCGGTCCCGATTCGGCCGCGACCGTGACGGTAAGATCCGGCATGTTCGAGATCGAGGCGTGGCCGATCGCTTCGCCCATGCCCAGAACGTACACCGGCTTTTTCTTCAGCGATTTCGCGCGCGCGGCGGACGTGACGATGATGGCGCCGCCGCCGTCAGTGACGAGGCAGCAGTCGCGCACGGTGAGGGGATGGCTCACCATGCGCGCCGCGAGCACCTGCTCGATGGTGAGCGGTTCCTTCTCCCACGCGACGGGGTTCATCAGCGCCCATTCGCGCGCCGCCACGGCAACCTCGGCGAGCTGCTCGCGCGTCGTGCCGTACAGATGCATGTGGCGCGAGGCCGCCAGCGCATATGCGCTCGTCGGCAGCAACGGGCGGTAGGGCGTCTCGTACGGGTTGACTTCGCGCGGCGAGGCGGCCGCGCGCGAGACCGAGCGCTGCGTGCTGCCATAGGCAATCAGCGCCACCTCGCACATGCCGAGCTCGATCGCCGCCTGCGCGTGTGCGAGGTGCGACATGAAGGAAGAGCCCCCGATCTGCGTGCTGTCGAAGTAGCGGGGCTTGATGCGCAGGTATTCGCACAGCTGCAGCGCCGACATCCGCGACTGCGTATGTGCGCACAGCACCGCGTCCACGTCGGAGAGATCGAGCCCGCAGTCCTCGAGCGCGCGTTGCGTCGCCTGCGCCATGAGGTCGGTCGGGCTGGTGTCGGGCGCGACCTGTCCCAGATCGGATTCGGCCGCACCAACTACCGCGACGGCTGCTCGGCGCAGCCCGCTCATCGCCGCGTCTCCGCTGGAACGAATACCGGGCACGGGGGCTGCTTGTCGTCGCCCGGTAGCACCTTCAGCTTCACCCGCATGCCGATGCTCACCTGCATCGGATCCACGTGCTCGACCCGGCTCATCATCCGGAAGCCCTCGTCGAGGTCTATCAGCGCGACGTTGAGGGGCGGCTCGCCCTTGTAGTGGACGACCGTGGTGGCGTGCACGCTGCCCAGCCCCTTCGAGACGCGCCATTCAAGTTTCGCGCCGCCGCTGCCGGGCGCGACCACGCGCGGGAAGAACACCGGCGTCCCGTCGGTTGCTACCTGGTACGCGAGCTCGCCCCTCCTGAGGTGCTCGACATAGACGCCGTACGGCGACTGCTTCTTCAGATCCTGCATTCTTCAGCCGTCACTCGCCAGCCGTCGGTCGTCAGTCGTCACTCATCACGAATCATGCCTCACTCGGCCTTGATTCCCGCCTGCTGCACGACCTTCCCCCACTTGACGGTCTCGGCGAGAATCCACTGCCTGAACTCCTCGGAGGTCTTGCTGACGGACTCGGCGCCTTCCGAGCTGAACCACTTCTGCACTTCCGGCGAGGCGATGACTGCGGTCAGTTCGCTGTGCAGGAGCTTGGTGATAGCGCCGGACGTTCCGGCCGGGACGACGAAGCCCCACCAGTTGTATGCCTCGTAGCCCGGCACGCCGGACTCCGCGATCGTCGGCACGTCGGGCAGGATCGCCAGCCGCTTCGAGCCGCCGACTCCCAGCAGCCTCAATCGCCCCGTACGCACGTGCGGCAGCGCCTGGATGAGCGTGCCGATGATGAGCTCCGTCTGGCCGGCCACGGCCGCGAGCGTTGCCGGCCCGCCTCCCTTGAACGGCACGTGCACGAGGTTGATGCCGGCCATGATCCTGAACATCTCGCTGCCAAGGTGAACGAACGAACCCATACCCGCGGATCCGTAATTCAGCTGGCCGGGCTTCGCCTTCGCAAGCGCGACGAGCTCCTTCGTCGAGTGGACGGGGAGACCGGGAAAGATCGCAAGCGAGTTCGCTCCCCTCCCGAGCATGGTGACCGGGATGAACGCCTTGGCCGGATCGAAGGGGAGTTTGTGCAAGGCGGGGGTGAAAGCGAAGGCAGCGGAGATGACCAGGAGCGTGTAACCATCCGGCGCGGACGTGGCGGCGATCTCGTAACCGATGCGGCCGCCGGCGCCGCCGCGATTGTCGATCACTACCGACCTTCCGAGACGCTCGGCCAACTGTGCCCCGACCATGCGCGACACGATGTCATTGCTGCCGCCCGGCGGGAAGGGCACGATCACGCGGATCGGGCGCTGCGGATATTTTTCAGCCGCGTACGAAGCACCGTGGATCATCAAGACGGCCGCCATCAAAGCGGCCGAAAAGTTAGTGAAATATTTCATATTCGGTCCCTTTCGATAAAGTTTCCGGGTTAACGACCGAGAAACTTGGGCGGGCGCTTTTCCCGGAAGGCGGCCACGCCTTCCTGGTGGTCGTGCGTGAGCCGTGCGCCGGAGACCGCGAGGTTTTCGAGCTCGAGCAGGTGCTCCAGTGTCGGCACGTACATCGAGTGGAACATTTTCTTCGCCAGCTTGAGCGCGTAGGTCGCGGAAGTCGCCAGCTCCCGTGCAAGGGCCTGCGCCTCCGCCTCGAGCCGGTCCTCGGGCACGACCTTCATCACCAGGCCCATGTCGTGCGCTTCCTGCGCGGGCAGCCTTCTTGCCGTATAGACGAGCTCCTTGGCGCGCGCGATGCCGAGCCGCTGCGTGAGGAAGAAGACGGAGCCGCCGTCAGGCGGGATGCCCACTTTCTTGAAGGCCATCAGGAAGTAGGCCGATTCGGCGGCGATGACGAGGTCGCACGCGAGCGCGAGGCTCGCGCCGATGCCGGCGGCGGCACCGCGCACCGCCGCGATAACCGGCTTTTCGAGGTTGTAGAGGTTGATGATCGTGCGCTGGTGGCCCTGCGAGCGCTTGCGGCCGGCCACGACGTCGTAGCTGCCCATCGAGCCGACGTCGCCTCCTGCGCAGAAGGCGCGCCCCGCGCCGGTGAGGATTACCGCGCGGACCTCGTCGTCCCCGGCCAGTGCCGCGAACTGCTCGGCGAGCTCGTGATACATCTCCGCGGAGAGCGCGTTCAACTTGTCCGCACGGTCAATGAGGACCGTGGCGACGCCGTCGTTCTTGGTGACTTTAATGCTCATGAAGCGCTTTCCAAAAAAAAGCTGAAACACGAGGGACACAAAGGGCACGAAGGTCTTCGACAATCATTTTGGGATTTTCCTTTGTGTCCTTAGTGTCCTTTGTGGTTAAAGATCTTGATCCTCTTGATGTTCCTGGCGCCTTTCCGGAAAATTTTTCAATACGAACAATGCGTCGGCGGCGGCAACGCCCTTGCCCGCCTCGCGCACGAACAGCGGATTGATATCGATCTCGGCGATGCGGTCGGAATGGTCCGCGATCAGCAGCGAGACGCGGGAGAGGACATCGGCCAGCGCCGCGGTGTCGAGTGGCGGACGGCCGCGCAATCCGGTGAGTAGCCCTGCGCCCCTGATTTCCATGATCATTTCGCGCGCTTCATCGGTCCCGAATGGCGCGAATCGGTGGGTTACGTCCTTCAGCAGCTCGGTGTAAATGCCGCCGAGCCCGAATGCCACGGTGGGCCCGAAATAAGCGTCGTTCACCGCGCCCACGATGACTTCCATGCCCGAGGCCATCTCCTGCACCAGTATGCCTTCAATGCGGGCACCGGGGTGGCTCTTGTTGGCCGCCGCGAGGATGTCGCGCACCGCCTGCTTGAGCGACTTCAGGTCCGTGACGCCGAGCCGCACGACGCCGGCCTCGGTCTTGTGCGGGATATCGGGCGAGGCGATCTTGACCGCGAGCGGGAACGGCAGGGGCGCGGTCTTGAGCTTTGCGATTCCGTCGTCCGGCAGCAGGACCTCGTTCACGAGCGGTATTCCGTAGCGGCCGAGCAGCGTCTTCGAGCGGTGCTCGCTCAAGGCGGCCCCCGCGCCGCGCAGGTCGAGCGCCTGCCTCGCGATTGCACGCTTGAGCGTGCGATTCGCGCGGCTCTCCCACGCGCGGCGCTGTTCCGAGAATTCGGCGAGCGCGGCCATCGCGCGCACCGTGCGCCCCGGACCCAGGATGCACGGGACGCCGTTCTCCTCCAGGAAGCGCAGGGCCACGGCGTTGTCATCCGGGGAAGTGGGCCAGTTGAGCAGCAGCGGCTTGTCTGTATCGCGCAGCATCTCGATCAAACCCTGCGCCCAGGTGTAGGCAACCTTGCCGCGCGGCGCGCGCGCAACCACCTGGTCTACGTTAGGGTCGGCAAGCACTTCGCGCAGCGCGCGGCTGTAGGAGGCGAAATTGTCGTTGTAGCCGTGCGCCGTGACGTCCAGCGGGTTGCTGACCGTAGCGAAGGACACGAGGATTTCGCGCAGCGTGCGCGCCGTCGCCTCCGACAGCCGCGGCAGTTCCAATCCGGCCTCGATACAGCGGTCGGCGAGCAGCACGCCCGCGCCGCCGGAAATGGACACGGCGCACACACGCCGCCCGCGCGCAGGCTTGCGGGCGAGAAACGCCTTGCTGATATCGATGAGGTCATCCACGTCGCGGATTTCGATGAATCCACCGCGGCGGAACGCGGCGCGGAAGAGCTCGTAGCCCGCGGTCATGCGGGCGGTGTGGGAAACTGCGGCCTTCGCGCCGGCCGCCGTGTTGCCGACCTTCCACACCAGGATCGGCTTGCCGAGCTGGAGCGCGCGCTCCCCGATCGCAACGAGCCGCCGCCCGTCGGCCACGCCCTCCATGAACGCGGTTACGATCTCGACCTCCGGGCGCTCGACGAGCTCGGCCAGCCAGTCGAGAAGGGTCAGGTCGGCTTCATTGCCGGTGGAGATCACGTAATTGAAGCCAAGCCCGTAGTGGCAGGCGATCGCGACCACGCCGAATCCGAACCCGCCCGATTGCGTGACCATGGCGATGGGGCCCGGCTTGAGCGTGCCGAGCTGCATTGTGCCGCCGAAGCCGATGCGGGCGTTGTCCCTCAGATTGAGGAGCCCGAGGCAGTTGGGACCGACGACGCGCACCCCGCCGCGCCGGGCGGCCGCGGCGAGTTTCTCCTGCAATGCTCTTCCCTCGGGGCCGACCTCGCTGAAGCCGGAGGAGAGCACGAGCGCGAAGGGAATGCCGGCCTTTCCGCACTGCTCGATCGCGTCGGGCACGTGATTCGCGGAAAGAACGATCAATGCCACGTCGCACGGGCGGGGCACCTGCGCGAGGTCGGAGTAGCACGCGAGTCCCTTGATCTCGCTGTACTTCGGATTGACCGGGTAGATGCGCCCGCCATAGCCGAAATCGGTGAGCAGTGTCAGTGCCTGCCCGCCGATGCGCGAGGGGTCGTTGGATACGCCGACTACCGCCACCCCGCGCGGATTGAGAAAGCGGGTGAGATCGGGGCGGGCTTCGGGCTGCGCCCGCGCAGCGGACTGGACGGACATCGATCGGGGCATGCGGATGAGCAGACGCGCAATTCTACCCGCGTTGCGTTCGCTGCGCGGGTTTCGTGATCCACGTCCGGGCGGGTTCAACGCTTGCCCCCGGCCATGCGCCTCGCCTCGGGTCTCGCGCGCAGCTTCCAGGTCGCGAGCGGGCCGAGCAGGCCGCCCACACCGAGCGAGCAGAACGCCAGGCCCCAGGCGAGCAGCTCGGTGTTGCCGGGGCGCGTCGCGTCGAGCACCAGACCGAAAATCCAGGGACTCATTGCGCCGGCACCGAAGCCGAGCACCGAGCGCACCGAATAGGCCGCGCCAATGTGGCGCGGTGCGACGAGCTCGGTGATGGCGGTGGAATAAACCGAGGAATCGCCAATCGCGGTAAAGCTATAGAACAATGCGATGAGCACCAGCAGCAGGACGGGCAACCCGTACATCCAGCCGAACGTGAACGAGCAGAACAGGCTCGCGCATGACATGAGCAGTATGGTCAGCGTGCGCCCGATGCGGTCGGAGAGCACACCGCCCGCCACGCTGCCCGCCATGCTCGCGACGTAGGCGAGCGCGGCCAGCATCGCGCCGAGGCTCGCGGCCTCGATCGCGCCGAATCCCGTCTCGCGCGAGGAAGCCGCGAAGTACGCGGGAAGCCACGCCTTCATTCCGAGCAGCTCCCACGAATGGAATACGTAAGCCCAGATGAGCAGCATCGCGGGCCGGTTGCCGACCACCGCCGGCAGCGATCCCTGGGCGGCGTGCTCCGGGGCCGGGGGATGCACCACATTCGGCGTCTGCCGCAGCGCGTACCATGCCATCGCGAGACCGAGGGCGGGCCCGCAGGCAGTCACCACGAATGCCCCACGCCAGCCGACGACCGGCGTGAGCATCCCGGTGAGAAACAGCGAGAGCGCGTAGCCGAAGGATGCGGCGGCGATATAAAAGCCCATGGCGCGTCCGCGGCGCTGCGAGACGAAGCGCTCCGAGATGAGCGTCAACCCGGGCGTGTAGGAGCCCCCGGAAAAGAGACCTGTCAGCCCGTAGAGGATCATGCCAGAGAGGAAATCGTCCGCGAAAACGGCAAACACCAGCGCGGAGGCGGCCGCGGCCACGCTCGAGGAGAGGAACACGCGCTTTGCTCCATAGCGGTCGGCCAGGAACCCGATGGAAAAGAGGGACACGAGGTAGCCGACATGCCACGCGGACTGGATGAGGCCGGCCTCGCTTGCGCTCATGTTCCAGTCCACCATGAGCAGCGGGATCGCCGCGGCGTAGGTGGTGAAGATCAGAGCGAAGGCGGCGCGGCTCAGGCATAGCTGGGCGAGCCACGAGCCTTCGCTCTGCTGCGGGAATGCCGGCACGGGCTGCGCCTACCTGCCCAGAAGGCGAGGCGCACGCTTCTCGCGGAACGCGGCCACGCCTTCCGTGTGGTCGTGGGTGAGAACCGCGGTCGCGCCGTCCTTTTGGAGCGATACGTTCATATGCAAAAACTCCCGGCCACAGAGAGCACAGAGTACACAGAGAAAGACAAGAACGACAGGCACGAATGAAAAACGCACCTCGTTAAGGAAGCATGCATGCTGCTCTGTATTTACTCTTTGCTCACTTGGGAGAGTTTTCCTCCTCTGTGATCTCCGCGGCTGAAGTTCAGATCGAGTCCCAGGAGAATACGTCCGCCGTGCGCTGGAGCGGGACGAACCAGCTTTTGACCGCCGGCAGCATGTGCTCTGCGCAGCTCTCCGGCGTCCAGCCTTCGCCGCGGTGGACGCTGCGCAAGGGGCGGGACTGGCTCATGAGGAAGATCTCGTTCTTGCGCACCGAGAACACCTGCGCGTTGACTTCCCTGGCGGCATCGCTCGCAAGAAACACCGCGAGCGGTGCGTTGTGCTCCGCGGTGACCTGGCTGCGTTGCTCGATGCGCTTCTGCGCCGCGGGGTCCTTTGCCGGGATGGACTGGGTCATGCGCGTCCAGGCGACCGGTGCGATGCAGTTCGAGCGCACGTTGAAGCGCGCCATATCGTGGGCGATCGAGGTCGAGAGCGCGACCATGCCGAGCTTGGCGGCGCTGTAGTTCGCCTGGCCCATGGAGCCGACCAGCCCCGAGGTCGAGGTCATGTGAATGAAGCAGCCGGACTCCTGGCGGCGGAAGTGGTCCGCCGCGTGCCGGCTGCAGTTGAACGCGCCCTTCAGCATCACCGAGACCACCGCATCCCAGTCGGCCTCGGTCATCTTGTGGAAAATGACGTCGCGCAGGATGCCCGCATTATTGACCACGCAGTCGATGCGCCCGAACGTATCCGCGGCGCATTGAATGATCTTCCCCGCGGAAGCGAATCCGGCGACGCTGTCGAAATTGGCGATCGCCTCGCCGCCGGCTTTCCTGATCTCCGCCGCCACTTCGTCCGCGGGCGCCTGGTCGCTGCCTTCGCCGCCGAGCGATGCGCCGATGTCGTTCACGACCACCCTGGCGCCGTGGCTTGCCATGAGCATCGCGATGGCGCGCCCGATCCCGCGCCCCGCGCCGGTCACCACCACCACTTTGCCTTCCACCATGCCGGCCATTGTGTCCGCCTCTGTTCGTGAAACGTGAATCGGAAATCGGGAATCGTGTCCGCTTCTGTTCGTGAAACGTAAATCGTCAATCGTAAATGGTCACCGCGCGAGTTCTCCGATTCACAATTCACCATTCACGATTCACGGCTTCAATTCGGCTCGTCCGTTATTGATTACCGTGACGCCGCGCGAGGGCACCGTAGCGTGGAACGAAACGACGTTCCCGTCGCGCCACATTTCGGTGCGTAGCGTCTCTCCCGGGTACACGGGCGCGGAAAAACGGCCTTCCATCGACACCAGTCGCGCGGGATCGTAACCGCACAATGTCTTCAGGATCGCGTGGCCGGCAATGCCGAAGGTCAGCCGCCCGTGCACGATCGGCATCTTGAAGCCGGCCTTCCGCGCGTAGGCCGGGTCGGCGTGCAACGGATTGTAATCTCCCGACAGCCGGTAGATCAGCGCCGCTTGCGGCAGCGTCGGCAGATCGCAGACGTGGTGGGGCGACCCCCCGGGAACCGGATGGGGCTCTCGTAGCGGCCCGTCCGGCCCGCCGAAGCCGCCGTCGGCGCGGCAGAAGGTGGTGGAGGCGAGGGTGCAGATCAATTCGTTGCCCGCCTTCTCGCGCACCGTGCATTCGGTCATGATGAGCGCGCCCTTGTCCTTGCCTTTGTCCACCACGCCGGTAATGCGCGTGTGCCCGGCGACCACGCCTTCCACCGGCAGCGGCCGGTGGATGCGGAAGCCCTGCTCGCCGTGAACGACGTGGCTGCGCGTGATGCCGAGTTCCGGGTTCGCGTGCCAGGGTCCCGGGTAGCCCAATATGATCGCCATCGTCGGCAGCGCGTGGAGTCGCTCCTCGTACACGAACTTGAGCTGCTCGGCGTCGCACGGATCGGCGCCAAGGCCGACCCCGAGCGCGTAGAGGATGGTGTCGCGGCGCGTCAGGCGCTGCTCGACCACGGGGATCTTCCAGCTGAGCAGCTTTTCGTAATGGATCGGCACCGCTTGCGGCCTTCGCCTTGCGCTGGGAAGTGGAGAGCGGCCGGGTTGTCCGCCGCGGCAAACCGCCCGCAGCGTTCGAATTTTCCGGTGGGCGCGCTATACTAACATACGCTAAAACGCGCGAAAAAACGGCAGGCATGCCGCTCAAGCTCACTTCAACTGCGTTCGCGCACAATGGGGAGATCCCGAGGCGCCACACCTGCCAGGGCGAGGACGTTTCGGTCCCGCTCGTGTGGAGCGGGGCGCCGGCCGGAACCCGGAGCTTCGTGCTGATCGTGGACGACCCCGATGCGCCCGATCCCGGGGCGCCGAAGATGACCTGGGTGCACTGGGTGCTCTACAACATCCCGGCCACGGCCACCGGGCTCAAGGAAGCGATCAAGGCGGGGGAGCTGCCGCCGGGCACGTGCCAGGGGTTGAACGACTGGAAGCGCGCCGGTTACGGCGGGCCGTGCCCGCCGATCGGGCGCCACCGCTATTTCCACAAGCTCTACGCGCTGGATACCGTGCTGCCCGCCATGGAGATCCCGGCCAAGGCCGAGCTCGAGCAGGCGATCAAGGGGCACGTGCTGGAGAAGTCCGAGCTCGTCGGCACCTACCAGAAAGCGTAAGCTCGCGATTCGCCCGCGGGCGCGACCGGATCCGCGTGAGCGTTCACGCCGCCCGGGCGGCGGCCGCTTTCGAGTACACCCGCTGGTCCATGTGGCGCAGGCGCACGGCCATCACCCGCATCATCTGCAGGGCGAAGTCCGGAGTCTGTTGCACCAGATAGGAAAAGCGCTTCTGGTTGATGGACCAAAGCTTGCAATGGGTGCGCGCCACGGCGGTGGCGCTGCGCGGCGCGGCGTCGATCAGGGACATTTCGCCCAGGACGCCGCCCGGCCCCAACCGTTCGACCAGCACATTGTTGACGAGCAGTTCGACTTCACCTTCGACGACGACGTACATCCAGTCGCCGTGCTGTCCCTCGCTGAAGATCCGCTGGCCGCACGCGAACGCTTGAACGTAATCCCCGTTGGGCGGCATGGTGGTCACGACCATATCGTTTCCCCCGAAGCAAGAAACGTCTGCATCCTACTGTTTTAAAAGGGGAGAGGCGGTGACTTCCATCACGACCGTTTGGCGCCGGGAGCGCGCGGCCGTGATGCAGTTCACGGCCCGGGAGCCGCGCGGGGAACCCGGCCCGCTCAGCGGGGCTTGCGGAAGAGCGCGATCCGGTTCGAGTTGGTGCCGAGGCGGTTGTTCGCCACGCCCCAGATGTTGGCGGTCTTGGTGAAGCGCTGCGCGTTGATGAGGATCGCCTCGCAGGTGAATCCTGAATCCGTACCGAGCGGCGCGATGATCTCCTCGAGCCTTACCGTGCCGCGCCGCACTTCTCCGACCTCGAATGCGAGCCATCCTCCGGGCCGCGTCACGCGATAGAGCTCGGCCAGCACCCGCGCCATCGCCATGGCCCAGTCCTCGGGCGTCTTCGCCATCGTGATGCGGCTGCCCACGGTATCCGCGTCAAAGCCGTTGAACCAGCAGCGCAGCCAGTTATCGCGCGAGTATTGCACGACGTCGAGAAACGGGGGCGAAGTGACCGTCAGGTGCACGCTGTTCGTGGAAATCGCCGGCGTCGCGGAGGCGTCGTTTTCGAGGAACAGCGCGCGCTCGGCCGCCGCGTGCAGGCGCCAGCGGTCGGCGGCGGTCAGGCCCGCCTGGAGCTGCATGGATTTGCGAAGGATCAGCGCGCGGACGTCGCGGTACTGCGGCTGCTGCTCGAGCTTGGCGTTGATGCGGATCTGGTCTTCCGGCGAGACCGCCTGGTTCGGGGGCAGCGTGTATACCGAGAAGAAGCCGGGCGAATGGCCCGTCAGGCGGCTCGTCGCCACCATGCGAATCCAGCGGTCGACGCTGTCTTCCGCGCCCTCGCGGCGGCGGCGGTTCAGGTACCGCCGCAGTCCGAGGATCTCGTGGAGCGTGTTGTGGTGGAAGAACATGGACAGATCGATCCCGCTTGCGGCATTGGCCGCGAATCGCAGCGACCGCAGCCGCTTGTCCACTTCCGCGACGCAGGGCAGCTCGAGCCTCGGGCGCGTGAGGATGGCCGAGAGCGGGTTCGTGTCGTTGGTGATCACCGTGCGCCCGTGCAGGGCGGCCTCCACGGTGGTGGTGCCGCGGCCGCTGAAAGGGTCGTAGACGACATCGCCTTCGGCGGTCAGCCGCTCGATGAAGTACGCCGGCAGCTGGGGCTTGAAGCACGCGCGGTAGGAGATCTCGTGGATCGAGTTCGCCTGCCGCTGGCGGCTCGTCCATAGCTCCGCCTCGAACACCGGCACGGCGAGAGTCGTCGCGCTCTTAACGGCTTCCTTGTGGCGGCTCTCGTAACTCGGGGTTAACTCCAGCTTCCGCGACGCGGCAGACGGCTTCAGATTGAGCATGCCGGTTGCACCCTCCGGTACGAAATGCGGCTGATGGTACGCCGCTACGCAAAAAAGTACAAGCTGCGCGCGATCGTACGCCGGTTCGGGAAAAAGTACAAGCCCCAAGGCTTTGGTCGGACGTTGATCCGGCAAACTTCTTAATGCTGCCGCCAGGCGATGGCGGGTGGACTTCGTGAAAACCTTGACTAGCGCGATTGCGAGATGCGTTCGTCGAGCGCTTCGATCCAGTGCCGCACGGGCAGCGCGGTCGCGCTCTGCAGGTGCGCCTGGCAACCGATGTTCGCGGTGAGGATTGTCCGCGGACTGCCGCTCGTCAGCGCGGCGATCTTGTTGCCAAGCAGCTGGCGCGAGAGCTCCGGCTGGAGTATGGAATACGTGCCTGCCGAGCCGCAGCACAGGTGCGCGTCGGGCACCGGCGTGAGCTCGAACCCGAGTTCGACGAGAAGCGCCTCCATCGAGCCTTTCTGCTTCGTCCCGTGCTGCAGGGTGCAGGGCGCGTGGAACGCTACGCGGTGAGCGGTGAGCGGTAAGCGGTGAGCGGTGAGCAGCTTGTTCTTTTCGGCGGCGATCACCTCGCCGATGTCCTTCGCGAGATCGGAGATCCGCTTTGCCTTCGCGGCGTAGGCCGGGTCGCGGGCGAGCGCATGTCCGTAGTCCCTGACCATGACGCCGCAGCCGCTCGCCGTCGTCACGACCGCCTCCGCGCCGCGCTCGAGGCGCGGCCACCAGGCATCCACGTTGCGCCGCATGTAATCGAGCGCCTCTTCCTGCGCGGTGAGGTGGAACGACACTGCGCCGCAGCAGCCGGCCTCGGGCGCGCGCACGAGCGTGATTCTGATCCGGTCGAGCACCCGCGCGGCGGCGGCATTGGTCGCGGGCGAGAGGCTCTGCTGCGCGCAGCCCTCGAGCACCAGCATCTTGCGGGGGTGCTCGCGTTCCGGCCACGGTTTTGCGGGCGCGACATTCCCCGGCACCTTGCGTCTCAACGCGGCGGGCAGCAGCGGGCGCGCAAGCCGTCCCAGCCTGAGCAGGGGACCGAACAATCCGGGTTTCGGGACCACTGCACGCAGTATCCGGCGCTCGATGCTTGCAACGGCGCCGCGCGCGACCCGCTCGTCCACGAGCTTGCGCCCGATGTCGAGCAGCCGGCTGTAGTGCACGCCCGAGGGGCAGGTCGTCTCGCACGCGCGGCAGGTGAGGCAGCGGTCGAGATGCAGCTGCGTCTTCGCGGTCGGCCGCGCGCCCTCGAGCACCTGCTTCATCAGGTAGATGCGCCCGCGCGGTCCGTCGAGCTCGTCGCCCAGCAGCTGGTAGGTCGGGCAGGTCGCGGTGCATAAACCGCAGTGCACGCAGTTGCGCAGGACCGCGTCGGCTTCGCGGCCCTCGGGTGTGTCCTTGATGAACGGTGCGAGGTTCGTCTGCATTTATGAAAGGCGTGAACAGCGAACAGTGAACAGTGAACGGGACGCACAAAGTCGAGCCATGATGCCGCCTCTCTGATTACCGTTCACCGTTTACCGTTCACCGTTCGCTAGAGGTCGGGATACATGCGCCCCGGATTGAGAATGCCTGCCGGGTCGAAATTCTGCTTGAGCCGCCGGTGCAGTTTCATCAGCGCCGCAGGCAGGGGGTGGAATGCCCCTGCGGACTTGTCCTCCGCCCGGAACAGCGTTGCGTGGCCGCCCGCGCCCGCCGCGGCATCGCGTACCATCGCGGCACCGGCATCGGACTTCAACCAGCGCAGAGCGCCGCTCCATTCGATGAGCTGGGTTCCCGGGAGATCGAGCGGCGGCATCGAGGACCGCACCGACAGGCGCCACAGCGGGCCCGGTTGCCCGAAGAATTCGAGCCGCTGCTCCCGCACCTTCTCCCAGAACGCGGTGCCGTCCGCGACTTCCTCTCCGCCCATCTTTTCCCGCGCCGCCCGCACGCCCGCCTCGGCGCCCGACAGGCGGAAGCAGAGCTGGTTCCCGGCATGGCAGCTCGCGGAAAAGGGCAGCGGCATGCGCGACCATTCGTCCATGAGCGCGAGTGCCTCGGTCTGGCTGTGCTCGCGGCGCAGCGTGATCTCGGCCACCGGCAGCGGCAATACCTTGAGCGAGACCTCGAGCAGCACCCCGAGCGTGCCGAGCGAGCCCACCATCAGGCGAGAGACATCGTAGCCCGCGACGTTCTTCATCACCTGTCCGCCGAACCTGAGCTCGTTGCCGCTCCCGTCGAGCACGCGGACCCCGAGCACGAAGTCGCGCACCGCGCCGGCGTAGACCCGGCGCGGACCGGAAAGCCCGGTGGCGATGCAGCCGCCGAGCGTGGCACCTTCGCCAAAGCGCGGCGGTTCAAACGCCAGCATTTGCCCTTCCGCGCGCAGCGCGGCATCGATCTCCGCGAGCGGAGTTCCGGCGCGTGCGGTGATCACGAGCTCGGTCGGCTCGTACGAGACGATGCCGCGGCAGGCGCGGGTATCGAGCACATCGCCGCGCGTTTCCCCGCCGTAGAAATCCTTGGTCCCTCCGCCGCGGATGCACAAGGGCCGGCGCCGAGACGCTGCCTCACGAATCGTCCGCGACAGATTTTCAATGACATCCTGCATGGATGAATGTGACGAGCGCGGCCCTGTTCCAAGTTTAAAGTTCAAAGTTCCGGGTCAAACCTTGAACCTTGAACCTTGAACCTTGAACCTTGAACCTTGAACCTTGAACCTTGAACCTTGAACCTTGAACCGGATCTTCACCGCCCCGTCAGAAGCGGGGCAGGTCGGGAAACTTTTCCTCGCCCGAGTGCACGTGCATGCGCCCGAACTCGGCGCAGCGCGAGAGCGTGGGCACCGCCTTGCCCGGATTGAGCAGCCCGTGCTCGTCGAAGGCGCGCTTGACGCCGTGGAACGCCTCGAGCTCGGCTCCACGGAACTGCACGCACATCTGGTTGATCTTCTCGACGCCCACGCCGTGCTCGCCGGTGATGGTGCCGCCGACTGCGACGCAGAGCTCGAGGATCTCGGCGCCGAACTCCTCGGTTCGCTGCAGCTCGTCCGCGACGTTGGCGTCGTAGAGTATCAGCGGGTGCAGGTTGCCGTCCCCCGCGTGGAACACGTTGGCGCAGCGCAGGCCGTACTTCTGCTCCATTCGGGCGATCTTGCGCAACACCTCGCCCAGCCGTTTCCTCGGGATGGTGCCGTCCATGCAGTAATAATCGGGAGAGATGCGCCCGACCGCGGGGAACGCGGCCTTGCGCCCGGCCCAGAAGCGCAGCCGCTCCGCTTCGTCGCGCGAGACCTGGGTCTGGACCGCGCCGCTTTCTTCCATGATCTTCTGGACGCGCTCGATCTCCTCGGCGACCTCCTCCTCGGTGCCGTCCGACTCGCACAACAGGATCGCCGCGGCGTCGGTGCGATAGCCGGCGTGCACGAACTCCTCGACTGCGCGTGTCGCCGCCTGGTCCATCATCTCAAGTCCCGCGGGAATGATTCCCGCCGCGATCACGCTGGCCACCGCGTGGCCCGCTTTCTCCGTATCGTCGAACGCCGCCATCACGACCTGCGCACAGACTGGCTTGGGCAGGAGCCTCACCGTGACTTCGGTGACGACCCCGAGCATCCCCTCGGAGCCGGTCATGAGCGCGAGCAGGTCGTATCCGGCCGAATCGAGCGCTTCGCTTCCGACCTCTACAATCTCGCCCTCGATCGTCGCCACCCGCAGCTTCAGGATATTGTGCACCGTGAGTCCGTACTTCAGGCAGTGCACGCCCCCGGAATTCTCGGCGACATTGCCGCCGATGGTGCACGCGATCTGGCTCGAGGGGTCGGGCGCATAGTAGTAGCCGTGCGGCGAGGCGGCCTCCGAGATCGCGAGGTTGCGCACGCCGGGCTGGACGCGCGCGGTCCGCGAGCGGGGTTCGACCTCGAGGATGCGCATGAACTTCGCGAGAGAGAGCAGCACCCCGTTGCCGAGCGGAAGGGCGCCGCCCGATAGCCCGGTGCCCGCGCCGCGCGCGACGACCGGCACCCGCATTTCGTTGCAGGTGCTGAGAACGCGGCACACCTGCTCTTCGGTATCCGGCAAGGCCACGACCATCGGCACCTGGCGGTACGCGGAGAGCCCGTCGCATTCGTAGGGCTTCACGTCCTCCTCGTCGAAAAGCACCGCCGATTCAGGCAGAAAGGCGCGAAGCGCGGACACAACCTGGCGCTGGCGCGCGAGATCGACGAGGAGCTTCTCAGCAACCACCCTCATACGACGATTCTAGCAAACGCGGGGGTGACGAGCGTCCTTGACGGCGCGTGGCTCGAAACGGTAGGTTGGCAGCATGGAGTCCGCCGGAGCGTGACGGCACCAATTTTGAATTGGAGGCGGCGAACATGAGCGTCAGGGGCTGGATGATTTTCGTCACGGGTGTTGCTCTGTGGCTGGGGGTGCAGGCGGGCGCGGGCGCCGCGTCGAAGCAGGAAATCGACGCGGAAGTGCGTGAAGCGCTCCAGAATTTCTACAGGCACACCGGCGCGGGCAGGGACCTTTCGCAGAAAGCCGCCGGCATGCTGATCTTTCCCAAGGTCTACAAGGCCGGTATCGGCATCGGCGGCGAGTACGGCGAGGGCGCCCTGCTGGTGAGGGGCCGCACCGCGGCCTACTACAATCTCGCGGCGGCTTCGATCGGCTTCCAGTTGGGCGCGCAGATGCGCTCGCAGATCATCCTTTTCATGAACGAGAAGGTGCTCGCGGACTTCCGCAGGCGCCAGGGCTGGCAGGCGGGAGTGGATGGCAGCGTGGCGCTCGCCACGCTCGGCGCCGGGGGCGAGATCTCGACCGACACGGTCAAGGAGCCCATCATCGGCTTCATTTTCTCGAACAAGGGGCTGATGTACAACCTGACCTTCCAGGGCACCAAGATCTCGCGCATCGAGCGCTAAGGTTGCGTATTACTTCGCAACCTCGTGGTTCGCCATCTTCTCGAGCGCGCGCACGAGCGCCGAATGATCCCACTTCGCGCCGCCGTTCGCGGCGCACGCGTTGAACAATTCCTGCGCCGTAGCGGTATTCGGTAGACTCAGCCCCATCGCTCTGGCCCCGGCCAAGGCAAGGCTTAGATCCTTTTGATGTAATTCGATCCTGAATCCGGGATCGAACGTGCGCTTGATCATGCGCTCGCCGTGCACTTCCAGGATGCGCGAGGCGGCGAAGCCGCCCATCAGCGCCTGGCGCACCTTGGCGGGATCGGCGCCGGCCTTGGAGGCGAAGAGCAGCGCTTCTCCCACTGCCTCGATGTTCAGGGCAACGATGATCTGGTTCGCGACCTTGCAGGTCTGCCCGTCTCCGTTGCCACCGACCCGCGTGATGTTCTTGCCCATGAGCTCGAAGACGGGCTTGACCTTGTTGAACGTCGCCTCGGAGCCGCCCACCATGATCGTGAGCGCCGCGTTCTTGGCGCCGACTTCGCCGCCGGAGACCGGGGCGTCGATGTACTCGCAGCCGAGCGCGTTGATCCTTTTCGCGAACGTCTTGGTCTCGATCGGCGAGATCGAGCTCATGTCGACCACGATCTTGCCCTTGGAAAGGCCCTCGGCCACGCCGCCCGCGCCGAAGAGCACCTTCTCCACGTCCGGCGTGTCGGGGACCATGGTGACGATGATTTCCGACTTATGCGCCACTTCCTTCGCGCTGGCGCAGGACTTGCCGCCCGCGGCGGTGAGCTCCTGAGGCACGCCGCTGCGCGAATGGAGAAACAGCGTATGCCCGCCCTTGATGAGATTGGCCGCCATGGGCTTGCCCATGATGCCGAGGCCGATGAAGCCGATGTTGCTCATTGTTCCCTCCTTGATCTGGAGAACGAATTTTGCCACAGCGCGGCCGCGCCGCGAACGCGCGCGGGTAGAGACGAGAGGTTATCTGGCGAGCCGCTCGCGCGCGACCGGCTTTTCGCCTCGAAACACGAGCTGGCTTGCGACTACGGCGGCGACCAGCGCGGCCCCGATCAGGTCGGTGACGAGTCCGGGCTTGATCAGCAATAACGCGGAAGTTCCCAGGAAGATGCGCTCCCAAATGCGCGCTTCGCGCAGCAGGTAGCCGAACAGCCCGGCGGCGAGAACGACGACTCCAACGCTTGCGGTGGCCGTCGATAGCAGTATCGTCTGCCAGTTGCCGATCATCAGCAGGGAGTTCTCGAATATGAACATGAATGGCACGATGAAACCCGCAGCGCCTACGCGCATCGCCGCCCAGCCCGCCTGCCATAAGTTGGCTTTGGCAAGCCCCGCCGCGGCATAGACTGCGAGCGCGACCGGCGGTGTGATCGCGGACAGGATGGCGAAATAGAATGCGAACATGTGCGCCGCCGGCGGGATCGCGCCGAGCTTGATGACCGCCGGCACCAGCAACGCCACCATGACGATGTAGGCGGGCGTCGTCGGCATCCCCATGCCGAGGATGATGCCTGCGAGCATGGTGAGAATAAGCGCGAGGGGCAGCATTTCCTTCGCCAGCCCCACCACCACGCTGGTGAAGTTGATGGCCGCGCCGGTGATCGTGATCACGCCGATGATGATTCCGGCGCACGCGCAGGCGAGCGCCACCGCGATGGAATTCTTCGCGCCGTCCTCGAGCGCGTCCCACACCGTCCGCCACGTGATGCCTTTGCGCGTCCCCTTGCGCAGCAGCGCGACGGGCACGCAGGAAAGCGTTCCGGCGAGCGCGCACAGCGGCGCGCTGTAACCCGCAATCAGTCCGAACAGAATCACGAGAATTGGCGTGAAAAGATGCCCGCGCTCGAGCATGACGTCCTTGAAGCGGGGTATCTCCGAGCGCGGCAGGCCGAGCAGCCCGATGCGCTTCGCCTCGAAATGCACGGCCGCGAATACCGCGAGGTAGTAGAGCAACGCGGGAATGAAAGCCCATAACGCGACCTGGAAATAGCTCACGGCGAGGAATTCCGCCATCACGAACGCCGCCGCGCCCATGATCGGGGGCATGATCTGCCCGCCGGTGGATGCGACCGATTCGACCGCGGCCGCGATGTGCGGGCGAAAGCCGCTGCGCTTCATCAACGGAATCGTGATCGGGCCGTCCACCAGCACGTTCGCAACGGCGCTCCCGGAAACGGTGCCGAAAAGGCTTGAGCTCACTACCGCGACCTTGCCGGGCCCGCCAGCGGTGTGACCGGTGAGGGAGAGCGCGAAATCCATGAACAGCCTGCCCACCCCGGTGCGCTCCATGAAAGCGCCGAAAAGCACGAAGAGAATCACGTAGGCAGCGGACACGCCCAGCGTCGGGCCAAAGATGCCTTCAGTCGTGAGATACATGATCTCGATCAGCTGCTCGGGGCGGGTCCTGGAATAGAACAGGGCGTAGACGAGAAAAATGACCGCGGTCACCGGCAACGGCCAGCCGATCACGCGCCGCGTCGCCTCGAGCACGACCGCGGTGAAAATGAAACCGAGCACGAGCTCGGTCTGGGTCGGGTCCTCTACGAACACGAAGCGCGAGATGAGGTGCTCGTGGTTCACCCAGACGTAGACGATGGTGACGGCGGAAGCAGCGATGAAAAGAAGATCGAGCCAGGAAGCCCGTGCGCCTTCGCGCCGGACGAAGCCCGGAAAGAGCAGGAACACCAGCGCCAACGCGAACAGCAGGTGGGTGCTGCGAAAGAATAGCTGTTGAGGTGCGCCGATGAAGGCGACCGTGAGATGGTACAGTGACATGCCGACCGCGATCAGCGCGATCGTGCCCTTCAGCACGCGCGCGACGGTCATCGGCTCTGCTCTGCGGTCGGACAAAAAAACAGCGGCGCGAAGGTTCGCGCCGCTGTTTTCAGATCAGGCGCTATAGCGCCTTCGAGTCCTGATAGAATTTCCTGGCGCCCGGATGCAACGGTATGCCGAGATCAGTCGCCATGTCTTTCACCGAAAGGCCCTTCACCGCGGCGACGACGTGGCCGAGGTTTTCGACGTTGCTCGCGAGCGCCTTGGTGATGTTATAGACCAGAGCCTCGGGCAATTTGCAGCTCGCGATCAGGTGAGTCCAGGTGCCGATCGTCTGCACGTCCCTGTCCTGCTTCGGATAGCTTCCCGCCTTGATGATGCGCTTGTCGTAGCCCCGGTTCATCTGCTGAATCGCCTTGAACTTGTCGTCGGGGAAATCGATCACGCGGATGTCGCGGGCCGACGCGAGGTCCATGACCGCAGAGGCCGGCACCGTCGTGACCAGCGTGAAGATCTGGGCGTGCCCGTCCTTCAGCTGGGACACCGAGTCGGTGTAGGAGCCGAAGTTCACTTTTGACATCTTGCCGTAATCGAGCCCGTACACTGACAACGCATCGCGCGTCATCTGCTCGCCGGTGTTGCCTTTCTGCTGGGTGGTAAGCGCCTTGCCCTTGGCTTCACCGAGGTTTCTCACTCCCGAGTCGGCAAGCGCGACCGCATGGAAGTACTGGAAATAGAGCGTGGCGACATGGCACACATTGTCGGTCTTCTGCTTGAAGGGATCGCGGCCATTCACTCCGTCGAAAGTGGAGCTGGCGTTGCCGAAGCCGAGTTCCGCCTTTCCGGTCTGCACGCCCAGCACGTTGGATATCCCGGCCCCGGGCGCGACCTGCATCCTGACCCCCGGGATGTTCTTCTCGAGTATGCCCTGAATCGCGCCTCCCAGCGGGTACCATGAACCGCCTTGCGGTCCGGTCATCATCCTGAGTTCTTGCGCAGAAGCGGGTGTGCCCGACAGTGTGGCCGCCGACACGGCCGCGAACATGGCGACAAACAAGATGCGTTTCATGACTCCTCCTGTGGTGGACGACGCTGCCGCTGTTGGGCGGCCGGACGGGAACAGACAGTGAATTGTGTGACGGCGGCCTTGCGCAAGTCAAGCGAGGCCGTTGTCCGTCGGATACGGCGTCTCAAGCCTTCAGAAACGGCTTGATCCAGTGGATCCCGTCCGTGGTATTGGTGAGCGGCTTGTACTCGCACCCGACCCAGCCCGTGTAGCCGACGCGGTCCAGGTGCTCGAACAGGAACGCGTAATTGATCTCGCCGGTTCCGGGCTCGTGCCGCCCGGGGTTGTCCGCGATCTGTATATGCGAAATCAGCCGGAGGTTGTTCTCGATGGTCGCGGCAAGGTCGCCTTCCATGATCTGGGCGTGGTAGACGTCGTATTGCAGGTAGAGATTGTCGGAGCCGGCCGCCTTGATGATGTCGAGCGCCTGCTTCGGTGAGGCCAGGAAGAAGCCGGGGAAGTCGCGCGTGTTGATCGGCTCGATCAGCAGCCGGATTCCGGCATCCTTGAGCCGTGGCGCGGCGAACTGCAGGTTCCTGATGAACGTCTCCCGCGCGTCCGACGGGTCCAGATGAGGCGGGCGGATGCCGGCGAGACAGTTCAGCTGCTTGCAGCCGAGCGCGGTCGCGTATTCGATCGCGGTGCCGACTCCGTCCTGGAACTCCCTGGCGCGGGCCGGGTGGCAGGCGATCCCGCGCTCGCCCTTCGCCCAGTTGCCGGCGGGCAGGTTGTGCAGCACCTGCGCGAGCTTGTGCTTTTGCAGCTGTTCGGCGAGATGTTCCTTCTGGTAGTCGTAGGGAAACAGGTACTCGACCCCGGTAAAACCCCACTTGTGGGCGACCGCGAAGCGATCCATGAATTCCAGCTCGTTCCAGAGCATCGTCAGGTTGGCGGCGAACTTCGGCATTTCGTTTCTCGTGTATGCTGAACAGAAAGCGAATTGAACGGTGTCATCGACATCCGTTCGAATGAGCGGACGGACAATTATAATGCGCGAAATGGCCGAGCCGAAACCTCGCATTGCCGCGATCCTGCTGGCAGCCGGCACCGGATCGCGCTTCGGTGGGCACAAGCTGCTGCATCCGCTCGAGGACGGCGCGGCAATCGCCGCGCATGCGGCGCGCAATCTGCTCGCCGTGCTTCCGGACGTGATGGCGGTGGTGCGGCTGGCCGATCCGGTCGGCACCACGCTGGAGGAGGAAGGCTGCCTCGTGACGGCATGCCCGGCGGCCTCGCGCGGCATGGGCGCGAGCCTCGCGCACGGCGTCGCGTACGCAACCGGAGCCGATGGATGGGTGGTCGCGCTCGCGGATATGCCACGCATCCGTCCCGACACGATCCGGCGCGTGGTGTCCGCGCTCGAGGCGGGCGCGCTCGTGGCCGCGCCTACGTACAAGGGGGAGCGCGGCCACCCGGTCGGGTTTAGCGCGGCGCTGCGCCAGGAGCTGCTCGCGCTCGACGGCGATCACGGTGCGCGCGAGGTCCTGGAGCGTCATCGCGACGCGCTCACGCTGATCGAATGCGACGATCCCGGCGTTCTCTTCGATGTCGACCGCAAGCAGGACCTTGCCGCCGCACCGTAAGCCGGGCGATCGCGGCCGGTTCCGGTCGCAGTTCCTTGACGCTCGCAGGAGCCGATGCGAGACTCGCCCAGGCCGGGTGAGCCACGAGCCGGGCACTGCACGCAATAACTGAACCGAAGTCTGCCGCTTACCGCTTACCGCTTACCGCTTACCGCTTACCGCTTACCGATCACCGTTCACGGATTGTTTCAATGAACCGATTCGAAGGCACCGACACCTACGTCGCGACCGATGACCTGATGATGGCGGTCAACGCCGCGATCGTGCTGGAGCGCCCGTTGCTCGTGAAAGGCGAGCCCGGGACGGGAAAGACGATGCTCGCGATCGAGACCGCGAAAGCGCTCAACCGCCCGATCTTCGAATGGCACATCAAGTCCACGACCAAGGCGCAGCACGGGCTCTACGAGTACGACGCAGTCTCCCGGCTGCGCGACTCCCAGCTCGGGGACCCGCGCGTGCACGACATCCGCAACTACATCGTTCCCGGCATGCTCTGGAGCGCGTTCGTGGCCGACGTCCCGGCGGTACTGCTGATCGACGAGGTCGACAAGGCCGACATCGAGTTTCCGAACGACCTCCTGCGCGAGCTCGACCGAATGGAGTTCTACGTGTACGAGACGCAGGAGCTCGTGCGCGCAAGGCACCGGCCGCTCGTCGTCATCACGAGCAACAACGAGAAAGAGCTCCCCGACGCGTTCCTGCGGCGCTGTTTCTTCCACTACATCCGCTTTCCCGACAACGAGACGATGGAGCGTATCGTGCGCGTGCACTATCCCGGCATCAAGAAGCAGCTGCTCCGGGAGGCGCTGGAAGCGTTCTTCGAGATCCGGGAAGTGCCGGGGCTCAAGAAGAAGCCCTCCACCTCGGAGCTGCTCGACTGGCTGAAGCTGCTCATGGCCGAGGACATTCCGCCGGAGGCGCTGCACAGCCAGGACACACACAAGATCATCCCGCCGCTGCACGGGGCGCTCATCAAGAACGAGCAGGACGTGCATCTGTTCGAGCGCCTCGTCTTCATGTCGAGGCGCAAGACGTGAGGGGTAGCCGTGGGCGGTAGGCGGAGCGCCATCCGCAGTGCCGCGCTGCGCGGTTTCCCGCCGGTGATCGACCGGAGAGTCCGGACGCTCATCCTGGGCAGCTTTCCGAGTGAAGCGTCGCTTGCGAAGGCCCAGTACTACGGTCACGCGCAAAACCAGTTCTGGCGCCTCGTCGGGCGCGTCATCGACGCGCCGCTGCACGAAATGCCGTACGAAGCGAGGCTCGAAGCGCTGCTCGCGCGGCGCATCGGATTGTGGGATGTGATCGGAACCTGCGAGCGCGAGGGTAGCCTCGATAGTGCAATCCGCAACGCGACGCAAAACCGCTTTCGGCGCGTAACACGCGTCGCGACGGAATTGCGGCGTGTTTGCTTCAACGGGAAGACTGCCGCGACGCTGGAACCCTGGTTCTCGGAGCAGGGCTACGCGACGTTCGTACTGCCATCGTCCAGTCCCGCGAACACGATGGCGTTCCGGACAAAGCTGCGTTCGTGGCGGCGAGCATTGATGCCCGGTGGAACCGGCAACAGGCGAAGTTCCATTCACCGTTCACCATTCACCGTTCACCGAATCTAATGCTGATCGAGTTCTTCCTCAAGCTGAAGGAAGGCGGCGTCCCGGTCTCGATCAAGGAATTCCTGACATTGATCGAGGCACTGGCCAAGCGCGTCGCGTTCGGCAGCATGGAGGAGTTCTACTACCTCGCGCGCACGTGCCTGGTGAAGGACGAGAAGTACTTCGACCGCTACGACCGGGCGTTCGCCGCCTACTTCAAGGGCATCGTGGAGGTCGAAGGAATCACGGTCGTAATTCCTGAGGAATGGTTGAAAAGGCTCGCCGAGAAGGTCCTGACCGAGGAGGAGAAGAAACTCATCGGGTCGCTCGGGGGCTGGGACAGGCTGATGGAGACGCTCAAGAAGCGCCTCGCGGAACAGAAGGGCCGGCACCAGGGCGGGGGCAAGATGATCGGCACCGCGGGCACGAGTCCCTACGGCGCATGGGGCTACAACCCCGAAGGCATCCGCATCGGCCAGCCCGAGTCGCGGCACCGGCGGGCGGTCAAGGTGTGGGACGAGCGCCAGTACCGCAATTTCGACGATACGGTGGAGCTCGGCACGCGCAACATCAAGGTGGCGCTAAAAAGGCTGCGCCGGTTCGCGCGCACCGGCGCGCCGGAAGAGCTCGACCTCGACGATACCATCCGCTCCACCGCCAGGAACGCCGGGTGGCTGGATCTCAAGATGGTGCCGGAGCGGCACAACGCGGTGAAGGTGCTGCTGTTCCTCGATGTCGGCGGATCGATGGACGACCACATCCGCATCTGCGAGCAGCTCTTCTCCGCCGCCCGCTCCGAGTTCAAGCACCTCGAGTACTTCTACTTCCACAACTTCCTCTACGAGCGGGTATGGCGCGACAATCGCCGGCGCGCGACGGAAAGGATGGCAACGTGGCAGGTCCTTCACACGTACCCGCACGATTACAAGGTGATCCTGGTGGGCGACGCCACCATGAGCCCGTACGAGATCGCCTATCCGGGCGGGAGCGTCGAGCACACCAACGAGGAGGCGGGCGCGGTGTGGCTGCAGCGGCTGCTCACGGTCTATTCCAGCGCGATCTGGCTGAATCCTCAGCCCGAGCCGGTATGGGACTACCACGAGTCCATCGGGATCACGCGCCGGATCATGGGCGATCGCATGTTTCCGTTGACGCTCGAAGGGCTCGACCGCGGAATGAGACTTTTGTCGAAGTCTCATTAATGGGACGCAGGCCGCTGCGCCCAAGGTTGCGCGGATGTCGGAAGTCAGTTCAGCAGAATGTCTCGCTTTTTTCCGGATAGTCGGTAAAATTGCGGCAGCCGTCGGTCCGGATTGACCGATATTTGTAGCGAGGTCGGGACGATGACCGATCGCGATGCAGACCCTTTGACCCAGACGCGGGCAATGCGGTTGCAATTCGACCGCTACGTGCTCGATCTGGAACGCGGCTCCCTCCTTCTCGACGCGAACGAAATTCCGCTGCGACCTAAGACGTTCGCGGTCCTGCGCTGCCTCGTCGAGCATTCCGGACGGCTGGTCTCGAAGGAAGAGCTCTTTGCCGCGGTCTGGCCGAATCTCGTCGTCACGGACGATGCCTTGGTGCAGAGTATCGGCGAGCTGCGGCGGGCGCTTGGAGACGACGGGTCGCGCCTCATCACGACGATTCCACGCCGCGGGTATCGATTCGAATCCCCCGTGTTGGCTGCCGCGACGGCGGGCCAGTCTCCGGTCGAGGCTGGGCTGGTTCCCACTGTAGCTGTGGCTACACCTGAGCCCGTCGCCGGCGCTCGCACACCGCTCGGGTCCATTGCAACGGCAAGCGGCCGGCGCATCGGACTGATCGGCTCGCTCGCTCTTGGCATTCTGCTTGCCACAGTAGCTCTGTGGATCGGCATCGGCGACCGATCCGCGACCCGGAGCCTCGAGCCCGGGGCGAAACCCGCGATCGCCGTGCTCGCCTTCGTCGATCACAGCGACGAGCCCGGCCACGAGTATTTTGCGGACGGTTTGACGCAGGACCTCATCAACGCGCTCGGCCGCTTCTCCGCGCTGATGGTGATTTCGTGGAATGGTGTTCTCCCCTACAAGAACAAGCCGGTGAGCCCGAGGGAAATCGGCCGTGGTCTTTCCGTCGGCTATCTGGTCGAGGGCAGCGTGCGCCGAATCGGCGAACGCGTCCGGGTAAGCGCGCAGCTTGCCGATACGCGGCAGGGGCGGGTGCTGTGGTCAGCGCGCTTCGACGAAGCGCTGGCAGACGTGTTCGCGCTCCAGGACCGGATCACTGCCGAGATCGTCAGCGCCCTTGCGATCCGGGTGACTCAGATCGAGCAGCGCCGGGTGCTCGCCAAGCCGACCACAAATCTCGAAGCCTACGACTACGTGCTGCGCGCCCGTCCTGCGTTGCAGCGCCCAGCGCGCGCCGACATCGCTGCGGCGCGAGGGCTCCTCAGGCGCGCGATCGAACTCGATCCGAGTTACGCCGCAGCCTACGCGGCCCTCGCGGAGACTTTTTACATCGCTACCTCGATGGGATGGGCCGAGTCGCCGACCGCGTTCATGAACCGCGCCGAGGAGCTGGCGCTCAGGGCTCTCGGCCTCGATCAAGATGAGGTGCGCGCCCGGGTGATCCTCAGCCGCATCCATATCTTTCACCAGCGTTACAAGGAGGCGGAGGTGGAGATCGAGCGCGCCATCGCGATCAATCCGAACGACGCCGGCAGCCTCGCCGCGCGCGGGAACATACTGATGTGGCTGGGGAGGACGGATGCGGCGGTCGAGGCCCTGGAGCGGGCGCAGCGCATCGATCCCGATCTCGGCGCGATCGACCGCTTTGCGCTCGGCCTCGCCTACTACCTGAAGCGACGCTACAGCGCCGCGATCGAGCAGGCCGAGCTCAACCTGCGCGATACCGCCGGCGCGAGCTTCAGCCGCGTCGTGCTGGCGGCCGCGTATGCGCAGGACGGCCGCGCGGCGGACGCGGCGCGCGAGGCGGCGGAAATACGCCGCAGCGATCCCACCTTCGATCCCCGGGAGTTCGGGACCAAGTTCCTGAACGCAGGCGATCTCGAAAACCTGCGCGAGGGACTGCGCAAGGCCGGTCTCTGGCCCCTGGAAGAGGCGCCCCGCAGCCGCCCCGATTGACCGCTAACGCTTCTGAAGGACCGGCCGGTTCCGCTCGGCCTGGGCAATGTTCCCTGCGAGGTTCTTCCGGAACAGCTCCGGCCCGATGGCCTTGCGGAACATATAGAGCTTTCCTTCGCTGATCAGCCAGTACTCCGGATTGGCCTCGTACACCTCACCCCGGGTGAGCGCCATTGTGCAGAAATTCGCGAACTGCGGCGCATAGCGTGCGGGGTTGGCCCTGAAGAGCTCACGATGTTCCGGGCGCGAGAAGCGGTAGCGCTGCTCGTCCCATTCGTACTCGAACTGCGGCAACCCCCGCACCGGGGCGCCTAAGGTGAAATAGGCGACCGGGTCGTAGCCCCTGATCGCAAGCGGGGTTTCCGCAGCGGAAGTGATCGCGGTGGCAAACGAGGCGGCGACGAGCAAAAGCAGTCGTGCCGCTTTTCGGCGGGTCGGCTCATTCATGGCGCATCCCCTTCGTGCCTTGCCGGTAGCGAATCATAGCGCTCCCGCCCGGCGCCTTCAAATTTCGGGGTTTTTTCGGCGTTTCCTCCGGCTTTTCTCGTTACCGCGGCCCTCGGTTGCGCGCAGTCTTGCGGGGTCGATGACGACGTTGCAACAGGCTGACCGCACATGAAAACCGGTTAGCCCCGAAAGCTGCCCTACTGAAAGGAGGATGTCATGAAGCTACGTTCATTCGTCGCACCAGCAATAACCGGAATCGTGCTTTCGTTGACGCAAGGAATCGCAGTAGAGGCCGCTGAAGTGAAGGTCATTGCGGGCGGCGCTTTTGCACCCGCGCTACGAGAGCTCGGTCCCCAGTTCGAGCGCACGACCGGACACAAGCTCGTAATTCAATACGGGATACTCGGGACGATCAAGCAGCAGATCGAGGGCGGTGAGGAGTTTGACCTCGTCATCGTCCCTGCGGCACTGCTGGATGGGGCGGCCAAGCAGGGCAAGATCGCCGCCGGTACGCGCACTGAAATCGCCCGCGTCGGCATGGCCGTGGCTGCGCGCGCGGGATCTCCGAAGCCCGACATCAGCTCGGTCGACGCGTTCAAAGGCGCGCTGCTGGGCGCCAAGTCGGTCACCTTTCCGCCGGAGGGCGCCGTGGGCGTCCATCTTGCGAAGGTTTTCGACCGCCTCGGCATCGTCGAGGAGATGAAGGCCAAGACCAAGCCGCAGAAGAACATCGAGCATGTTCCCCAGGCTGTCGCTGCCGGCGAGGCCGAGCTCGGATTTGCGCCCAGCACCGTGCTTGTATCCGCCGGCGGCGTCGAGCTGGTCGGTCCGTTCCCGCCCGAGCTGCAGACCTACATCGTATTCACAATGGGGGTCGGTTCGGCAGCCAGGCAACCGGATGCAGCAAAGGCCCTGATCAACTATCTCACTACGCCGGACGCCGTTGCGGTAATCAGGGCGAAGGGATTCGAGCCTGCCCCTTCGCGACAGTGACTCGTGCCCTGAACCGCATCGGGGCCTCTAACGAAGTGAAGGAGACAACCATGAAACTGCAGACAGCTATTGCCCTGTCCATGACCGCCCTCGCGCTCGGCTTGTCGCAACCGGCGGCGGCGCAGAAATTCGACATCAAGCCGGTGGCCGAGAAGAAGGTGAAGCAGCTGCCGTCCGGAGTCCTGTACTGGCGGCTCGAGAACTTCCCCACGCTCGCGCAGGCCGAGGCCGCCGCGGGCCCGACCTCGCTCGCCGCGGAAGCGGCGGGGAGGGTGTGGCTCTTCACGCTTGGGCCGAAAGGCGGCTCGACCCCCGGTGGAAGCAAGGTTGCGGAGGTCGGGCCGGTGCCGCCGATCAGCGCGTCCGAGTACCTGCTGCGAATCAACCGCGCCGGCGGTCCGGGGGGGGCCAAGACCCCGGTGCACACTCATCCGGGCTCGGAAGCCTTTTACGTGCTGGCCGGGCGGTTGGGCCAGAAGACTCCGCACGGTGTGAGCTATGCGGACGCCGGTCGATCCATGAATGGACATGCCGCCGACACGCCGATGGAAGTGTTCAGTGCCGGCGCCACCGACTTGGATCAGCTCGTGATGTTCGTGGTGGACGCCGCCCGGCCGTTCTCATCGCCTGCAAAATTCGACTGAGGTGACACCGGCGTCGCGCTCGATCCAGAACTCAAGATCGGACTAGCCGCTGATTCTTCGGCCCGGAAGCGCTCAGCCCGCGGCGGTGCGGGATTTCTCGCCGATCTTCGCGTTGAACCTCGCGGCGTCGATGACGACGCGCTCGTGCGTGCCCTCTGCGATCTTGTCCACGCCATCATGCGCCGTGAGGTAGAAGCCGAGCTTTCGCCCCTGCATCTTGTCGAGCCGCACCTCGACCGTGACCGTGAGCCCCGGGGGCGTCGCAGCGAGGTGCGAGAAGTTGACGTGCGTGCCGAGCGACTGCTCGCGCGGCCAGTCGAGATGGGGCTTCAACGCCTCGATGCACGCCCACTCCATCAGCCCGACCAGGTAACCGGTCGCCAGCACGTCCGGCATCTGCTGGAACATCTCGGACTCGGGATAGAGGTGCGGAACGGTTTTGGTCCGCGGTATTTTGAACTTGAACTGATGGGTCAGGCCGGGCTTGAGCGTGTCTTTCATGGTGAACGGTGAGCGGTGATCGGTAAACGGTTGAAGGAGAATGCCGGAGGCTCCTCTTCGCATGGTCGCGCGGTCAGAACTTTCGCATTCTACCGTTCACCGTTCACCGTTCCCCGTTTACCGTTTGCCGCACGGATTCAATGGCGTGCGCAGCCTCCCAAGCCAGGATCGCCGCCTTGCGGGTCTCGCCCCAGCGGTAGCCTCCCAGCATGCCGGTCGCGCGGATCACGCGATGACAGGGGATGAGATAGGCGACGGGATTCGCGGCGACCGCGGAGCCGACGGCGCGCGCAGCGCCGGGGCGCCCGGCGCGCGCGGCAAGATCGCGATAGGTCGTGACGAGTCCGCGTGGCACCTCGAGCAGCGCGCGCCACACCTGTATCTGGAAATTCGTGCCCTTCACCAATACCGTCAGGGGCGCGTGCGCGCCGGCAGCCAACGGACCGAAGATGCGATCTCCGAGCGCGGCGATTGCGTCCGGTTCCGCGCGCATCTCGGCCTGCGGCCAGCGTGCACGCAACCAGCGCGCGAAGCCGCCGTCCGTCGCCTCGTCTGCAAAACGCATCGCGCAGATGCCGCGAGCGGTGAGGGCGATCGCGCAGCGCCCAAACGGCGTATTACAGGCGCCGATCCGCAATTGCACGCCGCGCCCGCCGGCGCGCAGTTCTCCCGGCGTCATTGCCTCGAGCCCCACGAAGAGATCGTGCAGCCGTCCGGGCCCGGACAGCCCGACATCCACGGCGAGGCCGAGCACGCTCCTGCCCGCGGCGAGCCGCGCCTTCGCGTGCTCGACGGTAAGGAACTGCAGAAAGCGCTTCGGGCTCACGCCCGCCCAGCGGGTGAACAGGCGCTGCAGGTGGAATTCGGAAAGATGCACGCGGCGGGCCACCGCGGCGAGATCGGGCTGTTCGAGCGCGTGACGCCGCAGGAACTCGATCGCCCGGGCGATGCGTTCGTAATCGCGCGAGCCGGGCGCCGTTCCGGTGCCGGGCAGGGTTTCCGTGAGCATGGCAGGCAGCATAAACGCTCGCGCCGCGCGCCGCCAACCCGTTTCTTGCTCTCTTCAGGATGGGAAATGCTGAACGTTCGAAGAGCGCGGTCGTCGTCGCTCTTGCCGCTCACTGGAGCCTATATATGAAATCGGTTCTAATCCCTATTCATGGATACGGCGCGGCAGGTGCCGCCGGTCGCCCTGCGGCGGCGGAACGACCTTCATCACCTCGTCTATGGTCGTGAGCCCCGCCGCGACCTTCATCGCGCCGTTGATGCGCAGCGGCTTCATGCCTTCCTTGTAGGCCCTGTCCTGTAGCGCCGCGAGATCGGTCTCCGCGCTGATTGCCTTCTTGAGCTCGGGCGTCAGCACCATCGTCTCGTAGATGCCAATGCGGCCCATGTAGCCCGTCATGCGGCACTCGAGGCAGCCCTTGGCGACACAGGTGGTTTCCTTGGGCTTGGGCGCTCTCCACGGCGTAGTGAGGTGCTCCCAGGCTGATTCCTCGAGGCTATGGTGCGTCTTGCAGTGCCGGCACAGGGTGCGCAGCAGCCGCTGCGCCATGACGCCCAGGATGGTGGACTGCAGCAGATAGTACGGCACGCCGATGTCGAGCAGCCGCGTGATCGCGGAGGGCGCGTCGTTGGTGTGCAGCGTGGACAGCACCCGGTGCCCGGTCAGCGCCGCGCGGATGGCCATTTCGGCGGTCTCCAGGTCGCGGATCTCGCCCACCATGATGATGTCCGGATCCTGGCGCAGCAGGGTGCGTATGCCGCTCGCGAAATCCACCCCGATCGATGCCTGCACCTGCATCTGGTTGAAGGAGGGCTCGACCATCTCGATCGGATCCTCCACGGTGCATACGTTCACGTCCGGCAGAGCGAGCTGCTTGAGGGTGGAATAGAGGGTGGTCGTCTTGCCCGAGCCCGTCGGCCCCGTCACCAGGATGATGCCGTGGGGCTGGTTCACCATGTGGTTCCACTTCTGCTCGTCGTCCTCCGAGAAGCCGAGATCGCGGTAGTCCTTGACCATGTTGTCGGGGTTGAAGACGCGCATGACGAGCTTCTCGCCGAACGCGGTGGGCATCGTGGACAACCGCAGCTCCACCTCGTCGTTGTGCGGCGTTACGGTCTTCAGCCGCCCGTCCTGCGGGCGGCGCTTCTCCACCACGTCCATGCGGCCCAGCACCTTGATACGGCTTGTCATCGCGGCCATCACCGGGGTCGGGATCTGGTACACCTGGTGCAGCACGCCGTCGATGCGGAAGCGCACGTTGCCCGCGTCGCGCCTCGGTTCGAGGTGGATGTCGCTTGCGCGCTGCTCGAATGCGTAATTGAACAACCAGTCGCAGATATGGACGATGTGCTGGTCGTTGGCGTCGAGCTTGCCGCTGCGCCCGAGCTGCACCAGTTGCTCGAAATTGGCGATCTGGCTGTAGGCGCCCTTCTCCTGCTCGGTCGCGCCCTTGACCGAGCGCGCGAGGTTGTAGAACTCGACGATGTAGCCCTGGATGTCGAGGGGGTTCGCGATCACGCGCCGGATGTCGAGACGCAGCACCTGCTTGAGGGACTCCTCCCATTCGCGCACGTAGGGCTCGCAGGTGGCGATCGTCGCCTCGTTCGCCGTGACGCCGACGGGCAGGATCCGGAAGCGCTCCGCGTAGGCGCTCGACATCACCTTGGTGACCGCTGCGAAATCGATCTTGAACGGGTCGATGTGCAGGTAGGGCAGCTTCACCCTTTCTGCCAGCCACTTGGTGAGCGTCTCGAGGTTGAGCAGCTTGCCCGGAGTGCGCGGGTCCTTCCACTTCTGGTCGGCGATGACGACCAGGGGGTGCGTCTCGCTTCGCGACAGGCGCCGGTCCCGGCAGAGCTGATCGGCTACCTCTTTCGCCACCAGTTCGTCCTCGACGAGGTCGGCCAGCACCTGCGCGAAATCAAGCCGGCGGTCGGTGATGCGGATGGCGGTGCGGACGGTGGACATTCTTTTGTGTGGTGAATGTGCGTTGCGCGACTATAAACGAGAGATACAAATCTTTCAATGGCTTACGTCGCGTATTTGAATTTGGGTCTAGTTCTTTGGAGTGCGCAGGGGGGTGGCTGCGAGTCCGCACTATATCAGTGCTCGATTTTCTGGAAATGCACAACTTCTGTGCATGCTGCGGGCCGTTTTGGTCAGAAAATGCGTGAAATCAAGGACATCATCATTGGGAATGTATCTTGCTTTGTCCGGAAGGTTAAACCTGAAGGAGGACCGTTATGGAAGCACTGAAAACCAGCAGCGACATGCTGTTCATCCCGGTCGGTGCGGCGATGCTCCTTGCGATGCACCCCCGCTTCGCCTTCCTCGAAGCCGGCACCGTGCCCGGGAAAAGCTCGCCCGCCGCGCGGGTCAAGCTTCGTACGAGATTTCACCGCCATTTCCTTTTCATGACGGTTCTGCTGCTGATTTTGTTGCTGTCCTGTGCGCCGATCGCCGCCGCGGCCGAGCCGCCGAAGCTGGATCCGGCGAACACTGCGTGGATGATTACCGCATCGGTGCTGGTGTTGTTCATGACCCTGCCCGGGCTGTCTCTATTCTACGCCGGGCTGGTGCGCTCGAAGAACGTGCTGTCGGTTCTCATGCAATGCTTCTCGATCACCTGCATGGTCACCATCGCGTGGGTGGTGGTCGGCTACAGCATTGCGTTCGGCGACGGCGGCGCGGCCAACGCGTGGTACGGCGGTTTCGCGAAATCCTTCCTGTCCGGCCTCGAGATCAAGACGCTCAAGGGCAGTATTCCGGAGACCGTGTTCGCGATGTTCCAGTTGACGTTTGCCATCATCACGCCCGCGCTCGTCATCGGCGCCTACGCGGAGCGCGTGCGATTCTCCGGGATGTTGGTATTCACGCTGCTTTGGCTGCTTTTCGTATATGCGCCGATCGCGCACTGGGTGTGGGGCGACGGCTGGCTGCAGAAGATGGGGCTCATGGACTTCGCGGGCGGCACGGTGGTGCACCTGAACGCGGGGATGGCGGCGCTGGTTGCCGCCCTGGTGCTGGGGCAGCGCAGGGGCTTCCCCGAAACGCCCATGCCTCCGCACAACCTCACCATGGCGGTGACGGGAGCCTGCATGCTGTGGGTGGGCTGGTTCGGCTTCAACGCCGGCAGCGCGCTCGCGGCCGACGGCTCGGCGGGCATGGCGATGCTGGTCACGCATATCGGCGCGGCGACCGGCTCTCTCGCCTGGATGTTTTGCGAGTGGGTGCGCTACGGCAAGCCCTCGGTGCTCGGCATCGTGACCGGCATGGTTGCGGGGCTGGGCACGATTACGCCGGCCTCCGGCTTCGTCGGACCGATGGGCGCGCTCGCGATCGGGGCCGCCGCCGGCGTCGTGTGCTTCGCCGCCACCAACTTCATGAAGCGGACGATGCGCGTGGACGACTCGCTGGATGTATTCCCGGTGCACGGGGTCGGCGGGATCATCGGCACCATCCTTACCGGCGTGTTCGCGGCCGCCGCACTGGGCGGCGTGGGCTATCCCGAGAAGGTGACGATGGGTGAGCAGGTATTCGTGCAGATTGTGGGCGTATTGGCCGTCGCGGCGTGGTCCGGGATCGTGACCTGGATTCTGCTCAAGGTGAGCGATGCGGTGGCCGGCCTGCGCATCACCGCGGAGGAGGAAACCGAGGGCCTCGACACCGTGCTGCACAACGAGAAAGGCTACAACCTTTGATCAATCCGGACGCTGCGTGAGGCAGCGCCGGTTTATCACCGCGCGATCGAGCCGTATGTCTCCGCACCGCTCATCGCGCGGGCGGGCCGGACGCCACCACCACCGGGCTTTGTTACCATCCCGGTGTCCGCGCGTTAAGCTAGCGGGGCGAATGGAGGGGATGCCGTGAGATACGTTACGGGCCCGGCACGAGCCGCAGCTCTCATCGCGGTCATGTGGTTCGCGGGCGCTGCGGCTGCGGCGCAGCCGGCTGCGCCAATCCGGGTGTTCGACACAGGAGAGCTGACGCTGGACCGCTACACGGTGGTCCGCCGCGTGTGGGCGGACACGTGGCGCTCGGCGTTCTGGATACCGGGGCAGCCGGACGCGGGGGCTGCGATCGCCGCCCTTGGCGCAGAGGCCGCACGTGCGGGCGCGGACGCCATCGTCAATGTGCACTGCCTCAACGACGAGGGCGCCTGGTTCTCCAGGGGGTATTACTGCTACGGCCTCGCGATCAAGTTGAGGTAGCGTGCCGGAGGGCGGAGCAGGGGCCTCGCGCTTGCGCGGGGATGCGACCCCGCAGGCGCGCAGGCGGCCGACACGGCCGCGTGGAAGTCTCGCGATGATAGATCAGAGGCCGCGGTGCCGGAGGGCGGAGCAGGGGCCTCGCGCTTGCGCGGGGATGCGACCCCGCAGGCGCGCAGGCGGCCGACACGGCCGCGTGGAAGTCTCGCGATGATAGATCAGAGGCCGCGGTGCCGGAGGGCGGAGCAGGGGCCTCGCGCTTGCGCGGGGATGCGACCCCGCAGGCGCGCAGGCGGCCGACACGGCCGCGTGGAAGTCTCGCGATGATAGATCAGAGGCCGCGGTGCCGGAGGGCGGAGCAGGGGCCTCGCGCTTGCGCGGGGATGCGACCCAAGTAGGGCGCGCCGGACTCGGACTGCCGCGGGCTGGAGCGGGTAGGCGCGCAGGCAGCCGACAGCGTGATCTCTCCGTATCGCGACTATTCGATCAGAGGCCGCGGCTGGACGCGCAGCGCTAGCGCAGCGAAGCGTTGATGCGCTCGAGCGTCACGCTCCCCGGGCAAAGCTCGCGCTCGCCCAGACGGTTGAGCGGTGTATCCGCAGTTTCGAGATACCCGTGCAGGTCGTCGGCCTTGGGGTCGAGGTAGAGCAGACCGGTCACCACTTCGCCAGCGGCCGCGCGTTCCTGCAGGTAGGTCATCACCTTGATGCGATCCGTGGGGTCGTAATCCGCCGCGAGCTTTCGCAGGCGCACGATCGAGCCGTCGTGCTGCGTCACCTCCACGACCGATCCCGGTTCGTACTCCGCCGTGATTTCCTCGCGAGCTTCGATAAAGTCGAGTCGGTTCACCGCCTCGTTGTGCTCGCGCAGATAGTCGTAGCTCTTGGTCGAGCCCGGGTGATTGTTGAACGCAACGCACGGTGAGATGACGTCGATGAATGCCGCGCCCTTGTGCTGGATCGCCGCCTTCACCAGCGGCACGAGCTGCGCCTTGTCCCCAGAGAAGCTGCGCGCGACGAAGGTCGCGCCAAGCAGCAGCGCGAGCCCGATCATGTCGATCGGCTCGTCGGTGTTGACCACGCCGCGCTTCGACTTGGAGCCCTTGTCCACGGTGGCCGAGAACTGCCCCTTGGTGAGCCCGTAGACGCCGTTGTTCTCGACGATGTAGACCATGTTGACTCCGCGCCGCATGCAGTGGGCGAACTGCCCGAGCCCGATCGAGGCGGAATCGCCGTCTCCGGACACCCCCATGTAGATGAGGTCGCGGTTCGCGAGGTTCGCGCCCGTGAGCACCGAAGGCATGCGCCCGTGCACGCTGTTGAAGCCGTGTGACTTGCCGAGGAAATAGGTCGGAGTCTTCGAGGAGCAGCCGATGCCCGAGAGCTTGGCGACCTTGTGCGGCTCGATGTCGAGCTCCCAGCACGCCTGGATGATCGCGGCGCTGATCGAATCGTGGCCGCAGCCGGCGCACAGCGTCGAGATGTTGCCCTCGTAATCGCGGCGCGTATAGCCGACCTTGTTCTTCACCAGGGCCGGATGGTGCAGTTTGGGTTTGGCGATATACGTCATGCGGTTACCTCGGTCCTCAATCCTGAACTACGCGCCCACCTTCTTGAGCGGCACCACGGTGCGGGCCCCCGCGTGCTGCGCGATCTGGTCGGTGATGAAGCGCGCGGTAATCGGGGTGCCGTCGTAGTGCAGCACCGGGATCAGCCGGCTCGCGTTGACCCGGGCCTCGTTCACGAGAAGGGTCTTCAGCTGCGCGTCGCGGTTCTGCTCGACCACGAACACCCACGGATGGGCGGCCACAAAATCCGCGATTTCCTCCTGAAAGGGGAAACCGCGCACGCGCAGCGCGTTGATGTGGATCCCGCGGCTCCCGAGCACGTCGAGCGCTTCCTGCATGGCGGGGCTGGTCGAGCCATAGAAGATGGCGCCGAAACGCGCCGGCTTGTCCGCCGGGTAGAGCACGGGCTTGGGCACCAGGTTCTTCGCGGTCTCGAGCTTGCGCAGCAGCCGCTGCATGTTGTCCACGTAATCGGGCCCCGCCTCGCTGTAGCGCGCGTAGCGGTCCTTGGTCGTGCCGCGCGTGAAGTACGCGCCGCGGGCCGGATGCGTGCCGGGGTAGGTGCGGTACGGAATGCCGTCGCCGTCCACGTCGAGATAGCGGCCGAAGTCCTTGCCGGCTTCCAGCTCCGCATAGCCCATCACCTTGCCGCGGTCGTAGAGGCGGGTGTCGTCCCACTGCAGCGGATTGGTCAGGCGCGTGTTCATGCCGATATCGAGATCGCTCATCACGAACACCGGCGTCTGCAGCCGGTCGGCGAGGTCGAAGGCGTATGCCGCGAACTCGAAGCACTCGCCGGGGTCCTCGGGGAAGAGCAACACGTGCTTGGTGTCGCCGTGCGACGCGTACGCGCACGCGAGCACGTCGGACTGCTGGGTGCGCGTGGGCATGCCGGTCGCCGGCCCGCCGCGCTGCACGTCGACGATCACGACGGGAATCTCGGCGAAATAGGCGAGCCCGATGAATTCCGCCATCAATGAAATCCCGGGCCCCGAAGTGCACGTGAAGGCGCGCGCCCCGTTCCACCCGGCACCGATCGCGATCCCGACCGAAGCGAGCTCGTCCTCGCCCTGGATGATGGCGTAGCGGTGCTTGCCGGTGGCGGGGTCCACGCGGTGTTTCTGGCACTGCCCGATGAACGCTTCGGCGAGAGAGGAGGACGGCGTGATCGGATACCACGCGCACACCGTCGCGCCGCCGTAGATCGCGCCGAGCGCTGTCGCGCTGTTGCCGTCCACGAAGATCTTGTTGCCGACGTTGCTCGCGCGCCGGACCCGGATTCCCAGGGGGCACGTGAGATTCTTCATCGCGTAGTCGCGGCCCAGCCGCAGCGCCTTGATGTTGGGCTGCAGCAGGGCCTCCTTGCCCTTGTACTGCTCCGAGAACAGGCGCTCGATCTCGCTCGGGTCGATCTCCAGCAGCGCGGAGAGCGCGCCGACGTAGATGATGTTCTTGAAGAGCTGGCGCTGCCGCGGGTCGCTGTACGTGGCGTTGCAGATCTCGGTGAGCGGCACGCCGAGCGCGTTGACGTCCTCGCGGAACTTCGACTTCGGCAGCGGCTTGGAGTTGTCGTAGAACATGTAGCCGCCGGGCTCGACCTCCTTCAGGTCCTGGTCCCAGGTCTGCGGGTTCATCGCGATCATCAGGTCCACGCCGCCGCGCCGGCCCTGGTAGCCGGACTCGTTCACGCGCACCTCGTACCAGGTCGGCAGCCCCTGGATGTTCGACGGGAAGATGTTGCGCGGGGACACCGGAATCCCCATCCTCAGGATCGAGCGCGCGAAGAGCTCGTTGGCGCTGGCCGAGCCCGAGCCGTTCACGTTGGCGAACTTGACCACGAAATCGTTGATCGCCTCTATTTTCTTCATTGTCCCCGTTCCTCAGGCCGCCTTGCGATGCGGGCTGCGGCACGCCGGCCCGGCGTGCGTCATGTCGATCAGGTACTTCTGCATGTCCCACGCGCCGGTCGGGCAGCGCTCTGCGCACAGGCTGCAATGCAGGCAGACGTCCTCGTCCTTGGCCATGATGCGCCCCGTCCTGAGCGGGGCGGAGACGTAGAGGTCCTGCGTCAGGTTCTTCGCGGGCGCCGTGAGCCGCGTCCGCAGCTCCTGCTCTTCTCCGTTCGCCGTGAAGGTGATGCAATCCATCGGGCAGATGTCCACGCACGCGTCGCACTCGATGCACAGCGAGCCCGTGAAAACGGTCTGCACGTCGCAGTTCAAGCAGCGCTGCGCCTCGGCGTATGCGGTCTTCTGGTCGAAGCCCAACTCGACCTCGACCTTGATGTCCCTGAGCGTGAGCTTCTTCTCGCGCCAGGGCACCTTGTAGCGCGCATCGAGCGTGATGTCGTTGTCGTAGCTCCACTCGTGGATGCCCATCTTCTGGGAGGCGAGGGTGACGCCCGGCGCGGGGCGCTCGCGGATGTCCTCGCCGTGGAGAAGCTTGTCGATCGAGATCGCGGCGTCGTGCCCGTGCGCGACCGCCCAGATGATGTTCTTCGGGCCGAACGCGGAGTCACCCCCGAAGAACACGTGGGGCAGGGTGGACTGCATCGTGGCCGGATCGACCTTCGGCATGTTCCACTTGTCGAATTCCATGCCGATGTCGCGCTCGATCCACGGGAACGCATTTTCCTGCCCGACCGCAATGAGCACGTCATCGCATTCCATGCGCACTTCGGGCTCTCCGGTCGGAACGAGCTTGCGGCGCCCTTTTTCGTCGCGCTCCGCGCGCACCTTTTCGAATCGCATGCCCGTGAGCCTTCCGCCTTCGTGCACGAAGGCCTTCGGCACGAGGTAGTTGAGGATCGGAATATCCTCGTGCATCGCGTCTTCCTTCTCCCACGGGGAGGCCTTCATTTCCTCGAAGCCGCTGCGCACTACGACCTTCACGTCCGTGCCGCCGAGCCGCTTGGAGGAGCGGCAGCAGTCCATCGCGGTGTTGCCGCCGCCCAGCACGATCACGCGCTTGCCGATCTTGTCGATGTGCCCGAAGGAGACGCTCGAGAGCCAGTCGATGCCGATGTGGATGTTCGCCGCGGTCTCCTTGCGCCCGGGCAGCTCCAGATCGCGCCCGCGCGGCGCCCCGCTGCCGACGAAGATCGCGTCGTAGCCTTCCGCGAGCAGCGCCTTCATGCTGTCCACCCGATGGCCGCCGCGGAATTCCGCGCCGAGGCCGAGGATGTAGCCGACTTCCTCGTCGATGACGGTCTCCGGCAGCCGGAACTTGGGGATCTGGCTGCGGATCATGCCGCCCGCGAGCGGGTCGGAGTCCAGGATCACGACGTGGTAGCCGAGGGGCAGGAGGTCGCGCGCCACCGTGAGAGAAGCGGGACCCGCGCCGATGCAGGCGATGCGCTTGCCGTTCTTCTGCTTGGGGACCGCCGGGAGCCGGCCGCGGATATCGTCCTTGTTGTCCGCGGCCACGCGTTTCAAACGGCAGATCGCCACCGGCTCGGGCTTCTCCGCGTTACGTTCCTCCACGCGTCCGCGCCGGCACGCCGGCTCGCACGGCCGGTCGCAGGTGCGCCCGAGTATGCCGGGGAACACGTTCGATTCCCAGTTGACCATGTAGGCATCGCTGTAGCGGCCTGCGGCGATCAACCGGATGTACTCGGGGACCGGGGTATGGGCGGGGCACGCCCACTGGCAATCTACGACTTTGTGAAAGTAGTCGGGGACACCGATGTCGGTCGGTTTCAATCCAGCTCCTTTGCGGCAGTCACCGGTGTTAACGGGCAGTACTCGTTTACGATGACATCACCTTATGCGGGGATCAAGGTAATTAATTCTACTGCTAAGTAGCCGTTTTGAATAGATTTCTTGCTGGATTCTTACGGCAGGGGCGATCCGTAGAGCCCCGCAGTTCGGCTGCGGGAGGCGACCTCAAGCGAAGCGGGCGGTGGCGGTCATCGCATAAGAGCCTGCGGCATTCGCCGTCCACAGTTCGGCGCTTGTTTTGTCCGGGCTCGGGTTGCCGTTTGCCGTGAAGCGCTCGAAGTGGAAAACGGGATGCAGCGCGCGGTATTCGAGGCTCCTCACGCCCCGCGATTCTTGCCGGCGGCACAGGTCGAGCAGCAGCAGGGCCTGCAGCGGCCCGTGCACGATGAGCCCCGGGTACTGCTCCCGGTTCCTGCAGTAGTCGAGGTCGTAGTGGATGCGGTTCGCGTTGAATATCAGAGCGGAAAAGCGGAACAGCATCACGGCGTCGGCGGTCAACTCGCGCCGCCAGGCGGCGGCCTGGGGCGCCGGCTTGCCGATTGGTGGCGCATCGCCGGGCCGGGAGGCCTCGCGGTAGACGATGTCGTGCTCCTCTTGCACCGCGACTTCACCAGAGGCGAAGACCGTGTGGCGCACGGTGACGAACACGAGGCTGCCGCGGCGTCCCGTCTTGGGCTCGACCGAGACGATCTCCGAATCGCGGCGGATGGTTTCTCCCACGCGCAGCGCGCGCCAGAACTCGAGGCGGCCGCCAGCCCACATCCTTCTGGGCAACGTGACTGGCGGGAGAAATCCACCGCGCTTCGGATGTCCGTCCGTTCCGAGCTCGGATGCCGGCGTGGTCTCGAGGAAATAGAGCCAGTGCCACCCGGGCGGAACCGCGTCGCCGGGCCCGGGCTCGGGATCGCGGCGATCCAGCACCGCGGCGAGTGCCGCGACAGGCCAGGCGGCGACGGTGTCCTCGGCGCTTTGTTTCTTTCCGACCCAGTCCGTGATCGTTTCGGTCGTGCCCGTGTTCATCTCCTGCGTTTCCTTCCCATGACGTGTCGTTTAATCGCGGCGTGCGCGACCTGTCCGCGGAGGCAGCGCGTGTATGTGTGATTCGTTCGTCCGCGAATCGAAACAGTGATCAGTGTACCGGCTGCCGCGCGCCGAGCCCAGCTTGGGGTGGCGTACCGGGAGCGCGTGTACGCGACAGGCAACAGCGATGGGTCCGTATGGTGGAGGCCAGGAATCGCCGGGTGTGTTCTGTGTGATAATTTTGGTGTCCGCGGGCTGCCGGACGTTCACCTGGCGGGACCTGTGGCTAAATAGGGGGGCCTATGAAATCCATTCCGTTCGTCTCGTGCTGGGGCGTGTTACTCGCCCTGATCGCCGGCACCGCAACCGGGCAGACGCGGCCGGACTATCCCACCCGTCCGATCCGGATCATCGTCGCGCAAGCGCCCGGCTCCGGTCCCGACATCATGGCCCGCGTAATCGGCCAGAAGTTCACTGAGGCCTGGGGCCAGCAGGTGATCGTGGACAACCGGCCGGGCGCGAACGGCATCATCGGCATGGAAGCCGCGGCCAAATCCAAGCCCGACGGCTACAACCTCGTGCTCGGCGTGCCGAGCGCGCTCACGATGAATCCGTACGTCTTCAAGAAACTGCCGTACGACACGTTCCGCGATTTCGTGCCGATCAGCCAGCTCGTGACCAACCACTTCGGCCTCGTCGTCAACCCGTCGCTGCCGGTCAAATCGGTCAAAGAGCTCGTCGCCCTGGGCAAGGCGCGCCCCGGGGAGCTCAACTATGGTTCTTTCGGCGTGGGCAACCAGACGCACCTCGCGGCGGAGCTCTTCGCCGCGGAGACGAAAATCAAGATGGTGCACGTTCCGTACAAGGGCCAGACTCCGGCAGTGGCCGAGCTGGTGGGCGGACAGGTCGCGCTCATGTTCACCCCGATGCTCGGCTCGGCTCAGCACGTGGCAACCGGCAAGCTCCGGCTCATCGCAACGGCCGGAGAAAAACGCGCCGCGCCTTTCCCGAACGTGCCGACGATGGTCGAGGCCGGATATCCGAGCGTGGTCATTACCGGCTGGACCGGCCTGCTCGCGCCGACCGGGACGTCGCCGGAGGTGGTCGCACGCCTGCAACGCGAAGTTGCGAAGCATCTGCTCGCGTCGGAAATGAGGGAGACCCTGTCGAGCCAGGGCGCGGAGGCGGTCGCGAGCACACCCGAGCAGTTCGCGGCCTTCATCAAGTCCGAAGCCCAGAAGTGGTCAAGAGTGGTGAAGCAGGCTGGACTCGATTCGAGTCAGTGAGGCCGTTTCTGCCTGCAGCACTGCCGTGTCGCCCGTTGCGGATTTTCCGCTCCACGCGGCACGGCTGCGCCCGTGAGCGTCCGGTAGCGCTCGTCAATTCGTTTTCAACAACGCGGTCGCCACGAATATGGATACCCCGGTAAAAGCCGATTACCTCGACGCCCTCGCCCAATTTGCGTGCGAGACGCGCTTCGAGGACCTTCCGTCGAATATCGTCGAGCACTGCAAGCTCATCCTCAGCGATACGCTGCCGGTGATCGCGGCGGGCATGCAGCAGAAGGAGATGCGCAGCCTGGCCGCGCGGCACCTGCCCAAGGTCGCGCCCGGGCGTGCGATGGTGATCGGTACCGGCAAACGCGCCAATCCGCTCGACGCGGCGCTGCTCAATGCCGCGGCCGGCGTATGGCTCGAGCTCGACGAGGGCCATTTCTACACCAATGGTCATCCGGGCATACACGTGATTCCTGCCGCGCTCGCCCACGCGCAGGAGTATGGCCTCTCGGGACGCGATCTGCTGCTGGCGATCGTCCTCGGCTACGAAGTCTGCGGGCGCGTGGGCGGTGCGTACAAGATGCGAGTCGTAGTGCAGACGCACGGCACGTTCGGAGTAATCGGCTCGACCGTAGCGGTTGGCAGGCTCAGCGGATTGAGCCACAGCGAGATGCGGCAGGCAATCAACATCGCGGCCTCCACGCCGCTTGGCGGCAACCGCCAGACCATGCTCGACGGCGCGACGATCCGCAATTACTATCCGGCGCACGCCAATTTCACCGGCCAGATGGCGGTGCGCCTGGTGCAGTCCGGTTTCACCGGTCCGCTCGACGCGCCGAGCGTGACGTTCGGCAAGATCCTCGCGGATGACTTCAGCACGGAACGGGCCGCGGCCGACCTGGGCCGCCGCTGGCTGATCACCGAGAACTACATCAAGCTCTATCCGAGCGCGCGCTACGTCCACTGCGCGATTGATGCGCTGCTCGACGCGCTCGCCAGGGTTCCGGGCAGGAAGCTTGCGCCGGAGTCGGTCGAGCGGATCGAAGTGCGCGGCTACCGCATGCTCGTGTTTTGTGGAGAGAAGCGCCCGAAGAGCATGTTCGGCACGCAATTTTCCACGCCGTTCTCGATCGCCACCATCCTCCACCATGCGCGCACCGATCTCGACGTGTTTGGCGAGAGCGCGTTCAACAACCCGGCAGTGCTCGACCTCGCGGCGCGCGTCGAGATGATCGAGGAGCCCGAATTCAACAAGGATTTCCCGCGGCGGCAGCCCGCGCACCTCAAGATCGTGCTCAAGGACGGCACCGCGTACGAGGGGAAGTGCGACGTGCCGAAGGGGGAGATCGGCAATCCGCACAGCGCGCAGGAAATCGAGCGCAAGTTCTACCAGCTTGCGACCCCGGTCTGGGGCGAGGCACTCGCCCGGGAGATCCGCCGCAGCTGCGACGCGCTCGACACCTTGAACGACGTCAGCGCACTCGCGGGCGGAGGCGACCTGTAGCTGCGGAGGCCGGGGTGTCCAACCCGCGCATTGCGTACGAGCTTGCCGACGAGCGCGCGCGGCTCGCCCCGCCCGGCGGGAAGCCGTTGATCGTGCATGTGGTGGTCAACGTCGAAGTGTGGCCCTTCGATCAGCCCATGCCGCGCGGCATACTGAGTCCCCCGCACGGCCAGGCAGCGGTTCCGGATATACCCAACTGGTCGTGGGCAGAGTACGGGCTGCGGGTGGGCATGGCGCGCCTGTTCCGGGCGTTGCGCGGCGTGCCGGTCACCTGCGCGATCAATTCCGGCGTGATCAGGACCTACCCGCGTCTCGCCGAGCGCATCCTCGAGGCGAAGTGGGAATGGATGGGGCACGGCGTGATCCAGCGCTCGGTGAAGAGCGTGCCCGACGAGCGCGCGATGATCACGGAAGCGCTGGACGAGATCGTCACCTACACCGGTAAGAAAGTCCGTGGCTGGCTGGGCCCCGGCCTGCAGGAGACCTTCGACACGCCCGACATCCTCAAGGAGCTCGGGCTCGATTACGTGTGCGAATGGTGCCTCGACGACCTTCCGAGCTGGATGACGACCCGGCACGGCCCGCTGGTCTCGATTCCGTACGGGCTGGAGACCAACGACAGCGTGATCTACGCGCAGGAACGCCATCCGACCAGCGAGATGTTCGAGCGGCTGGAACTGACGCTCGAGTGCTACCTGCGCGAGATCGAAACGGGACCTCGCATCCTGCACATCCCGCTGCACCCGCATCTTGTCGGCGTACCGCATCGCATCGGCCGGCTCGAGCGCTTTCTCGCTGCGTTGCGCAAACACAAGGAAGTGATTTTCCTGACCGGAGGAGCGATCGTCGACTGGTTCGCTTCCGCGATGCCACACAAGACGGGCGCTGCGGTATCGAAGCGCCCGGCGCGGAGCAGCTCCGGAGCTCGTACGTCGGCCGCTTCTTCCTCGAAGGCGGACGCGGATTAGAACGGCGCCGTGCCGTGCAGGGTGGTGCGCTCCATATGGCGGCGCTGCGGCAGCGCGTAATCCATGACGGCGCGGTGCTGCGTCGAGCAGTTGTCCCACATGACCAGATCGCCCACCCGCCACCGGTGCCGGTAGACGAATTCCGGGCGCGCGACGTGCGCGAAGAGCTCGGCGAGCAGAGCCTCGCTCTCGGTCTCGCTCATGCCGACGATGCGGGTCGTGTAACCCTCGTTGACGAACAGACACTTCTTTCCAGTGTAAGGATGAGTGCGCGCCACCGGGTGCTCGACATCGGGCGTGATACTCTTCTGCTCTTCGGTCAGCTCGCGGCGCGGACCGCTTTTGCGGTCGCGGTAATAGCCCCGGGAGTATGAGTTGACCGCTTTCAACCCTTCCAGCCGCCGCTTGGTCGCATCGGGCAGGGCCTCGTAGGCCGTGGTCATGCTCGCAAACAGCGTGTCGCCGAGCGGCCCGCCATCTTTTTGCGGAACTTCCCGCGCGTAGAGTAGCGATGCGCGCGCCGGCTCCTTCACATAGCAGAAGTCCGAGTGCCAGAATACTCCCGCGTCGCGGCTGCCGATCGGCCTGCCGTTCTCGACAATGTTCGACACGACGAAAATTTCCGGATAGCCCGGCCTGCAGCAGTCGGTCCGGTGGTGCATCCAGATCTCGCCGAAACGCGTGCTGAACGCGACGTGCTGCTCCGGCGTTAGCTTCTGATCCGGAAAACAGACGACCTCGTGCTGGTGAAACAGCTCGACGATGTCCCGGAAGGTGCGCGCGTCCACCTCCCCGGACAGATCGATCCCCGCGATTTCCGCGCCCAGCGGCGCCCTAGAACGGCGAACGGACAGCATGGCGAATGGCTCCTTTCGCGATGTCGGTTGAAAGCGGGAATACCGGTCTGCGAGGTCGAGCGCGTCCCCCCCGCCCGTGTACACGCGTTGCCCATTACCGCTTCTTCACCGGCTCGATCGTTCCCATGTGGAACGAGTACTTCCCCTGGCGCCGGTCGGCGAAATAGTGCGTGAGGGTGTTGCGCACGGTGGCGAACGCGATCTCCTCCCAGGGAATATCGGATTCAGCGAACAGCCGGGCTTCGAGCGTCTCGGCGCCGGGCCTGACCGCGGGGTCGAGCAGCCGCGCGCGGAACAGAATGTAGACCTGGCTGATGTGGGGGATGTTGTAGAGCGCGTAGAGCGCTCCGATCTCCACGCGCGCGTGGGCTTCCTCGAGCGTTTCGCGCACGGCGCCGTCGAACGTGGTCTCGCCGTTCTCCATGTAGCCGGCAGGCACGGTCCACAGTCCGTAACGGGGCTCGATGCCGCGCCGGCACAGCAGGATCTTGTCCTCCCACTCGGCGATGCAGCCCACGACCATGCGCGGGTTCTGGTAGTGGATGGTATTGCAGGCGTCGCACACGTGGCGCTGCAGCGTATCGCCGGGCGGCACGCGGACGGACAGCGACGAACCGCAGTTACTGCAGAATTTCATGGTAGCGGGAATTCGGAATGCTGTAACACTATACGGTAACAAACGCACGTTGCGGTAGCCGGCGGGCCTGCCATGCATCCGCTGCCGGTGGAACTGTCGGAACGACTCATCGACGAACTCAATCACCGGCGGGACCGGTGCGCGCCGTGCTATGATTTAAGCGCGCGCCAGCGCGGGCACCGCGCCATAATCCCGCTCCCATGCGTCCGTCGCATATCCTCGAGATACTCGATCGCGAGTTCGTGAGCACGGAAGCGGCCGCGCACACGCCGGTCATGCTGTGGGGCCCGCCGGGCGTGGGCAAGTCGCAGATCATCGGTGAGATCGCGCTCAACCACGGCGTGCCGCTCATCGACATACGGCTCTCGCAGATGGAGCCGACTGACCTGCGCGGGGTGCCGTTTCGCAAGGGCGACATGGTCGAGTGGTCCGTGCCGGCGCTGCTGCCGGACGAGCGGCGCCATGGCGCGCGGGGCATCCTGTTCCTGGACGAGATCACCTCCGCTACCCCCACCGTCACCGCCGCTGCCTACCAGCTCATCCTCGACCGCCGGCTCGGCGAATACCACGTCCCGCGCGGCTGGGTCATCTTCGCCGCGGGCAACCGGCACGGCGACCGCGGCGTGAGCTACGTGATGCCGGCGCCGCTCGCCAACCGGTTTACCCACTACGAGATCGAGCCCAACCTCGACGACTGGGTGGCGTGGGCGCATGCGGCCGGTATCGACGCGCGGGTCATCGCTTTCCTGCGGTTCCGCCCCGACCTGCTGTTTGATTTCAATCCCGCGCAGAGCCCGCTTGCCTTTCCCAGTCCGCGGTCGTGGGAATACGCGCACCGCGCGCTCGTCAAGTTCGGCGATGCGCCGGAACTGCTGCTCGACGCGCTCCAGGCGTGCGTGGGACGGGCTGCAGGGCTCGAGCTGAAGGCTTACGTCGAGAACATGGACCGGCTCCCCGACATCGACGCGATCGTGAAGGGGGAGAGCGCGGCGGTGCCGGAGGAGATCGATCTGCAGTACGGCGTGGCCGCGGCTCTGGTGCGCCGGGCGGTGCAGGTGCGCAACCTGCCGCACGCAACGCTCGTCTACGGCAGTATCCTCAACTACGCGCGGCGTTTTCCACAGCGCGAGATGGGCGTGATGCTGGTCACCGACATGCACCGGTCCGTGGGCAAGCCGCTGATCGCGGTGCCCGAGTTCGCGGAATGGGCCGCGAGCATCACCGATCTCGTGCTCTACGACCTCAAGCTCGCCTCCACGATGTGAGCGAACTGCGGGAAATCGAAACCAAGCTCGGCGCCGCGCGCACGCGGCTGATACTCGAGAAGCCTTTCATCGGCTCGCTCACGCTGCACCTGCCGCTCGTGGCCGCCGGGCCTGCGTGGTGCGAGACCGTCGCGACGGACGCGCGCGCGATCTATTTCAATCCGGAATACGTCGCGAGCTTGAGCCTCGCGCAGACCCAATTCGTGCTCGCGCACGAGGCGATGCACTGCGCGCTTGGCCATTTCGCGCGGCGCAGCCACCGCACGCGCAGGCGCTGGGATATCGCGTGCGACCATGCCGCCAACCTGCTGCTGGCGGACGAAGGGCTGAGGCCGCCACCCGGCGCGTTGCTCAACCCGGAATTTCGCGGGCTCTCGGCCGAGGAGATCTACCCGCTGCTTCCACCGGAATCGGCGGAAACGACCCTCGACCGGCATCTTTTCGAGGAACACGTCGTGATCGGTGACAAGAACGCCGGCACGGCGAGGACGCGCCATGGCGCTCTGGAGGATGCCGTTCTTCGCGCCGAAGCCGGCCCGGCGGCCCGCGAAGAGCTGGCGCGGCGCTGGCAGGGCCGGATGGCTTCCGCCGCGCAGCAGGCGCGCCAGGCGGGACGGCTCTCCGAGTCCTGGCTGCGCCTGGTGGACAACCTGATCCAGCCGCAGCTGCCGTGGCGCGCGCTGCTTGCGCGCTATCTGATGGGTCTTGCGCGCGACGACTACAGTTTCCAGCGGCCCTCGCGGCGCGAGGGCGCCGCGCTGCTGCCCGGGCTTGCCGGCGGCGAAGTGGACCTGCACGTCGCGCTCGATACGAGCGGCTCGGTCGGGGAGGAAGATCTCGCGCAGTTCGCGGCGGAAATAGACGCGTTGAAGGGCCAGCTCCGCGCGCGCGTGACGCTGCTCGCGTGTGACGAGCGGCTCGATTCCAGGGGGCCCTGGGTGTTCGAGCCGTGGGAGCCGATCTCGATTCCGCGCGAGCTGGGAGGCGGGGGCGGCACGAGCTTCCTGCCGGTGTTCGAGTGGATGGCCGGCCGGTGCCTGCGTCCCGACGCGCTGCTCTATTTCACCGACGCCGAGGGCGAATTCCCGCGCCGCGCGCCCGACTTTCCGGTCATCTGGCTCGTCAAGGGCCGGAGCAAAGTTCCGTGGGGCGAGCGCATTCAACTGAACTGAAAAGCGTGGCTCGTGACTGGCGACTCGTGACTCGTGTGCCGCTGAACGTCGCTCGCGTCCTTGCGCTTGCCCTGGTCCTGGTGGCGGGCGGCGCCGGTGCGGCGCTGGCGCCGGGCGACCACGAGTTCTCGCTCTCGCACGGCGGGATGCGCCGCAGCTATCTCGTGCATGTGCCGCCACAGGCGTCCGCGGGCAAGCCGTTGCCGGCGGTACTGAATTTCCACGGCGGCGGGGGCAATGCCCGCGCCCAGAAGTGGTACTCGCGCATGGATGAGACCGCGGATCGCGAGGGCTTCATCGCCGTGTATCCGAACGGCTCCGGCGGCGTCGGGGGACGGTTGCTCACCTGGAACGCCGGCGCATGCTGCGGCTGGGCGGCGCTGCAGCGAGTCGACGACGTGGGATTTTCGGCTGCGCTGCTCGATGACCTGGCGCGGCGCATCCGCGTGGACCCGGCGCGGATCTACGCGACCGGGCTCTCGAACGGCTCGATGATGGCGTACCGTCTGGCTGCGGAAATACCGCATCGCATCGCGGCGGTGGCGGGTGTCGCGGGTGCGATGCCGTTGCCATGGAGCGCGCCTGCGCTCCCGGTGCCGGTGATGCACATCCACAGCGTGGACGACGAGCGCGCGCTCTACGATGGCGGGCTCGGTCCGGCGTTTCCCATGACCGACACGCGGGTCTTCCACCAGCCGGTCGAGTCCATGCTGCAGAAGTGGCGCGAACACAACGAGTGCCCCGCGCAGGCGCGGCGCGACGAGCCCGTAATCGGAAAGCCCGGCGCACGCGACGCGGAACACACGGCGCTGCGGTATTGGTATGCTCCGTGTCGCGCGGGGGCGGAGGTCGTCCTGTGGAAGCTCACGGGCGCGGGCCACGTGTGGCCCGGCGGGCGCCAGGACTACCTCACGGTGCTGCTGGGCGCGAGCACGTCGGTGATCGACGCGAACTCCGAGATGTGGCACTTCTTCTCGCGCTTTCGCCGCGAAAACATCGGTAAGCAGTAAGCGGCCGCTTACGACGTCCGTTCGCCAGCGGATAAGGGGTGCGGTACGCGCAGCGCTACATTCAGGGGCTCCCGGTGTCATGTTCCGAGCGCCCGCGCGTCTCCGTCGCTTCCGTCGCGGGCGGGCGTTTGAACGGGCTGCGTTCGTTGAGCTCGTCCACGTACCGGTCGACGCTGCGGGATTCTCGCGACAGGAACTCCTGCACGGCGGAGGCGAACTCGGAACGCGCGAGCCAGTGTGCCGAGCAGGTTTCCACCGGCGCGAGGCCGCGGGCGAGCTTGTGCTCCCCGCGCGAGCCTCCCTCGAATACCGCGAGGCCGCGGGCGATGCAGTAATCGATCGCCTGGTAATAGCAGGTCTCGAAATGCAGCGCCGGGTGGAACTCCAGAGCGCCCCAGTACCGCCCGTAGAGCCGCGTACCGCTCTTCAGGTGCAGGGATGCCGCGATCGGTCCGCCGCCGCGGTAGGCGAGGATCAGCACGATGCGGTGCGGGATGGCGACACCGATGCGCCGGAAAAAATCGAGGTTGAGATAGGGCGTGGACCCGTGCTCGCGGTAGGTCTGGCGGTAGCAGCGGTTGAAGAACGACCATTCGCTCGCGGCGATCTCCGCGCCCTCGAGCCACCGGAAGCTCACGCCCGCCTCCTTCACCTTGCGCCGCTCCTGCCTGATCTTCTTGCGCTTGGCGTGGCTGAGCGCTCCGAGGAAGTCCTCGAACGTCGCGAAGCCGCGGTTCGACCAGTGAAACTGAATCCCGGTGCGCAGGAGCATGCCGCGTTCGCGCATCTGCTCCGCTTCCTCGCGCATCGGGAAAAGGCAATGCAGGGAGGACACCCGCAGCGTGCGCGCGAGATCGAGTGCCGCGTCGACGAGCTGCTCGCGCACGCGCGCGTCATGAGCGAGCACACGCGAGCCGGTCACCGGCGTGAACGGCACTGCCGCGAGCAGCTTCGGGTAGTAGGCGAGGCCGTGGCGCTCGTAGGCGTCGGCCCACGACCAGTCGAATACGTATTCGCCGTAGGAGTGCGTCTTGAGGTACAGCGGCATCGCGCCGAGCAGGGCGCCGCCGGGTCTCGCGACGAGGTATCGCGGCGCCCACCCGGTGCCTGCCGCTGCGCATCCCGTCGCGTGCAGGGCGGACAGGAATTCGTGGCTGAGAAACGGATCGTCGCCCGCGAGGCGATTCCATTCCCCGGCCGGCACTGCGTCAAGGGTATCGAGGACTTCGACGGTGCTCATCGCAAGCAATGGGGGGGCGGACAGCGGCGCGTCCCGTAGTCATGCGCGCGGGCGCCGGTTGCGGTTCCGAGACGGCCCGATGATATATTAGCAAGATGAAAATTGCGATCGCGCAGTTGAACGCCACCGTCGGCGATCTCGCCGGCAACGTGGCGCGCATCGCGGGCTTCGCCGAACGCGCGCGCGCTGCCGGCGCCGACATGATGGTGACGCCGGAGCTCGCGTTGTGCGGCTATCCTCCGGAGGACCTGCTCCTGAGGGAAGATTTCCTCGAAGCGTGCGACCGCGCCCTCGGCGACCTTGCTGCGCGCGTCACGGACATCACCCTGGTGGTGGGCCATCCGCGCAAGACCAACGGCAAGCGCCATAACTCGGCCTCGGTGATCCAGCGGGGCAGGATACTGGGCGTGTACGACAAGTGGCAGCTGCCGAACTACACGGTGTTCGACGAAGAGCGCTATTTCGAGCCCGGCAGGACGGCGTACGTGTGCGGCGTGAACGGCGTCAATTTCGGGGTCAATATCTGCGAGGATGCCTGGGGCGCCTCGGGTCCCGCGACCGCGAGGTCGCCGCGCAGCGGTTCGGAGGAGCTCCTCGGCATCAACATCTGCGCCGATTCGTGGAATGCGGAGGCGCCGCGCGCCGCGCGCGCGGCCGGTGCGAACGTGTTGCTGGTGCTGAACGCATCGCCCTACCACGTCGGTAAGCGACAGATACGCCACGACGTGATGCGCGATCGTGTCGCGGAAAGCGGCATGGCGCTCGTGTACGTCAATATGGTCGGCGGACAGGACGAGCTTGTGTTCGACGGTGCCTCGTTCGTGCTGAATCGCGAAGGCGCGCTCACGCAGGAACTGCCGATGTTCGAGGAGGCGCTCGGGCTCGTCACGCTGACCGACGGCGAGCCGCAAGCGGGGGAGATCGCGGCGTCGCTCCCGGAGGAAGCCGAGGTCTACCGCGCGCTGCTCACCGGCGTGCGCGATTACATGGACAAGAACGGGTTTCCCGGCGCGCTGGTGGGGCTGTCGGGCGGGATCGACTCGGCGCTGACGCTGGCGATCGCCGTGGACGCCCTCGGGGCCGGGCGCGTGCGCGCGGTGATGATGCCGTCCCGCTACACCGCGGAGATCAGCGTCGAGGATGCGCGGGCCGAGGCGCGCGCGCTCGGAGTCCGCTACACGGAGATCCCGATCTGGCCGATCTACGAGGCGTTCACCAAGGCGCTCGCGAAGGAATTCGAGGGCCTGAGCGCGGACGCCACGGAGGAAAACCTGCAGTCGCGCATACGGGGCAACCTGCTGATGGCGCTGTCCAACAAGACGGGCGCACTCGTGCTCACCACCGGCAACAAGAGCGAGATGGGAACGGGCTACGCTACCCTCTACGGCGACATGGCCGGCGGGTTCGGAGTGCTGAAGGACATCAACAAGATGCTGGTCTACCGGCTCGCGAATTATCGCAACCGCCTGTCCGCGGCCATCCCCCAGCGCGTAATCGAGCGCGCACCCTCGGCGGAGCTGCGCCCGGACCAGACGGACCAGGACAGCCTGCCGCCGTACCCGGTGCTCGATGCCATCATGGAGGCCTACGTCGAGAACGACCTGAGTCCCAGGGAGATCATCGCGCAGGGGCATGCGCCCGCCGACGTGGAGCGCGTGGTGCGCCTGGTGCGCGCGAGCGAGTACAAGCGCAGGCAATCCCCGGTCGGTGTCCGCATCACGCCGCGCGGCTTCGGCAAGGACTGGCGTTTCCCGATCACCAGCAAATTCCGGCACCCGTTCGATTGAACGCGTGTGCTATGCTTTAATTTGCGGCGCGTCAGCGGTTTGCGGAGGAGACCATGAGAAAAATCGAGGCGATCTTCAAGCCATTCAAGCTCGACGAAGTCCGGGAGGCGTTGTCCGAGATCGGCGTGAGCGGCCTTACCGTGACCGAGGTCAAGGGCTTCGGCAGGCAGAAGGGGCACACCGAGCTCTACCGCGGGGCGGAATACGTCGTGGATTTCCTGCCTAAGGTGAAAGTCGAAGTCGTGGTCCCGGACAAACTGCTGGAGGGCGCCATCGACGCCATCGTCAAGGCGGCGCGCACCGGAAAGATCGGCGACGGCAAGATCTTCGTGTCCGGCGTCGAGCAGGTCATACGCATCCGCACCGGGGAGACTGACGAAGCGGCCATCTGAAGGCGAAAGGCGAAAGGCGGAAGTCGAAAGGCGAAAGGGCGCAAAGCAGAGCAAACAGCAGGACAGTTCTTACGTTATCCTTTCGCCTTTCGACTTTCGCCTTTCGCCTTGAAGTAATACCACCGCCGCGCCGCTGCCGCCTTCGGTGTGTCGCGCCTGGCAGAACGCCAGGATCTCGTCGCGGCTCGCGAGCCAGCTGGCCACCTTCTGCTTCAGCACGGGCTCGCGGTTTTTCGAGCGCAGCCCCTTGCCGTGGATGACGCGCACGCAGCGCAGCCCGCGGCGCATGCAGTCGTTCAGGAACTCCACCAGTATCGGCCGCGCCTCGAGGCTCGTCAGCCCGTGCAGGTCGAGCTCGTCCTGGACCACCCAATGGCCGCGGCGCAGCTTGCGCAGGACCTGCTGGCCGATGCCCGCGCGCAGGAAACAGAGTTCCTCGCCGGTCTCGAATCCGGCATCCCATGCGACGCCGGCGTGCAGACTGTCGCGCAAGGCGGCGCGCTCGTCGCGCAGGCGCTGTGTCGGCACCGGGCGCGGACGCACCCGCTCGAGCACGGCCTTCCCCGGGTCGCGCAACGGCGTCACGTCCGAAACGTATTCGCGAAAGACGTCGGCTTCCGATTCGTCGGTGGGGGGCTTCTGCTTGCGTTGGCTCATTGCGGGTCGCCTGCGCTACGCGAATGGGCGATCGACTCGCCGCAGGATCCGGCGGTCAGATCAGTCCGCGGCTCTCCAGAAATTTCTGCGCATCGAGCGCCGCCATGCAGCCGGTGCTCGCGCTGGTCACCGCCTGGCGGTAGACATGGTCCTGCACGTCGCCCGCGGCGAACACGCCGGGCACGCTGGTGGCTGTGGCGTTTCCATTCAGACCGGCGCGGGTGATGATGTAGCCGTTCTCCATTTCGAGCTGCCCGGAGAAGATCTCGGTATTGGGCCGGTGCCCGATGGCGATGAACACCCCCTGCAGGTTCTTTTCGGTGCGTTTCCCGGTCTTGACGTTCTTCACGCGCATGCCGGTCACGCCAGTGTCGTTCCCGAGCACTTCGTCCAGCACATGGTCCCACAGGATGGTGACCTTGCCCGCGGTGACCTTCTCGTTGAGCTTGTCCGCCAGGATCGCTTCAGCCCGGAACTTGTCGCGGCGGTGGATCACGGCGACGTGGCTCGCGATGTTGGAGAGGTAGATCGCTTCTTCGACCGCGGTGTTTCCGCCGCCGACGACCGCGACTTCCTGGCCCTTGAAGAAGAAGCCGTCGCACGTCGCGCATCCCGATACGCCGCGCCCCATGTATTTCTGCTCGGAAGGCAGGCCGAGGTACATTGCGGAGGCGCCGGTGGCGATGATCAGCGCATCGCAGGTGTAGGTACCTTCGTCTCCGACCAGCGCCAGCGGGTTTTCCTTGAGCTTGGCGGTGTTGACATGGTCGAAGATGATTTCCGTCCCGAAGCGCTCGGCGTGCTTGAGGAAGCGTTCCATCAACTCGGGCCCCTGGACGCCGGTTGCGTCAGCGGGCCAGTTGTCCACATCGGTGGTTGTCATGAGCTGCCCGCCCTGGGCGAAGCCCGTGACCAGCACGGGTTTCAGGTTGGCGCGGGCGGCATAGACTGCGGCGGTGTAGCCGGCCGGACCGGATCCCAGGATCAGCAGCCGGCAGTGTTTCGGAGCGTGAGCCATCGTGCGCGCGGATGTCGGGAAAAGGAGAACTTTAGCAGCGCGCGCGCGCGCATGTCGAGCCGCCGCGCGTGGTGTTGCGCAAGAATGGTCCGAAAAGAAACGTTTGCGCGCGGCGCTTCCTTAGTCCTCGGATTCGAATCGCGCCGTTTCGATCCGCAACCACTCGCCGTCTTTGCGTTACGGATACTCGCGCGAGCCGGAATTGGACGAGTGCGGGACGGGCACTCCCGTCCCGGCAGGACTGGGCGGGATACGCGTTGCCGTTCCGCGTGACGCCAGACGCATGATCTGGCAGTATATGGGCTGTCGTCCGCGGGAGGGGCAGGCCATGACACGAGCCGGTGCAGGGGGTTGGTGACGATGGCGGCACAGTTCACACTGAATCCGCAGATCCTCAAGAGCGTACCGCTGTTCTCTCTCTTTTCCGACCTGCAGCTGAGCCAGCTCATGAGCTGCGTGCAGCATCGGAGCTTTCCGCGCAATTCGTTCATCATGCGCGCGGGCGAGGAGACCGACTCGCTCTACATCATCTTGTCGGGCAGGGTGAAGGTCCTGATCCCCGACGAGGAAGGGCACGAGGTAATACTTTCCATCATGGGGCCCCACGAGTTCCTGGGGGAAATGGGCTTGCTCGACGAACAGGTGCGCTCGGCGAGCGTGGAGACCCTCGAGCCGTGCGAGATGCTGCGCATAACGAAGGCCGGGTTCATCGGCATCCTCAAGGACAACTTCGAGCTTGCGATGCTCATCATCCGCAGCCTCGTGAAACGGCTACGCGATGCCGACCGGAAGATCGAAAGCCTCGCGCTGATCGATGTCTATGGACGCGTCGCGCGCTTGCTGCTCGACCTTGCCAAGAACATCGACGGGAAATGGGTGGTCGAGCAGGCGCCGCCGAAACAGGAGATCGCGCGCATGATCGGCGCATCCCGCGAGATGGTGAGCCGCGTGGTCAAGGACCTGCAGAACAAGGGGCTCATCCGCGCCGAGAAGCGCCGCATCCATGTGCTGGACCAGCAGTCCATGCAGCGGCGCGCTTCGGCCCGCCACCATGCCGGGCAGCGGAAGCCCTGACCGCATCGGGCCACCGGCCGCTTTCCGACCGAAAATCGCCTCCGGCGTCCGTTTTCTGACGCGGAAGGGACGCTAACGTGCGGTTTGTCACTGAAAAAGTGCCTATAATCTGGGCACTAGTTCACTCCCCGCGCAGTTCCCGTCTGGTATAAATGTTGCAACGAATCCGGGGGCGGATGACAGGGCCCGCATTGGCAGGGCTCACCTAAAGCGGAGGAGGGTATATGTTGATGCAACGCGATTTTTCCGGTCTGGCGATCTTCATGCTGCTCATGCTGTTGAGCGGGGCGGCGTTTGCCGCCGGCGCCGGCACGGTCACCCATCTGAGCGGCACGCTCGCGGTGCAGCGCGCGGACGGCACCGCGCGCATCCTGTCGCAGAAGTCGGAAGTCCGTCCCGGCGACGTCCTGACGACGCAGCGCGACAGCTACGCGCAGATCAATTTCACCGACGGCAGCTCGATGACGATGCGCCCCAACACCCAGCTCAAGATCGAGGCGTATCACTTTGTGCAAGACCGTCCGCAGGAGGATCGCAGCTTCCTGCGCCTGATCAAGGGCGGGCTGCGCACCGTGACCGGTCTCGTCGGCAAGCGCGGCGATCAGGACGCCTACAAGATCGGGACGAATTCCGCCACGATCGGCATCCGCGGCTCCTCCGGCGACACGCTGGACTGCACGCTGGGTTGCGAGGGCGTCACGAACACCAGCGACAAGCTCGCGCGTGGCGTCTATCACGCGACCTATACGGGCGCCTACGTCATGCAGAACGGTGCGGGCTCGCAGCTCATCCGCGAGGGCCAGTTCGGGTACGTGAGGGATCCGAATAGCCAACCGGTGCTGCTGCCGGGCGATCCGGGTATGGCGCTCGCCCAGTTGCCCTTCACCCTCGGTGTGGGTGGTGGTGGCGGCGGCGGCGGCGCGAGCCAGGAGTGCGTGGTGCGGTAAACCCACCTCGCAGATTCATACGACAAACCCCGCCGAGTGCGGGGTTTGTTTTTTTGGGGCCAGGTGGCCCGGCGCGGCGGTGCCGCGCCGGGTTCGTCTGGCATTCGCCGCTCGCGGCGCTTCGAGGGCCACCCGCTCACCTCCGGTCCGCGGCCCCATCTTTCCGCAAAATCCTTTCAATGTATAATCAGGCAGTTAACCGGGCATTTTAATGCTGTTGAGCGAAAAGACGCCAGGTGCGCGGGGAGCGAAGAATCCGCTTCCGCCCAAGATCGCGGCGCTGTTGCGCGAATCCGGGTGGTTTGCGTTGCTTGGCGTTGCGTTGTATCTCGCGCTCGTCCTCTATACCTACAACAAGCTCGACCCGGCGTGGTCGCACAGCGTCAGCGCGACCACGGTACACAACGCCGGCGGCCGGGTGGGGGCATGGATCGCGGATGTCATGCTCTACGTGTTCGGGCTGTCGGCGTACTGGTGGGTGGTGTTTTGCGCGGTGCTGGTGCGCTGGGGATTCCGCCGCATCGAAAAGATGCCGGCTGCGGACCGCAGCTCGCACGCGCTCGCCTGCGTGGGCTTCGCCGTCGTGCTCCTCGCGAGCAGCGGAATCGAGGCGATCCGCCTGTACAGTCTCAAGGCCGCGCTGCCGCACGCGCCGGGCGGAATCCTCGGCGCGGTGGTCGGGGATGGCCTTGCGCACGCGCTGGGGTTCACGGGCGGCACTCTGATCCTGCTGCTGCTGTTTGCCGCCGGCTTCGGTCTCTTCTCCGGGGTGTCGTGGCTCGCGGTGATCGAGCGCCTGGGCGGGTGGTCCGAGACCGCCTTTTTCTTCCTGATGCAGAAACTGCAGGAACGCCAGGACCGGCGCGCCGGAGAGCAGGCGGCGATCCAGCGCGAGGAGATCGTGGAAGAGAGCAAGAAGCGGCTCGACGTCCACGAGCCGATCCGCATCGAGCCGCCGGCCGTCGAGATTCCCAAATCGGCACGCGTGGAGCGCGAGAAGCAGGTGCCGCTCTTCGAGAATCTTCCCGATTCGCTGCTTCCGCCGCTCGGCCTGCTCGATGAACCCGAGAAGGACCTCGAGGTGATGAGCGCGGACACGCTGGAATTTACCTCGCGGCTGATCGAGAAGAAGCTGCTCGATTTCGGGGTGGAGGTGAAGGTTGTTGCCGCGTATCCGGGTCCGGTCATCACGCGCTTCGAGATCGAGCCGGCGGTGGGCGTCAAGGGCAGCCAGATCATCAACCTCGTGCGGGATCTCGCGCGCGCTCTCTCCGTGGTCAGCATCCGCGTGGTCGAAACCATTCCCGGCAAGAGCCTGATGGGTCTCGAAATCCCGAATCCGACGCGTCAGATCGTGCGGATCTCCGAAATCCTGAGCTCGCAGATCTACGCCGACATGAGCTCCCCGCTTACGTTCGCGCTCGGCAAGGATATCGCGGGAAATCCCGTCGTCGCGGATCTCGCGCGGATGCCGCACCTGTTGATCGCCGGCACGACCGGTTCCGGAAAATCCGTGGCGATCAACGCCATGCTGCTGAGCCTGGTGTACAAATCGCCGCCTTCGCAGGTGAGGGTGATCCTGATCGACCCGAAGATGCTCGAGCTCTCGGTCTACGAGGGCATCCCGCACCTGCTCGCTCCGGTGGTGACGGACATGCGGCACGCGGCGAACGCGCTCCACTGGTGCGTCGCAGAGATGGACCGGCGCTATAAGCTCATGAACCTCCTCGGCGTACGCAACATGGCGGGCTTCAACCAGAAGGTGCGCGAGGCGGCGAAGGCAAAGACCCCGATACTGAACCCCCTTACTTCCACCCCGGAGAATCCCGAGCCGGTGCACGAAATGTCACTGATCGTCGTGTTCATCGAAGAGCTCGCCGACCTCATGATGGTGGTGGGCAAGAAGTTCGAGGAGCTGGTGGCCCGTCTTGCGCAGAAAGCACGGGCGGCGGGCATACACCTCGTGCTTGCCACGCAGCGCCCGTCGGTGGACGTGATCACGGGCCTCATCAAGGCCAATATTCCGACGCGGATCGCGTTCCAGGTCTCGGCGCGCGTGGATTCCCGCACCATACTGGACCAGATGGGCGCGGAGGCGCTCCTCGGCCAGGGTGACATGCTTTTTCTTCCGCCGGGCAGCGGCTTTCCGCAGCGCGTGCATGGCGCCTACGTCGCCGACCACGAGGTGCACAAGGTCGTGGAGTACCTGAAGAACCTGGCGCGGCCGCAGTACGTGGAGAGCGTGCTCGAAGGGCCGGCAACCGAGGAAGAAAGCGAGGGCGGGCTCGAGGCGCCCGACGCGGAGTCCGATCCCCTCTACGATCAGGCCGTGGCGATCGTGCTGCGCACGCGCCGCGCCTCGATCTCGCTCGTGCAGCGGCACCTCAGGATCGGCTACAACCGAGCGGCACGCCTGATCGAGCAGATGGAGCGCGCGGGGCTGGTCTCCGCGATGCAGTCCAACGGAAACCGGGATGTACTGGCGCCGGCTTCGGCTGCGGAAGACCGGTAGCGAATTTTCGGCGTATATTGCTGTCTGAGCCGTATTCCGAAACCTTCCTGACGGCACAGGGTTCCCCATGCATCGTCTGACCGCACTCGTGCTCGGCGCGGTGGCCGGCGTGTCCTTCGCGGCCGAGGCCTACCGATGGGTGGACGAGAAGGGCGTGACGAACTACGGGGAAAAGCCGCCCGCGAACCGCCCGGCCACGCAGGTGAACACGAATCCGGGCGGCATCGTCGAGACCGGCGGCCAATACAGCCAGAAGCCCGGCACCGAGCAGCAGCGCCGCGCGGAAGAACGGCCACCCGCGGTCGCGCCGGCGCCCGCGGCCGTCGGGCCGGTCCGCGGCATGGATTTCGATACCTTCATCCGGCTGCAGCACGGGATGACCGAAGGCGAGCTGCTCATCCGCGCGGGAAAACCCGATCACGAGAGCATCGAGAACTTGCGGCACGATATCGTGAAGACCTTCTATTACTTTCCGACCGTGGGCAACCCCTTCACCACCGTGGTTACGCTGCGCGGGGGACGCATCTTCAACATCGACCGGGTGAAAAAATTCTGATGAGAGCGCTCATCGCGCTGCTGTTGCTGTGCATGCCCGGGATCGCGGCGGCCTCGAGCATCGAGGCGCTCAAGGCGTTCCTGCAGCAGACGACGACTGCGCGCGCGCATTTTGCGCAGATGGTTCTCGACAAGAATCTCAAGATGCTGCAGCAGGCGACCGGCACGATGCAGTTCGCCCGACCCGGGCGCTTCCGGTGGGAGTACGACAAACCCTACGAGCAGGTGATCGTCGGCGACGGCACGCGGCTGTGGATCTACGACAAGGACCTGAACCAGGTCACGGTGCGCAAGCTTGACCGTGCGCTCGGAAGCAGCCCGGCCGCGCTGCTTGCTGGAAGCAGCGAGATCGAGAAGAACTACACGCTCGCGAGCCTGGGCAACCAGGAAGGCCTCGACTGGCTCGAGGCGACGCCCAAGGTCAAAGACAACGCGTTCGAGCGCATCCGGTTGGGCTTCGGCAAGGCGGGGCTCGAAGCGATGGAGTTGCGCGACCAGTTCGGACAGATCACCGTGATCAAGTTCTCCACGATCGAGCGCAACGCGAAGCTTTCTCCGGATTCCTTCCGCTTCACCCCGCCCAAGGGTGCGGACGTCATCAGTGAATAGGGGCCCCGGGACCGGCTCCTTGTTCGAGAAGCGCGAGCCGCGCGCTCCCCTTGCGGACCGGCTGCGGCCGCGGACGCTCGCCGAGTGCGTGGGCCAGGCCCATCTGCTCGGTCCGGGCAAGCCGCTGCGGCTCGCGTTCGAGGCGCGGGCGCCGCATTCGATGATCCTCTGGGGGCCGCCGGGCTCCGGCAAGACCACGCTGGCGCGCTTGATGGCGCATGCGTTCGACGCGGATTTCATCGCGGTATCGGCCGTTTTTTCCGGGGTCAAGGACATCCGCGACGCGGTCGCGCGCGCGGAACTCGCGCTCCAGCAGTCCGGGCGCCACACCGTGCTGTTCGTGGACGAAGTGCACCGTTTCAACAAAGCGCAGCAGGATGCCTTCCTGCCGTACGTGGAGCGGGGCCTGCTCACGTTCATCGGGGCCACCACGGAGAACCCGTCCTTCGAGGTGAACAGCGCGCTCCTTTCCCGGGCCGCGGTGTACGTGCTGCATCCACTCGTTGAGGACGAGCTCGGGGAGTTGTTCGATCGCGCGCAACGCGACGCATTGCATGGGCTCGTCTTCTCCCCAGAGGCGCGCGCGCTGCTGATCGCGTCCGCGGACGGCGATGCGCGGCGGCTCTACAACATGCTCGAGCAGATCGGGACCGCCACCGGCAGCACCGGGCAGCGGGAAATCGACGAAACCTTCGTGCGCGACACGTTGGCCCAGCGCCTGCGCCGGTTCGACAAGGGCGGCGACCAGTTCTACGACCAGATCTCGGCGTTGCACAAGTCGGTGCGCGGCAGCGCACCCGACGCGGCGCTGTACTGGCTCACCCGCATGCTCGACGGCGGCGCCGATCCGCTGTACGTCGGGCGGCGCCTGATACGCATGGCCGTCGAGGACATCGGGCTCGCCGATCCGCGGGCGCTGCGCCTCGCGCTCGATGCCTGTGAAACCTACGAGCGCCTGGGCTCGCCGGAGGGCGAGCTCGCGCTCGCGCAGGCCGCGCTCTATCTGGCGGTCGCGCCGAAGAGCAACGCGGCGTATGTTGCATTCGGCGCCGCGCAGGAGCGGGTGCGCAACGACGCTTCGCGCCCCGTTCCCGAGCACCTGCGCAACGCGCCCACGCGGCTCATGAAAGAGCTGGGCTACGGGCGCGGGTACCGCTACGCGCATGACGAGCCGGGGGCGTACGCCGCGGGGGAGAGCTACTTTCCCGAGGGCATGGAGCCGGAGGAATTCTACCGGCCGACCGAGCGCGGGCTGGAAGCGCGCATCCGCGAGTATCTCGCGTCTCTGCGCGCGTCCGACGCGAAGGCGAAGAAAAAGCGCGGGGAAGTCCAGTAGCCGCGCGGCAAGACAGCTCCTTCGGGCGGCAGCGGTCGCGCGCCGGACTCCGATCGCGGCGCGCGCCGGTTCGGGCGCCTAAAAGTGGCGAGCGGCGCCGAACTCCGAGATAATGTGGCGCCGGGAAAAGACGGGAAGAACATGCTCGACATCCAGTTACTGCGCACCAGCCTGCACGCCGTCGCGCAGCGGCTCGCGGACCGCGGCTACGAGCTCGACATCTCCGCGTTCGAGGCGCTGGAGGCGCAACGCAAGGCGAAGCAGACGGAGACGCAGGAGCTGCGGGCGAAGCGCAACCAGCTCTCCAAGCAAATCGGGCAGCTGAAGGCGAAGGGCGAGGACGCCTCGCAACTGATGGCGCAGGTCAACGCGCAGGCCGACCGCCTGAAGGCTCTGGAGGGCGAGCTCGAGGCCATACAGGGCAAGCTCTCCGACTTCCTGCTGGACGTTCCGAACGTGCCGCACGAGAGCGTCCCGGCCGGAACATCGTCCGAAGACAACGCGGAAGTACGCAAGGTCGGCATGCCGCGGGCGTTCGACTTCCCGGTCAAGGATCACGTGGACGTGGGCGCGGCGCTCGGTCTCGACCTCGATGCCGCCTCCAGGATCAGCGGGGCGCGCTTCGTCGTGATGAGGGGCGCGCTCGCGCGGCTGCACCGCGCGCTCACCCAGTTCATGCTCGATGTCCATACCCGGGAGCACGGCTACACCGAGATCTACGCTCCGTACCTGGTCTCGGCCGCGAGTATGCGCGGCACCGGGCAGTTGCCGAAATTCCACGAGGACCTGTTCCACATCGAGGCCGACAACTTCTACCTGATCCCGACTGCGGAGGTCCCGGTCACGAACATTGTCCGCGAGCAGATCCTTCCACTCGAGGATCTGCCGCTGAAGTTCGCGTGCCACACGCCGTGCTTCCGGCGCGAGGCGGGCTCCTACGGCAAGGACACCCGCGGCATGATCCGGCAGCACCAGTTCGAGAAGGTCGAGCTGGTGCAGATCGTGCGGCCGGAACGGTCGTACGCGGCGCTCGAGGAGCTCACTGCGCACGCCGAGGCTATTTTGAAGAAGCTTGCGCTTCCGTACCGGGTGGTGACCTTGTGTACCGCGGACATGGGGTTCGCGGCAACCAAGACCTACGACATCGAGGTCTGGCTGCCGGGGCAGGATGCCTACCGCGAGATCTCCTCGTGCAGCAACTTCGAGTCGTTCCAGGCGCGACGCATGCAGGCGCGCTTCCGCAGCGAGAAGGGCAAACCGGAGCTCGTGCACACCCTGAACGGTTCCGGCCTTGCGGTGGGCCGGACGCTCATCGCGATCCTGGAGAACTACCAGCGCGCGGACGGGTCGGTGGAGATCCCCGACGTGCTGCGGCCGCACATGGACGGACTGAAGGCTTTGGAGCGCGCCACGTGAGGCTCCGCTGCGGGCTGGCCGCGCTAGGCGTGGAATTCCCGTGTTGATAAAATCGCGGCTTCGTGCGAGTGACCCGGGCCGCTGCATCCGTTCCGGTTGCTACGGAGAAGCGCATCGATTTGCGGACGGGAGAGGTGCCAGAGTGGTTGAATGGGCCGGTCTCGAAAACCGGAATACGCGCAAGCGTATCGTGGGTTCGAATCCCACCCTCTCCGCCAACACCCATCCCAAGAAGTCCAGCGAAGTCCACAAATTCCTGAATTTCCCCTCTGAAATAGAACGGGGTGTCTTGACACGTCCCGCCTCGTCCGGCAGCATCCGAATCAAG
>VGID01000004.1 GCA_016868035.1 Betaproteobacteria bacterium | reverse complement strand
CCGGGGACAATGTTTCGATCACGGTGGCGCTCATCCAGCCCATCGCGATGGAAGAGGGGCTGCGCTTTGCCATCCGCGAGGGCGGCAAGACCGTGGGCGCCGGAGTGGTGGCGAAGGTGATTGAGTAAGCGACGGTTCGTGAATCGTGATTCGATTCACCAAACGCAATTCACGTTTCACGAGGAACAAAGATGGCGGTTAAAAGTCAAAAAATACGGATCCGGCTGAAGGCGTTCGACTATCGCCTGATCGACCAGTCGGCGCTCGAGATCGTGGACACTGCCAAACGCACCGGCGCAGTCGTGAAGGGTCCGGTGCCGCTGCCCACGCGCAAGCAGCGCTTCGATCTGCTGCGCTCGCCGCACGTGAACAAGACCTCGCGCGACCAGCTCGAGATCCGCACGCACCTGCGCCTGATGGACATCATCGACCCCACCGACAAGACGGTGGACGCGCTGATGAAGCTGGATCTTCCGGCGGGAGTGGACGTGGAGATCAAACTGTAGGACTGAGGACTGAGGACTGAGGACTGAGGATTGAGCATGGGAAGCCGGGAGCGGAACGATGTCGCGGGCTCCATCCTCAATCCTAATAACTCAATCCTGAAACTGAGGGCAAGTACATGAAGTTGGGATTAGTGGGGCGCAAGGTCGGCATGACCCGCGTGTTCACCGATGATGGAGACACCATCCCGGTGACGGTGGTGGACGTGTCGAACAACCGCGTCACCCAGATCAAGACGCCTGAAATCGACGGCTATGCCGCGGTGCAGGTGACGTACGGTCGGCGCCGTCCCGGGCGGGTCAACAAGGCCGCGGCCGGCCATTTCGCCAAGGCCGGCGCGGAGGCGGGCTCCATCCTGAAGGAGTTTCGCGTTGCGTCCGAGGACCTCGGCGAGCTCAAGCCGGGCGGCGTGATCGGGACCGACGTTTTCACGGTCGGGCAGAAAGTCGACGTCACCGGGACCTCGCACGGCAAAGGTTTCGCGGGCGTAATCAAGCGGCATCACTTCTCCTCCAACCGGGCGAGCCACGGAAATTCCGTCTCGCACAACAAACCGGGCTCGATCGGGCAGAACCAGGACCCGGGCCGGGTTTTCCCGGGCAAGCGCATGGCGGGACACATGGGCAATGCGACGCGCACCGTCCAGAACGTCGAGATCATCCGCATCGACGCCGAACGGCAGCTCCTGCTGATCAAGGGTGCGTTGCCGGGCTCGCGTGGCGGCGGGGTCACGGTGCGCCCGACCAAGCGCGCGCGGAAGGTGGGCCCGGCGACCCAGCCCAAGAAAGCCAAGTGAGCGGGCGCGCCATGGAACTTAAATTGATTAATGATCAGGGCAAACCCACCGCGTCGGTATCGGCCTCGGACACGGCCTTCGGGCGCGAGTACAACGAAGCGCTCGTGCACCAGGTGATGACCGCCTATTTCGCCAACGCGCGGCAGGGCACGCGTTCGCAGAAAGCGCGGGGGGAGATCAACAAGACCAACCGCAAGCCGTGGAAACAGAAGGGAACGGGGCGCGCGCGCGCGGGCACGGCCGCGAGCCCGCTGTGGCGCGGTGGCGGCCGGATCTTCCCTAATCTTCCCGACGAAAACTTCGCACACAAGCTCAACCGGAAGATGTACCGCGCGGGCATGAGCTCGATCCTATCGCAGCTCGCGCGCGAGGACCGGCTGATGGTGATCGAGACGTTCACCTTGGACGGACCCAGGACCAAGCTCCTCGCGGCGAAGTTGAAGAGCATGGGGCTGGACGACGTGCTGATCATTACCGACAGCCTCGACGACAACCTGCGTCTCTCGTCGCGCAATTTGCCGAATGTCAACATCGTGACCGCGGCGGACGCCGATCCGGTGACGCTGATGCGCCACGAGAAGGTTCTCATCACCAAGGGCGCGGTGTCGCGGATCGAGAAGGTGCTCGCATGACTGCGCCAGCAAGCGCGAAACAGCAGGAGCGCCTGGCACGGGTGCTTCTGGCGCCGGTGATCTCGGAAAAAGGCACTTTCGTGGCGGACAAGAACAACCAGGTCGTGTTCCGGGTGCTTGCGGATGCCACCAAGCGCGAAATCAAGGCGGCGATCGAGATGATGTTCAGCGCCAAGGACAAGAAAGTCGAGGTCCGGTCGGTGCAGGTTCTCAACGTGCGCGGCAAGGGCAAGCGCTTCGGGATGCTCTCCGGCCGGCGCCACCACTGGAAGAAAGCCTACGTGAGCCTCAAGCCGGGGCATGAAATCAACTTTGCCGAGCAAGCGGAGGCCAAGTAATGCTGGTCAAGATTAAACCCGTCACACCCGGCCAGCGCCAGCAGGTCAAGGTGGTGAATCCCGACCTGCACAAGGGCCGGCCTGTCGCGCACCTCATCGAGCGCAAAGTGAGGAAGGCGGGGCGCAATGCTCACGGCGAGATCACGGTGCGCCACCAGGGCGGCGGGCACAAGCAGCACTACCGCGTGATCGATTTCAAGCGCAACAAGGACGGTATCGCGGCAAAGGTCGAGCGTCTCGAGTACGATCCCAATCGCAGCGCGCACCTCGCGCTGCTTCTCTACGCCGACGGTGAGCGCCGTTACATCATCGCGTTCAAGGGCGTGGCGGCGGGCATGCAGCTCTATTCCGGTGCGGAGGCGCCGATCAAGGTCGGTAACGCGCTGCCGCTCAGGAACATACCGGTGGGAACCACGGTTCACTGCGTCGAGATGCTGCCGGGCAAGGGCGCGCAGCTCGCGCGCGCCGCGGGCACTTCGGTGCAGTTGCTCGCGCGAGAAGGCGATTACGCGCAGATCCGCCTGCGCTCCGGGGAAATCCGCAAGGTGCACATCAACTGCCGCGCGACCATCGGAGAGGTCGGCAACGAGGAGCATTCGCTGGAATCGGTGGGCAAGGCCGGGCGCGTGCGCTGGCGCGGCGTGCGGCCCACGGTGCGGGGGGCGGCGATGAACCCGGTCGACCACCCGCACGGCGGGGGCGAAGGAAAGGCGGGACAGGGCAATCCCCATCCCGTGTCTCCCTGGGGCACGCCGACGAAGGGATACAAGACGAGGAAGAACAAGCGTACCAACGCAATGATCATCCGTCGTCGCCACGCCAAGGCTGTGGGAGGCTAAACAGATGGCACGTTCGATCAAGAAGGGCCCGTTCGTGGATCACCACCTGATGAAAAAGGTGGAAACGGCGCAGAAGGTCAACGACAGGCGTCCGATCAAGACGTGGTCGCGCCGCTCGACGATCCTGCCGGATTTCGTCGGCCTCACCATCGCGGTGCACAACGGCAAGCAGCACGTGCCGGTCTATGTCACGGAGAACATGGTGGGACACAAACTCGGCGAATTCGCCCATACCCGCATCTTCAAGGGGCACTCCAAGGCCGGGTCCGCTCAGGCCGCGGCGGCAGCGGCTGCCGCGGCAGCGGGCGACAAGCGCTCGTCCGCGGGGCCGGGAGCCCCGGCACCGGCGGCAGCGCCGGCGGCGGCACCGGCGGCGAAGTCGTGAGGAACCGGACATGAAGACCACAGCGAATCTGCGCGGCGTGCGCCTCTCGGCCCAAAAAGGCCGGCTGGTTGCTGACCTCGTCCGCGGCAGGCCGGTCGATCAGGCGTTGAACATCCTGCAGTTTTCCCCCCGGAAGGCGGCGACCATCATCCGCAAGGTGCTCGAGTCCGCGATCGCCAACGCCGAGCATAACGACGGCGCGGACATCGATGAACTCAAGGTGACGCACATCTGCGTGGAGCGCGGATCGTTCTTGCGCCGCTTCCGCGCCCAATCGAAAGGCCGCGGGGTGCGGATCAACAAGCCGACGTGCAACATTTTCGTGACCGTCGGCGACGGGAGAAATTGAATGGGTCAGAAGATCAATCCGATCGGCTTCCGGCTCGCGCTCAACCGCGGCTGGACCTCGCGCTGGTATGCGAACAACAAGAGCTTTCCGGCGATGCTGCTCGAGGACCTCAAGGTCCGGGACCACCTGAAGCAGAAGCTCGCCCACGCGGCGGTGTCGAAGGTGGTGATCGAGCGCCCGGCCAAGAACGCCAGGATCACGGTGCACAGCGCGCGTCCTGGTGTGGTGATCGGCAAGAAGGGCGAGGACATCGAGTCGCTGAAGGTGGAGTTGCAGAAAATGCTGGGCGTTCCGGTGCACGTCAACATCGAGGAGGTGCGCAAGCCGGAGCTCGACGCCCAGCTGATCGCCGATTCGATCTCGCAGCAGCTGCAGAAGCGGATCATGTTCCGCCGCGCCATGAAGCGCGCCATCACCAATGCGATGCGGCTCGGCGCGCAGGGCATCAAAATCATGAGCGCCGGGCGCTTGAACGGGGTCGAGATCGCCCGCACCGAATGGTACCGTGAAGGGCGCGTGCCGCTGCATACCATGAGGGCGGAGATCGATTACGGCGTGTCCGAGGCGAAGACCAGCTACGGCGTGATCGGAATCAAGGTATGGGTATTCAAGGGCGAGGTGATGCACAAGCACGAGCAGCCGTTGGCGGCAGGGGCGGCCGTGACGCCGGTTGCGGCGCCCGAGAAGCCAGCCGCGGACACGGCGGAGAAGAAGCCCAGGAAGCCGCGCCGCACCTCGACCCGGACGAAAGCAGGAGCGAAGAATGCTGCAACCAGCAAGGCGTAAATACCGCAAGGAACAGAAGGGGCGCAACCGCGGCATCGCCACCCGCGGCAACAAGGTGAGCTTCGGCGAATACGGGCTGAAAGCGACCTCGCGCGGGCGTTTGACGGCCCGCCAGATCGAGGCGGCGCGGCGCGCGATGTCGCGCCACATCAAGCGCGGAGGGCGCATCTGGATCCGCATTTTCCCGGACAAGCCGATCTCGCAGAAGCCGGCGGAAGTGCGCATGGGCAACGGCAAGGGCAACCCCGAGTACTGGGTCTCCGAGATCAAGCCGGGCGCGGTGCTCTATGAGATGGGCGGCGTGGACGAGGAGATGGCGCGAGACGCGTTCCGGCTCGCGGCGGCGAAGCTGCCGCTGCGCACGACGTTCATCGCGCGCATGTTCGGGGGTTAGAAGATGAAGGCAGCCGAACTGAGATCGAAGTCGCCCGCGGAGCTGCAGCAGGAACTCGCCTCGCTACTCAAGGCGCACTTCAGCCTGCGCATGCAGAAGGCAACCCAGCAGCTCAACAACACGAGCCAGCTCGGCAAGGTGCGGCGCGACATCGCGCGCGTGCGTACGCTGCTGGCGGAGAAGGCGCGAGGCAAGGCATGAGCGAAGCGAACACGCGGCGGCAGCTCACCGGGCGGGTCGTCAGCGACAAGATGAACAAGACCGTGACCGTGCTGGTCGAGCGGCACGTGAAGCACCCTCTCTATGGCAAGGTGATGAAGCGCTCCAACAAGTATCACGTTCACGACGAGGGCAACGAGTGCAAGCAGGGCGACCTCGTGCTGATCGAGGAATGCCGGCCGATCGCCAAGACCAAGGCGTGGCGGGTGATCCAGCTGGTGGAGAAGGCGAAAACAGTCTGAGTTTGCATTGCGGAATCATAAGGATAGCCTTATAATTCGCAACCTTTCCGCGCCCCGGTTCATGCGGGGGCGGGCGGCATAGAGCAGTGAATTCGCTGGATCGCGCGAGCGGGCGGCGACCTGACCCGGACGGGCTCCAATACTGGCTGCGGCAGCGCGCCGCGGAGCAAGTTGGAGAAGAACGAGTTAGCGAGAACAACGATGATACAGATGCAGTCCGTATTGGACGTGGCCGACAACACGGGCGCTCGCTCGGTGATGTGCATCAAGGTGCTGGGCGGCTCGAAGCGCCGCTATGCGGGGATTGGCGACGTCATCAAGGTGAGCGTGAAGGACGCCGCTCCGCGGGGCCGCGTGAAGAAGGGCGAGATATACGATGCGGTGGTCGTTCGCACCGCCAAGGGCGTGCGCCGGTCCGACGGCTCGGTGATCAAGTTCGATTCGAACGCCGCCGTTTTGCTCTCGCCGAAGCTCGAGCCGATCGGCACGCGGATATTCGGGCCGGTGACGCGGGAACTGCGGACCGAGCGGTTCATGAAGATCGTCTCGCTCGCTCCGGAAGTGCTGTAACGACGGAGAACGACATGCGCAAGATCAGGAAAGGCGACGACGTGATCGTGCTTGCCGGAAAGGACCGGGGAAAGCGCGGCACGGTGCTGCGCGTTGTTGACGTGGAACATGTCGTGGTGGAAGGGGCGAACCGGGTGAAAAAGCACCAGCGTCCGAACCCCATGAAGGGAGTGACCGGCGGAATCATCGACAAGGAGGTGCCGCTGCACGTCTCGAAAGTGGCGCTCTACAATCCGGTGGCCAAGAAGGCCGACCGCGTGGGTATCCGCACTCTCGACGACGGGCGCCGCGTGCGCTACTTCAAGTCGAACGGCGAGGTGATAGACGTATGAGCGCAGCCAAGGCGGGCAAGGACGCGAAGGACGAGAAGCCGGCAAAGCAGCCGGCCAAGGACGCGAGGCCGGCGAAGCAGGCCAGGCCGCCCAAGGAAGCCGCGGAGCCGAAAGAGCAGGCGAAGGAGGTGCGGGAGACCAAGCCCGCGCGTCCGGCACCGGTGCCGCGTTTGCAGATCTACTACCGCGAAACGGTGGTAAAGCAGCTGATGAAGCAGCTCGGCTACAAGGTCGCGCTACAGGTGCCGCGCATCGACAAGATCGTGCTCAACATGGGCGTGGGCGAGGCAGTGGCCGACAAGAAGATCATGGACAACGCGGTTTCCGATATGGCCAAAATCTCGGGGCAGAAGCCCGTGGTTACCCGCGCGCGCAAATCGATCGCCAATTACAAGATCCGCAGCGGCTACCCGATCGGCTGCAAGGTGACCCTGAGGGGCCGCCGGATGTACGAGTTCCTCGACCGCCTGGTCAATATCGCGATGCCGCGCATCCGGGATTTCCGCGGCATCTCCGCCAAGGCCTTCGACGGGCAGGGCAACTACAACATGGGCGTGAAGGAACAGATCATCTTTCCGGAGATCGAGTACGACAAGATCGACGCGATCCGGGGCATGAACATCACGATTTCCACGACCGCGAAAAACGACAACGACGCGAAGGCGCTGCTCAGCGCCTTCCGCTTTCCGTTCAGGACCTGAGGAAATTTCATGGCAAAAACCGCTTTGACCAACCGCGAGAAAAAACGCCGCAAGACCGTCAAGAAGTACTCCGCCAAGCGCAAGGAGCTTCTCGGAATCGCGAACGACCCGAAAATGTCTCCGGAGGAGCGCTACGCGGCGCGCCTCAAGCTCCAGCAGCTGCCGCGGGACGCGTCCCCGGTGCGGCTGCGCAACCGGTGCGCGCTCACGGGGCGCGCGCGCGGGGTGTACCGCAAGTTCGGCCTGGGGCGGGGCAAGCTGCGCGAGATCGCGCTGCGGGGCGAGATTCCGGGCGTGATCAAGGCGAGCTGGTAGCAGGAGATCGCATATGACGATGAGCGACCCGATTTCCGACATGCTCACGCGCATCCGCAACGCGCAGGGCTCGGAGAAGCAGTTGGTGGTAATCCCCGCGAGCAAGGTCAAGGCGGCGATCGCGCAGGTGCTGAAGGATGAAGGCTACATCGAGGGCTTTGCCAGGCGCGAGCTGGAGGGCAGGCCGGTGCTCGAGATCAGCCTCAAATACTACGCCGGGAAGCCGGTCATCGAGAAAATCGAGCGCATCAGCCGCCCGGGGCTGCGCATTTACAAGCCGAGCACCGACCTTCCCGAAGTGATGAACGGACTCGGGGTCGCGATCGTGTCCACGTCGAGGGGCGTGATGACGGACCGCAAGGCCCGCGGGCTCGGCGTCGGCGGCGAAGTGCTGTGCATCGTGGCGTGACGGAGGCGAGGCCATGTCGAGAATAGGGAACGCTCCCGTCGTGATGCCGGAAAAGGTCGAGATCACGCTCACCGCGGGAGAGATCCAGGTCAAGGGTCCGCTCGGAACGCTGACCCAGAGGATTTCGCCCCAGGTCAAGGTCGAGAAAGTGGACAACCAGGTCAAGTTCAAGGCCGCCAACAATTCGCGCCAGGCAGGCGCGATGTCGGGCACGCTGCGGGCGCTGGTCGCGAACATGGTCGCCGGAGTCACGAAAGGTTTCGAGAAGAAGCTGACCCTGGTGGGCGTGGGCTACCGGGCGCAGGCGCAGGGCGAAAAGCTCAATCTCACGCTCGGTTACTCGCATCCCATCGTGCATCCGATGCCCAAGGGCATCAAAGTCGAGACACCGACGCAGACCGAGATTTTGATCAAGGGTACCGACCGCCAGCTCGTCGGCCAGGTGGCCGCCGAGGTGCGGGCGTATCGCAGCCCCGAGCCCTACAAGGGCAAGGGCGTGCGCTACGCCGGCGAGCAGGTCGTGCTCAAGGAAACGAAGAAGAAGTAAGCGAGGCCGAAGATGCTGGACAAGAGAGCGGCGCGGCAGCGCAGGGCGCGCAAGACTCGCGCAAAGATAGCGGAGCTGAAGAGCGTGCGTCTCACCGTGCATCGCTCGAACTTTCACATCTACGCGCAGGTCATCGACGCGAGCGGCGCGCGAGTGCTCGCATACGCTTCCACCACCGAGCCCGAGGTGCGCAAGGGCGTGAATTACGGCGGCAACGTCAAGGCCGCGGTCGAGGTTGGCAAGAGGATCGCGGAGAGGGCCAAGAAGCTGGGAATCGAAACGGTTGCCTTCGACCGCGGCGGGTACAAGTTCCACGGGCGCGTGAAGGCGCTGGCCGAGGCCGCGCGCGAGGCGGGCCTCAAGTTCTGACAGGACTCAAAGTCATGGCGAAAATACGGGCAACGAGGATGCACGGCGGCGAGGAGCGCAGCGACGGCCTGCGCGAGAAGATGGTCTCGATCAACCGCGTGACCAAGGTCGTGAAAGGCGGGCGCGTGCTCGGTTTCGCGGCGCTCACCGTGGTGGGAGACGGGGACGGGGGCATCGGCATGGGCAAAGGCAAGGCGCGCGAGGTGCCGGTTGCCGTGCAGAAAGCGATGGAAGAGGCACGCCGCCGGATGGTAAAGGTCAAGCTCAAGAGCGGCACGCTGCAGCACCCGGTCATCGGCCATCACGGCGCAGCACGCGTGTACATGCAGCCCGCATCCGAGGGCACCGGCATCATCGCGGGCGGACCGATGCGCGCGGTATTCGAGGTGATGGGCGTGCAAAACGTGCTTGCGAAATGCCTCGGCTCGACCAATCCGTACAACCTGGTGCGCGCCACGATCAACGGTCTCACGAAAATGAACACGCCGGCCGAGATCGCCGCCAAGCGCGGCAAGACGGTCGAGGAAATCACGGGGCAGTCATGACGAAGCCGGGCGGAAAGACGCTCAGGGTGACGCTGGTCAGGAGCCCGATCGGCACCAAACAGCCGCACCGGGCCTGCGTGCGCGGGCTGGGGCTCACGCGCATGAACCAGACGGTAGAGCTGCCCGACACGCCGGCCACGCGCGGCATGATCAACAGGGTGTCCTATCTCCTGAAGTGCGAGGGTTAGCATGCGGCTCAACGACATCAAACCGGCCTCCGGCTCCCGGCCGGAGAAAAGACGGCCCGGCCGCGGCATCGGCTCCGGCCTCGGCAAGACCGCGGGGCGCGGCCACAAGGGGCAGAAATCGCGATCCGGCGGCTTTCACAAGGTCGGCTTCGAGGGCGGGCAGATGCCGCTGCAGCGGCGCTTGCCCAAGCGTGGGTTCGTTTCGCCGCGCCGCGACGACACGGCCGAAGTGCGGCTCTCCGACCTGCAGCGGCTCGCGGCCGATACCATCGATCTGCCGGCGCTCCGGCAGGCAGGTGTGGTGCCGCGGCAGGCGCTGCGCGCCAAAGTGATCGTTTCCGGAGAGATCAAGCGCCGGATCGCTCTGAAAGGCGTGTTCGCGTCCAAGGGTGCGCGTGCCGCGATCGAGGCGGCAGGCGGCACCGTGGAAGTTCCCGCCCCGGCGGCACCCGCCAAGCTCAAAACCGGGGCGAAGGACAAGGCCGCGAGCAAGGAATCCCCGCGTGCCGGCGCTGCGGCAGCGGGCGGGAAGAAGGCCGAGTGAGCCTGGCTGCCAACACTTCGTTGCTGGGCGCCTCCAAGATGGGCGACCTCAAGCGTCGCCTGCTGTTCCTGTTGGGGGCGCTCGTCGTGTTCCGCATCGGAACCTTCATTCCGGTGCCGGGCATAGACCCGGACCAGCTCGCGGAACTCTTTCGTGCGCAGCGCGGGGGCATTCTCGACATGTTCAACATGTTCTCGGGCGGCGCGCTCGAACGCTTCTCGCTGCTGGCGCTCGGCATCATGCCTTACATCTCGGCCTCGATCATCATGCAGTTGATGAGCGTGGTCTCGCCCAAGCTGGAGGCGCTGAAGAAGGAAGGCGAGGCGGGGCGGCGCAAGATCACGCAGTACACGCGTTACTTCACCGCGGGTCTCGCACTGGTGCAGTCGGCCGGCATCGCCATTGCGCTGGAGGCGCAAAGGGGACTGGTGATCGATCCCGGCCTCGCGTTCCGGTTCACCACGGTCATCACGCTTACCACCGGCACCATCTTCCTGATGTGGCTCGGCGAGCAGATCACCGAGCGCGGGATCGGCAACGGCATCTCGCTCATCATTTTCGCCGGCATCGCGGCGGGCTTGCCGGCGGCGGTCGGCGGCACGCTGGAGCTCGTGCGCACTGGGGCATTCTCGATCCTGGTGGCGCTGGTGATCTTCGCGCTGGTGGTCGCGGTTACCGGCTTCGTCTGCTTCGTGGAGCGGGGCCAGCGCAGGATCCTCGTGAACTACGCCAAGCGCCAGATCGGGCGCAAGATCTACGGCGGTCAGAGCTCTCACCTGCCGCTCAAGCTCAACATGGCCGGAGTGATTCCGCCGATCTTCGCCTCCTCCATAATCCTGTTTCCGGCGACCCTGGTCGGATGGTTCGGCGCGACCGAAGGGCTGATCTGGCTGCGGAACATCGCGGGCACGATGCAACCGGGGCAGCCGATCTACACGGCGCTTTATGCCTCGGCCATCATCTTCTTCTGCTTCTTCTATACCGCGCTGGTCTTCAATCCCAAGGAGACGGCCGACAACCTGAAGAAGAGCGGGGCCTTCGTCCCGGGCATCCGGCCGGGCGACCAGACCGCGCGCTACATCGAGCACATCATGATGCGGCTCACGCTGGCCGGCGCGATCTACGTGACGCTGGTCTGCCTGCTGCCGGAATTCCTGATCGTGTGGAAGAACGTGCCGTTCTACTTCGGCGGCACGTCGCTGCTGATCATCGTGGTGGTGACCATGGATTTCATGGCGCAGGTGCAGGCTTACGCGATGTCGCACCAGTACGAGAGTCTGCTCAAGAAGGCGAACTTCAAAGGGGGCGTCTTCCCGACGAGGTAAATGGCCAAGGAAGAGACGATACAGATGCAGGGCGAGATCGTTGAGACCCTGCCCAACGCAACCTTCCGGGTGAAGCTCGAGAACGGACACGTGGTGCTCGGGCACATCTCGGGGAAGATGCGCATGCACTACATCCGCATCCTCCCCGGCGACAAGGTGACCGTGGAATTGACGCCCTACGATCTCTCGCGCGGGCGCATCGTGTTCCGCGCGAAGTGATGAGGCGTGAGTGGTGATTCGTGAGAGTCGTGATTCGAGGAAGCAAACATGAAAGTGCTGGCATCGGTGAAAAAGCTGTGTCGCAACTGCAAGATCATCCGCCGCAAGCGGGTGGTGCGGGTGATCTGCAAGGATCCGCGTCACAAGCAGCGCCAGGGTTGATTTCAACCGCCGGCGCGCAGCAATTCAGCTTGAAAATTAGCAGGTTAGGCGCTAAAATCCACAACTTTTCGCTGCGAGGACAAGCATGGCCCGGATAGGCGGGGTAAACATACCGAACCACCAGCACGCTGCGATCGCGCTCACGGCGATCTTCGGCATCGGCCGTTCGCGTGCGCGCGCCATTTGCGGCGCGGTGGGGGTAAAGGAAACGACGAAGATCAAGGATCTTTCCGACACCGAAATGGACAAGCTGCGCGAGCAGGTTTCCAAGTTCACGATCGAGGGGGACCTGCGGCGCGAAGTGTCGATGAGCATCAAGCGCCTGATGGATCTCGGGACCTGGCGCGGCAAGAGGCACCGCGCGGGACTCCCGGTGCGCGGCCAGCGCACCCGCACGAACGCCCGCACGCGCAAGGGCCCGCGCAAAGCGGCGGTCAAGGTCATCCGGGCAGCCACCGTCTAAGGATAGTTTCCATATGGCAAAAGCAAGCACCCGGGTGCGCAAGAAGGTCAAGAAGAACGTGGCCGAAGGCATCGCCCACGTTCACGCATCCTTCAACAACACCATCGTTACCATCACCGACCGCCAGGGCAACACGCTGGCGTGGGCGACGTGCGGCAGCAATGGCTTCAAGGGTTCGCGAAAATCGACGCCTTTCGCCGCGCAGGTCGCGGCCGACAAGGCCGGCCGCCTCGCGCAGGAATGCGGGGTGAAGAACCTGGAAGTGCGCATCAAGGGACCCGGGCCGGGACGCGAATCCGCGGTGCGCGCGCTGAACGCCGTGGGCTTCAAGATCACCTCGATATCCGACGTCACTCCGGTGCCGCACAACGGCTGCCGTCCGCCGAAGCGGCGCCGCGTCTAAGGGGAGGGCTGAGCGTGGCAAGAAATCTCGACGCGAAGTGCCGGCAGTGCCGGCGCGAAGGCGAAAAGCTGTTCCTGAAGGGCGAAAAGTGCTTCACGGACAAGTGCGCGATTGAGCGCCGGAACTACCCGCCCGGACAGCATGGGCAGAAAAACACGCGGCTCTCCGGCTACGGGGTGCAGCTGCGCGAGAAGCAGAAGGTGCGCCGCATCTACGGCGTCCTCGAGCGGCAGTTCCGCAAGACCTACCGCGACGCCGAGCGCGGGAAAAGCATTACCGGCGAGGAGCTGCTGCAGCTGCTCGAGAGCCGGCTCGACAGCGTCGCCTACCGCATGGGCTTCGGCGCCTCGCGCAACGAGGCGCGCCAGATCGTGCGGCATAATGGCATCCTGGTAAACGGCAGGCGTGTGAACGCCCCTTCCTTCCGGTGCCGTCCGGGCGACGTGGTCGAAGTCGCTGAAAAAGCGAAGCCGCAACTGCGCATCAAGGCCGCGGCGGAGGCTGCGGAGAGCCGCGGATATCCGGCCTGGATCGAAGTGGATGCGAAGGCGCTCAAGGGCACGTACAAGGCGCGGCCGCAGCGCTCCGAGCTGCCCTCCACCATCAACGAGTCGCTCGTGGTCGAGCTCTACTCGAAGTAAATTCAGAGGTATTTGAGCCATGGCAAGCAGCGCTTTTCTCAAGCCCCGTATCATCGACGTCCAGAACATCTCGCCGTTCCACGCCAAGCTCACGATGGAGCCGTTCGAGCGCGGTTACGGCCACACGCTGGGCAATGCCCTGCGGCGCACGCTGCTCTCTTCGATGCCGGGATACGCGGCGACCGAAGTCAAGATCACCGGGGTGTTGCACGAGTACTCGACCCTCGACGGGGTGCAGGAGGACGTGGTCGACATCCTGCTGAACCTGAAGGGCATCGTGTTGAAGATGCACAACCGCGAGGAAGCCCTGCTCTCGCTCAAGAAAAACGGCGAAGGCGTGGTGACTGCCGGTGACATCGAGTCGATGCACGACGTGGAGATCGTGAATCCCGACCACGTAATCGCGCACCTGGCAAGCGGCGGCAAGCTCGACATGCAGATCAAGATCGAGCAGGGCCGCGGGTACATCGCCGCGACTACGCGCAAGACGGTCGAGGAAGGGCGCAGCGTCGGCAGCATCCTGCTCGACGCGTCGTTCACGCCGGTGCGCCGCGTGAGCTACGCAGTGGAGTCCGCGCGCGTGGAGCAGCGCACCGACCTCGACAAGCTGGTGCTGGACATCGAGACCAACGGCGCGATCGACCCCGAGGAGGCCGTGCGCTACGCGGCCCGGATCCTCGTCGAGCAGCTCACGGTGTTTGCCGACCTGAAAGGGCTGCCCACCCAGCTCGAGGAGAAGAAACAGACGCAGATCGATCCGATCCTGCTGCGTCCGGTGGACGACCTGGAACTCACCGTGCGCTCCGCCAACTGCCTCAAGGCCGAGAACATCTACTACATCGGCGATCTGATCCAGCGCACCGAGAACGAGTTGCTGAAGACTCCCAACCTGGGCCGCAAGTCGCTCAACGAGATCAAGGAAGTGCTTGCGTCGCGCGGGCTCACGCTCGGCATGAAACTGGAAAACTGGCCCCCGTCCGGGCTGGAGAAATTGCCAGGATGAAGGCAGAAGGCGGAAGGTCAAGGTTCCGCGTGGAGCGCAGCGCGTTTTTTCCTTCATCCTTCTGCCGCAACTGAGGAACTCACGATGCGTCACCGTCACGGCCTGAGGAAGCTCAACCGCACCAGCAGCCATCGGCTCGCCATGCTGCGCAACATGGCGAACTCGCTGCTCAGGCACGAGCTGATCACCACCACCCTGCCCAAGGCGAAGGAGCTGCGGCGCGTGGTGGAGCCGATCATCACGCTCGGGAAAAAGCCCTCGCTCTCGAACCGGAGGCTCGCTTTCAGCCGCTTGCGGGACCGCGAAATGGTGGTCAAGGTGTTCGGCGAACTCGGGCCGCGCTACGCGAAGAGGAACGGCGGCTATCTGCGGATACTCAAGCACGGGTTTCGCCGGGGCGACAACGCGCCTATGGCGCTGGTCGAGTTGATGGACCGCCCGGAGGCCGGAGAGGGCAAACCGGGGATGGCCGCCGCGGCGGCCGAATCGAGGAAGGAGGGGGCCAAAAAGGGGAAGAAGGAAGCAGCCAAAGCGGCTGCATAACAGGCACCAGGTTCCAGTTTAAAAGCCGGTCGAAAGCCGGCTTTTTTGTTTGATGGAACCGCCGATGACATCCAATCAGCCACGGAAACACACGGAAAACAAGAACAAGGATTTAGCCGCAAAAGCAGATTTCCTGGATTTTCGCCCCCTCCCGGCCTCTGTGGATCAAACGGTTTCGTTCATGTTTCTCCCGGCGCTACGACGGTTTAGTATCTCCACATGATCTTCCTCTTCACCGATTTCGGCGCCGCCGATATCTACGTCGGGCAGGTGAAGGCGGTGCTGCAGCAGCTTGCGCCGAAGCAGGGCGTGATCGACCTGCTGCACGACGCGCCGGCGTTCAACGTGAAGACGGGCGCGCACCTTCTTGCCGCGCTCGCCGTGCGGGTTCCGGAAGGGAGCGTGGTGCTCGCCGTGGTGGATCCGGGCGTGGGCGGGCCGCGCGCGCCGGTAGCGCTGCTCGCGGATGGCCGCTGGTATGTCGGTCCCGACAACGGGTTGCTGTCCGTGGTCGCTGCCCGCGCGCGAAAAACGCGGGTGTTTGCGATCGGCTGGCGCCCCCGGAGCGCCGCCGTCTCCTTCCACGGTCGCGACCTGTTCGCGCCGGTCGCGGCCATGCTTGCGCGCGGCGGGCGCTGGGCGGCGAAGCTGAAGAAGAAAGCAAGGCTCGCCGCGAGCTTCGGCGCGCAGGATCTCGCCGAGATCATCTACGTGGACCATTACGGCAATCTGGTGTCGGGTCTACGCGCCGCGGGCATTTCCCGCGATCGCGGGTTCGTGGTGAACGGGCGCGAGATACGCTATGCGCGCGTGTTCTGCGAAGTCCCGGCGGGCCAGGTGTTCTGGTACGAAAACAGCCTCGGGCTGGTGGAAATCGCGGCCGGCTCCGCGAGCGCCCGGCAAATCCTCGGCGCTGCGTCCGGGACCCGGCTCGCCTGATGGGACATGAAGGAAGCGGCGTGTCCCGACTGACGAATCACGAGTCACCAATCACGGCCCCGGTGATCTACACCATCGGGCACGGCAATCGCCCGATCGGAGAATTCGTGATGCTGCTTGAAGAAGCCGGGGTGGCATGCCTGGCGGACGTGCGGGCATATCCGGCCTCGCGCCGCCACCCGCAGTTCGCGCGCCCGGTGCTGGAGAGCGCGCTGGGCGACGCGGGGATCGGCTACGTCTGGGAGGGCAAGGCGCTCGGCGGGAGGCGCACGCTCGCCCGGGTCTCGCCGAACAGCGCGCTCAAGAACCCGGGATTGCGCGCCTACGCCGACTACATGCTGACCGAAGCGTTCCGGGACGCGATCGAGCGGCTGATCGGTCGGGCGTCCTCGGTCCGGACCGCCATCATGTGTGCGGAACGGTTACCGTCGCAATGCCATCGCTTTTTGATCAGCGATTCCCTGGTCGCACGCAATGTGACGGTCGTGCATCTTGTCGAGGCCGATCGACGCGAAGCGCACAAACTGAGCCTGCTGGTCGAGGTCCGGAGCGGGATGCTACTCTATCATCTTGGAGCTCGCGCCCGCCCTCTTTTCCAGGAACCAACTTTCTGATTTTCCAACAGTTTCCGTGCTGGCAGACACGATCGTCCGCGGTGCCCGCGTAGCGTGCAAAATGAGTGCGGTGGCATCGCCTGCAGCGGAGCAGGGCGCGCAGCAGCGACTCGCTGGCGCGTTCGGGACGCCATGACCGGAGTCCCGCTGCGCGCGCACGGGCGCTTGTTCGCGGCGGAAACCGTCTTGTAACCGGGGAGCGAATCGGATCAGCAGCAAACGCAAGGAGCCCGTATTTCATGACCATCACGTCACTTGCCAGTAACGAAATTTCGGTGCGGCTCGGCAACGCACCGATTGGAGCCGAGATCGTCGGGGTGGACCTCGCGCAGGACATCGACGCGGGAGTCATCGAAAAAATCAAGGAGGCGTATTACCGGCACTCGGTAGTGTATTTCCGGAACCAGCAACTTACCCCGGAGCAGCAAGTGCGCTTCAGCCGGCGGTTCGGCGAGCTCGAGATCCACGTGCTGAAGGACTATCTGCTCCCTGGCTACCCGGAGATACTCGTCCTCTCCAACATCGTCGAAGACGGAAAGCCGGTCGGCCTGGCCGACGCGGGGCGCGTGGCCGTCTGGCATACGGACATGTCGTACCTGAAGGAGCCGAGCGCGGGCTCCGCGTTGTATTCCCTGGAAGTGCCGCATAGCGCCGCCGGTGGGTCGCTCGGTGACACGATGTTCGCGAGCACGGCCGCCGCGTACGACGCGCTGCCCGAGGACATGAAGAGGAAGCTCGCGGGCCTGAAGGCGGTCCACCACATGACGAAGGGCTACGACAACGACGCGACCGCATCCTCGAGCCGCATCACCTATAGCGACGAGCAGCGCCGCCAGGTTCCCGACGTCGCCCATCCCGTCATTCGCACCCATCCGGTAACCGGTCGCAAGTGCATCTACATCAACCAGCTGTGCGTGACCGGCATTGTCGACATGCCGGACGAGGAAAGCGCGCCGCTGCTCGAGGCGCTGTACGGGCATTGCACGCGCCCGGAATTCGTCTACCGTCATCGCTGGCGCGTTGGAGACCTGCTGATGTGGGACAACTGCTCGGTGCAGCATCTCGCGGTGCAGGACTACGCTCTGCCGCAACGCCGCCGGATGCATCGCACTACCATCAAGGGCTTCGTTCCATTCTGAGGACGGAGAAACGCCAAGTGAGCCTTAAGGGAAAAGTTGCGATCATAACCGGTGGCGGCGCGGGCATCGGCCGCGGCATCGCCGAAAAGTTTGCCGTGCAGCAGGCGGACGTTGCAGTGATCGACGTCAATCAAAAGGGGGCCGAAGAGGTCGTGCGGGAAATTGGTGCGTCGGGCGGCAGCGCGGCGGCGTTCGTGGCCGACGTCTCCGATGCCAAATCGGTCGCGGGCATGGTCGAGCAAGTGCTCGGGAAGTTGGGCCGGATCGACATCCTGGTGAACAATGCCGGCATACGCTACATACGCCCTTTCGCCGAGCACGGCGAAGACGAATGGCGGCGCACGCTGGACGTGAACCTTACCGGGGCGTTCCTGTGCGCGAAAGCGGTCGTCCCGGCCATGATGCGCTCGGGCAAGGGCAAGATCGTGAACGTCTCTTCCGTCGCCGGATACATCGGCCGGCCGAACCGTGTCGCCTACTGTGCCTCCAAAGGGGGACTGATCGCTTTTACCAAGGCGCTTGCGGTGGACATGCGGGGCAGGAACATCTACGTAAACGCGCTCGCCCCGGCCCTGATCGAGACGCCTTTCAACGCCGGCTTCACCGGGAACACCGAGCTCGCGCAGGTGTGGGGCAAGGAGACCATCATCGGACGCTGGGGCCATCCCGCGGAGGTCGCCGAGGCCGCGTTGTTCCTGGCGTCCGACGCATCGGACTTCATTACCGGAACCGTCGTGACGGTGGACGGCGGTTGGACCTCGGCCATGGTCCGGGCCACCGAATGCTGAGACTCCCCGCGCCAACGTCGCCTACGGGGGCTGACGCAATACGGCGTGGGCAAGGTACCCACGCCGGAGAGCGTGTTCGAGAATTTCGCCTGCAGCAAGATCCTCGTTATCCATTCGGGCAGTTCATTTCCGGTCTGACAGCACACGCGGCGCGCAGGCTTCAGCCGGTGCGTGAAATATGCTACGCTCTTCGGAAATTGCAGGAACACCATCCGCAGCCCGCGGACGGTGCGCACGCATAACAAGGAGGAGCCATGGGAATTGCCTCGATCGCGGGGCGCGCCGCCGCGGCAGCGCTGCTCGGTGCCATCCTCGCGGCAGGCGCAAATGCGCAAAGCTATCCCGTCAAGCCTGTCCGCATCGTCGTTCCTTATCCGCCCGGAGGCGGCACCGATCTGCTGGGCCGTCCGATGGCGGCGAAGCTCAGCGAGAAGTGGGGACAGAGCGTGGTGATCGAGAATCGCGGGGGAGCGAGCGGCATGGTCGGCGCCGAGGTCGTCGCCAAGAGCGCGCCCGACGGCTACACTCTTTTGCTGTCCGCCTCGGCTGAAATCGCGCTCAACGTCGCGCTCTACCCCAAGATGGCGTACGACCCGGAACGTGATTTCAACCCGATCAGCCTGCTTGCAATCTCGCCGGTCGTGCTGGCCGTGCATCCGTCACTGCCCGTGCGCAACGTGCGCGAGTTCGTGGCGCTGGCGAAGAAGCGGCCGGGCGAGCTCGGATATGCCACGGCCGGAACCGGCGGCCCGCACCATATCACGGGCGAATGGATGAAGCTGATCACCGGGATCAATATCATCCACGTGCCCTACAAGGGCGGTGGCCCGCAGCTCGTGGACCTGATGGGCGGGCACGTGCACAGCGGCCTCATCGCACTGCCGGTGGTGGCGCCACACATGAAATCGGGCAAGATACGCGTGCTCGCCGTGAGCACCGTCAAGCGCTCTTTGTCGTTCCCGGATATTCCGACCCTGGACGAGTCCGGATTCAAGGGTCTCGACGTGAGCCAGTGGTGGGGCATGCTGGTGCCCACCGGGACACCCAAGGAGATCGTGGCGAAACTGCAGGTCGACGCCGTGGAGCTCACGAAGATTCCGGAGATCCGCTCACGGATGGCCGACCTCGGGGCTGATCCGGTGGGCAGCACTTCCGCGCAGTTCAGCGAGTTCATCCGGTCTGAAATCGCGAAGTACCGGAGAATCGTCAAAGAGGCCAACATCAAGCTCAACTAGGGTTGTCTGGTTTTCGCGAGGCGCATGCCGCAGGTCGCGGCGGGAGACCTGCGCGGGCCGGCGTAGCGTTCCGCGCGCGACCGTATCAGGAACGCAGAGCCGCGATCTCCAGCTCGGCCGCGTAATCGGCGCTGGGGTAGTGGAACGCGACCGGGCCGTCGGGCAGTGAATCCACGAACTGGCGCACGAAGGGATCATCCGAGGCATTCACTTCCTTGATGGTGCCTTGCGCCGCGACGACTCCGTCGGAGATGAAATAGACGTAATCCACGATTTTCAGCGACTCGACCACGTCGTACGTCACGATGATCGACGTGACGCCCAGCGCGTCGTTCAACTGCCTGATCAGGATCGCGATCTGGTTGAGGGAAATCGGGTCGAGTCCGGCGAACGGCTCGTCGTACATGACCAGCATCGGATCGAGCGCGATCGCACGGGCGAGCGCGACTCGCCGCGTCATGCCGCCCGAAAGCTCGGCGGGCATGAGGTCGTAGGCACCCCGGAGCCCCACGGCGTTCAGCTTCATCAGCACGAGGTCGCGGATGACGGCTTCCGGAAGGTCGGTGAGCTCGCGCATCGGAAAGGCAAGGTTGTCGAAGACCGACAGATCGGTGAAGAGGCCGCTGCTCTGGAACATCATCCCCATCTTGCGGCGCATCGCGTAGAGCCCGCCGCTGTCGAGCTCGTGGATTACCCGGCCTTCGACCTTCACGTGCCCGGCGCGCGGCCTCAACTGCCCGCCGATCAGCCGCAACAGCGTGCTCTTCCCGCAGCCGCTCGTGCCGAGGACCGCAACGAGCTTCCCGCGCGGGACTTCGAGGGTGACGCCCTTGAGGACCTGGTTCGCGCCGTAGGAGAACTCGAGGTCCTTGATCTCGATCAGGTTGTCGCCAGACTTCGCCATGCATCGCATACTATCTCAAAAACGGCCAGAATCCCATGCGTGCTCCAGATGGCGCGAACGCCGAAAGCGACCGGGTTGCGAACATGAAACTGTATGCGTCCCTTGCGAGCTCGTTTGCGCGGAAGATCCGCGTGATGCTGCTCGAAAAGAGCGTTGCGCACGAGGTCCAGATGGTCAACCTCTGGGAGCCGAACGACTACAAGACCACGAACCCGGTCGGCAAGGTGCCGGCGCTGAAACTCGACGACGGACGCGTGCTGGTCAGCTCGTCGCTCATCGCCGATTACGTCGACGCGCGGTATCCCGATCCGCGATTGATCCCCGCCGATTTCGAGATGCGGCTGGAGGTGCGGCGCTGGGAAGCGCTTGCCGACGGCACCATGGAGGCGGTCAGCGCGAGCCTTTACGAAATGCGCTTCCACGACGAGCAGAAACGCAGCCAGGCCTGGCTCGACCGGCAACGCGGCAAGGTGGATGCGGGCTTTGCCGCGCTGGAGCCGATGCTCGGCAGGAACGAATGGTGCGTCGGTGGCGCAATGAGCCTCGCCGACATCACGGTCGCGTGCCACATCGGCTTCATCGCGTTACGCGCGCCGCAGTTTTTTCCGCAGGAAATGTATCCCGCCCTCACGCAGCTGTGGAAAAAGATGGAAGAGCGCGGGTCGATGAAGCGAACCGCGCCGCCACCGGCCTGACGATGCGTGACATGACGCGGCGTGACGGGTGAGTGGTGAGTGCTGAGTGGTGACGCAGTAACGGGGGGACAGATCATCCCGGTTCTTTTTCCGTTCAGCGGCTATTGGCCAAAAATATTTCTTACATGATCACGACCGACACCGCGCGCATGCTTGCGCGCTACAACGCTTGGGCAAACCAGCGTTTTTTCGAGGCGGTCGCCGCTCTGCCGGAAGGCGAGGCGACGAAGGAGCGGCAGAGCCTGTTCAGGAACATGGTCCATACGCTCAACCACAACTACGTCATCGATCGCATCTGGCAGGCGCACCTCGAGGGGCGCGAGCACGGCTACGCCGCGCGGAACACGCCTGGGCATCCGCCGCTGTCCGACCTTTGGCGGGTGCAGCAGGCGATGGACGACTGGTATATCGCGTGGAGCGAGTCGATGTCGGATGCCGCGCTGGCGAAGGAAGTGCAGTTTACGCTGGTCGGCGGAAACCCGGGGGTGATGACGCGCGGCGAGATTCTCCTCCACGTCGTCAACCACACGAGCTATCACCGCGGCTTCGTCGCCGATCTCTTCTACCAGGTCCCGGCGCGTCCGCCGCTCACCGACTTGCCCGTATTCCTGCGCGAGCATGCCGATCGCGTGAAGCGCGTCGCTCGTAAGGTTCCAGACCCGCGCTAGACAGCGTGGCCGTTGCCGCTGGGCGCGTTTACGATACAGCCGTCACGCTTTTGGGAGGAGCAGATGCCGCTTGCACAAATCTACATCGGTCCCGGCCGCAGCCACGACGAGAAAAGGGCGCTCATCGAGAAGGTCACGCAGGCCATCACCGATGCGCTGGGTCCGCTCAAGCAGCCGGTCTGGGTCATCGTCAACGAGGTGCCCTTGGAGGACTGGGGCGTGGGAGGCAAGCCAATCCGCCCGCCCGCGGGCTAGGGGGTCGGCGTGGACCTCTTCACGCAGCGTCGCTCAATACGCGCTGTTTATCCGCCCGCACCAGTTCCATCAGCCGCCGGACCGATCGCAGTTCCTCCAGGCGGGACACCGCACGGATAGCCTCGTCGACTGACGCGGCCGGCAGACGCGCTTTCGCGTACGTCCGGAACTTGTCCTCGATTTCGGCGCGCGAGAGGGGATTTTCCGGGGAGCCCTTGGGATGATCGCAGCGCACGGACAGCGTGGATCCATCCGCCTTTTCCGCCACGATCTCCGCCTGCACTCCGGCGAGGCCGGGATCCGCCACGACCTCCACCTGCTCGGCGGCGAAGCGCCGCAATTTCGGGTCGTCGTAGCGCGCGGGCTCGAACTGCGCGAGCGTCAACTTGCGGTCGTGCAGCACGACGGCGGCGCAATAGTGCGTGGACAGAAGCGCTTCGAACTTCGCCTTGTAGCGCGGGAAGATTCCGTGCAGGTCGACGGCTGTCTTGCTCATCGAAACGCGCAGCTTCTTCACCTGCCCGGCCGCGAGCTGATGCCTGTCCACCAGGTCGAACATTCCGGTGATGAATCCCTGGATGGTGGAGGCGGAAGGCCACAGACGAAGCGCGATCTGCTCCATCTCCCAGCGCTCTCCGAGTCCCGCGGTGACCGCGTCCGGACGCCCGCCGTTGGTATACGCGTGATACAGGCCCCCGTCGGATGCGGTCAGGAAATCGCGAGTCGCAACGAATTTCTGCTGGGCGAGCAACGCTGCCATCAGCCCTGACAGCGCACCGCGGCACTGGTGGAACTTCACCGTCGGCGTTCCCCACGCGGCGAAGGTGCCCGCAGCCTGGCTGCCTGCGAGCCCGAACGCACGCGCCATGGTCTCGGCATCGAAACCGAGGAGACGGCCTGCCGCAGCGGCGGCGCCGAACGGGCCGATGACGCCGGGCCCGTGCCAGCCGCGCGCGCGGAACGCCGGATAATCGAGGCCGATCCCGATCCGCGTCGTGGCCTCGCATCCGGCCGCGAGCGCGATCAGCAGGTCACGTCCGGACAGCGCATCGCGCTCGGCGATCGCCAGCGCCGGCGGAATCACCTCCGGGGTCACGTGCGTCAGGGTCGAGCGGTGGATGTCGCACATGGTGACAGCAGTCACGAGATAGCCGTTGAGCAGCGTCGACCCCGCGAGGGAGAGCCGGTCGCCGCCGATCACGGTGCTCTCCTTCGACTGCGCCAGCCCCGAGGCTAGCGCCGCGACCTGCTGCGTTTCATCACCCCGATGTCCGGCGAGGGCGCAGGCGAGCGTATCGAGCAGAAAGTTCTTGCAGAGTTCCCGGACGCGCTCCGGGATGTCGTTGTACTTGAGCTCCGCGGCGAATCGCGCGAGCGTCTCTGTTGTTGCGTCCGTCATCGAGGACTCCCGGGGGCGTGAATCGTGACTAGAACCTATTTCATATATAGGCGCGTGATGCGTTGCGGCCAGGACGGACCGGATGCAAGGCGCCCGACGAAGGCCATATGTCGATATGGTCCAGGAGGGCAACGACGCAGCCGGCCGTCCTGGCCGCAACCCGCAGGGACGGGGCGATCTGGGCGCATTTCTTCGTCGGGGACCCTCGAAATATCGACATATTCCTTCGGGCCCTCCTCCTCGAACTGTGCCCACATCGCCTCCGTCGCACACGTGCCTATATATGAAATAGGTTCTAGAACCTATTCGGTTAAATCAATGATAAGAGCCGGTTGCCCAAAAGCAAATCGCAGAAATCCGGTTCAATTCAGGCGGCAATCGCTCCAGCTGGGCGCGCACACCCCCGCCATCCTCGAACGTGGAATCGTTCACGTAAGGGCTGTGTAAGTTTGATTCCGCATCATCACATGACGGTAGCGACCCGCGCAGGGCGCGTCGGCCCGGTTTCATGCCCAGGTCGTTCCAGCACGGGCTCATGAACGATTTACCGCAGTGGGGGGTGGTTATGCGCAGCCTACTTTCAGGAATTCGTCTTTTCCTCGCATTTCTTTCCACGCATGTCCAAGCCGCGGCGGGCGAGACGTCCGGCAGCCCGCCCTCCGATACGGTGGGCGTGATCTGGGTTCTGGTTTTTGTTGTCATTTTCTTTGGCATGATCGGCTATTTCACCTGGTCGCTCATTTCCAGCGAGCGGAAGCGAAAACTCAAGGATAAGCAACCCGAATAGCTCATCCGGCCGCTCAAGCCGCCGCCGGTGAGCGGTCGGCACATCAGTTGTTGATCCGGTACTGTAGCCACCATGTGGAACTCGCTTGTAAGCCTCGTGTAAGGCTGGTGTAAGGCCACTGGCTCATCATTCAAGTGCTGTGCGTGCCTTCGGAAAACCGTGGTCCGGCGCAGGCTTGCAAGAGGGATGCATCAGCGGATGTTGATGCCCGATTTATTGGTGTGGAGATCTTACATGCGTAGTTTTTTTTCCGGAATCGTTCTGTTTCTTGTTTATTGTTCGGCCTACGCCCAGCGGGCGATGGATGAGGGAGTCAACGCCGCCCCCGCGGACACGGTCGATGTGATCTGGGTCGTACTCTTCGGTGTAGTGTTCGTCGGCATGATCGCGGGCTTCTTCTGGTACATGTGGATCAACGATCGCAAGCATAAACCGGAAGAGAGCAAGACTAATTAGGCGCGTTGACGGGATCTCACCGACACATACTGCGCGCCGGCCGATTCGAATTCCGGAATCTCCGGATTCGCCCCGGTTTTCCAGGTAAGGGTAGCTGCTCGCGGCCCCTCGCCTGTCTCACGCAGCCGTTTTCTCCCAGCGCATCTCCGCCAGGCCGTCGGCGTCAGTGGCCGTGATCGTGGTGCGCACCACGCGGCGCGGCTTGTCGTCGGCCCAAGGGCGGCCGCGGTGCAGGACACACCGGTTGTCCCACATGATGATGTCGCCGGGTTGCCAGGTGTGACGCCAGGTGTGGCCGAGCGCGGTCGCGTGCTCGATCAGCTGCGCGATCAGCGTCTGCCCCTCGTCCTTCGACATGCCGTCGATGGCGTAGGTGTGCGACGCGATGTAGAGCGAGTCGCGCCCGTTCACCGGGTTGCGCCAGCGCATCCGCCAACGCACAGGCGGCAATGCGTTCCTCTCGCGCTCCGACGCGAGATGGGGCGCGATCTTCCCGCGAGAATGGGCGTAGTCGTGCCAGGCGTAGGCGTCGGCGAGCCGCGCGCGCATCGCCTCCGGCAAGCGCTCCCAGGCGCGGCGCTGGGACGCAAACTCGGTCTCGCCACCGCTGGGCGGGATGATCGGCGCGCACAGCACCGAAGCGAGCGCCGGCGGGTCCTTGAAGCAGCTGTCCGTGTGCCAGAGCTGGTTTGCTTTCGCGCGCAGCGCCTCCTTGTGGTCGGGCGGCACCAGGCTCCCGTCGGGCTCGATGTTGGTGAGGATCGAAAACGGCGTGCCTTCGCCGCGCGAGGCGACTTTGGCAATCTCGAGCGGCCCAAAACGCCTCGAGTAAGCTACTTGCACCTCTTCCGTGATGTGCTGGCCGCGGAACAGCAGCACGGAGTGTTCCTCGAACGCCGCGCGCACCCCGGCGTAGGCATCGTCCCGCTCCGCCACGTCGGCGAGCCCGGCGCCGCGCACTTCTGCCGCGAATCCGGGCCCCAGCGGTATCACTTTCATCGCGACCTCCTGTTCGCCCGGCTGTGTCGAGTCATGGCGCCAATGGAGCAGGTCTTCATTTTACGGGTGTTCCCGTCCTGGCGCACGGAAAACGCGCACCGGAGCGGGGCGGCGCCTCGATCGGAGTCGTCCACTGGCGAGCATCCCGCACACGGCGCGGGCGATTGGGTGCGCCGGCCCGGAGATTCCTGCTCAGTCGCAGCGCGCACTCATGCCGCCGTCGACGATGATCTCGGTGCCGGTGATGAACCGCGCTTCGTCGGAGGCGAGGAACAGCACCGCGTGCGCGACATCGCGCCCGTCGCCCATGAATCCCAGAGGGATGCGGGACAGCCGCTGCTTGAGCAGCAACTCGACATCGCCGCCGGCTCTCTGGCGCGCGAGCCGTGCTTCCACCATGGGAGTGTGCATCTGGCCCGGCACCACCGTGTTCACCCGGATCCCCATGCTTGCATACTGCACGGCGACGACCCGGGAAAACTGGATTACTCCGGCCTTGCAAGCCGCGTACGCGACCTGGGTGGCGCCCGTCCAGCGGATGCCGGACGTGGAGGCGGTATTGACGATCGCGCCACCGCCCTGGCTCACCATTACCGGCAGCGTGTGCTTGCAGGCGAGGAACACGCTTTTCAGATTCAGGTCTACCTGTGCGTTCCAGGCCTCTTCCGAAAGTTCTACGGGCCCGCCGGCAGCCGAGCCCCCGACGTTGTTCACGAGCACGTCAATGCGCCCGAAGGTATTGCGGCAGGCCGCGACCATCGCGGCGACATTGGAACTGTCGGTTAGATCGCATTGATGTGCCGTGATCCGGCCGCCGGCTTGACGCGCTCGCTCGAGAGTTTCCGCCATCGAGTCCGGGTTCCGGTCCACCGCGAAGACTTCCGCGCCTTCCTGCGCGAACAGCACCGCCGCCGCGCGGCCGTTGCCCCAGCCCGGACCGACGCAGCCAGCACCGGTGACGATGACCACCTTGCCCTTGAATCGCGTGTCCATGTCTCGCCTCTCCTGCTTCCGCGTTCATTCTTGCGCCGTGCAGTGGAAATCGGAGCCGGGCGCACGCGGGATGTGCACACACTACAATGGGGAGAATCATGAGGGAGTCGTCTGCCCGGAGGCAAGCAGGGGCGCGCCGGCGCGTGTCCGAGCAGGCATATATGGTGATTTCACTTTCCGCTGCACCGGGGGAATTCCGGTCCGGCCCGATCATGTCTATCGTTCAGGAGGCTTGTAACTATGGCGAGACGCTGGAACAAACGCCCGGATGGGTCGAATTGGGGCGAATTCGGGGAGGAAGATCAACGCGGACGGATGAACCTGGTGACCGATGAGCGCCGGCTAAGCGCCTTGAGCGAAGTGAAGACGGGGTGCGTTTTCTGCCTGAGCCATCCGCTCGACCGACCGGGCGGGAGCGTGCTGAACCCCAACCGCCGCCCGCCGGTGTTCCACCCGGTCGTTCGCGACGGCCTCGTCTATTTCAACCTCGCGATGGAACAGGTTGACCCGCGTTACACCGATGTCGGATCCGACGAGGCGGTCATGCTCTACACTCAGTATTCGACCCACTGGGACGGATTTCCCCACAAGGGATCGCTGTTCGATGCCGACGGCGATGGCGCCGCGGAGAAGGTTTTCTATAACGGGTTCCGGATCGTCGGCGAGGACGGCCGCGGGACCCAGGGCGAGCTCGGCGCGGTAGCGCTGGGCATCCAGGGCATGGCCGAAACCGGCGTGCAGGGACGCGGAGTGATGATCGACCTGCGCCATCACTTCGGGGACGAGCGGGTCGGAGTCGGATACGACATGCTGGAGCGGGTCATGAAAGCCGACGGCGTGCAGGTGGAGAAGGGCGACATTGTGTGCGTCCACACCGGGCTCGGGCAGCTGATACGCGACGCCGATGGCAAGCTCGACGCATCGATCAAGACCGCGTGTTCCGTGCTGGACGGCTATGACAAGCGGCTGCTCGAGTGGATTTCCGACAGCGGTCTCGCGGCGATTGCCTGCGATAACCTCGCCGTGGAGCGGTCCTCCACGCTCAGTGCGGACCCGCGCCTGCCTCACCGCGGGCCGGGGCTGCCGCTGCACGAGCACTGCCTGTTCAAGCTGGGCATACACCTCGGCGAGCTGTGGTACCTGACGGAACTGGCGGCCTGGCTGCGGGAGAATCGCCGCAGCCGCTTCCTGCTCACGGCCCCGCCGCTGCGGCTGCCTGGCGCCGCGGGTTCGCCGGTCACGCCGGTCGCCACCGTCTAGCGGTCACGGATGCCGAATAGCAGTGACGCGGGGAAACAAGAGGTCAAAGGCGGGAGATCGAGCCATCACGGATTCCCCGGGTTCCTTGCGCGGGACCGCCGCTGCCGCCGGATTTACCTGCGGGTGAAGCCTCCGGTCGTCGAAAACCATTCGGAGGAGCGCGGGGGAAAGCGCCCGGAGGCGGCTGCCGAATTTCCCGGGATGTGGCCTTCCGTGCCCGTGACGTGGCCCGCAATCGTGCCCGGTGTCAATTGGATCTGGGGTATCTGCCTGGGCTGCCGACGAAGCAGAACCGGCGCCCCGTCGTAGAAATGCGGATAGTGACCGCTGTAGCAGTAGATGGCGCGGCTGCCCGTGCATGAGTCAGGGGTGCCCATCGTGGTTGCCGGGGCGGCATGCTGTGGGGCCCGCGGCGCGGCGGTGTGCGGATATCCCGTCGCCGCGGTGTCCTCGATCCAGCCGATCCCGCGGCGTGCGTCCTCGACCGCCCGCAACAGGTTTGCATCCGGCGTATAGACGGAAATCCTCTCCTCTACGGTCTCGAACCGATCCGCAACGCCGCGATCCGACGGCGGCTGATTGGAGTAGTTCACGACGCCGCGCGCGTCCACCCACTTGTAGATCTGCGCGTTGCCGGGCAACGCCGCAAGCGCGGCCACGAAGGCGATCAGCAACTGGACTCGAAGACGCATGGGCAGCCCGACTGTTCCGTTCATGCTACTGCGCCGCAGCGATGGCGTGTGTAACAAGATGTAACGGCATCGGTGACGATTGACGACGGACGGGTGACGCAGAGGGCAGCCCGCCGCGGACTCGAACCGCGAACCTTCCGCTTCAGAGGCGGACGCTCTACCCGTTGCGCTAGCGGGCGGCAGATCAGGCACCATTCGACCCCAATGCAGCCTGGCCAGTTCCCGGCGGCTGTTTTTGATCTAGAATTACGCTGGCGTCCCTGACCCTCGTCCCCCGCCACTGTTTTTTGCGCCGGCATGCGCTTATGATAACGCTCGAGGCCGGTGGAGCGCCGTGAGCTCCGCCGGCTCGCTGCGTGTTCCTTCCAGCGCAAGTGAAGGTGCCATGGAGCTTACACCTTGCAGCATCGAGCAGTTCGAGCGCGAAGGCTACCTGTTCTTCCCCGGCCTGTTCCGGCGCGAGGAGATCAAGGTTCTCCTCGACGAGGTGCCGCGCCTCTACGCCCAGCTTCGTCCGGAGAACGTGCGCGAGAAGGGCGGCGACGCGGTGCGCACCAACTTTGCCGCTCACATGTACAGCTACCCGTTCGCGAAGCTTGCGCGTCATCCGCGCATGGTGAAGCCGGTGATGCAGATCCTCGGCGAAGAGCTCTACATGCACCAGTTCAAGATCAACGGCAAGATGGCGTTTGACGGGGACCTGTGGCAGTGGCACCAGGATTACGGCACGTGGAAGAACGACGACCTGATGCCCGAGGCGCGCGCGATGAACGTCGCGATCTTCCTGGACGAGGTGAACGAGTTCAATGGCCCGCTCATGTTCATCCCGGGCAGCCACAAGCTCGGCGTGATCGACGCGCAGCACGATCTGACGACCACCAGCTATCCGCTGTGGACCATCGACCACGACACCATCCGCAAGCTCGTGGAGCGCGGCGGCATCGTGGCGCCCAAGGGCCCGGCCGGATCCATGATCCTGTTCCACTCGTGCCTGGTGCATGCGTCCACCTCCAATCTCTCCCCGTGGAACCGGGTGAGCGTCTACCTGAGCCTGTGCGCCGTGTCGAACCACATCCGCCGCTTCAAGCGCCCCGAGTACATCGCGCACCGCGACTTCACGCCGATCCGCTGCCTGCCTGACGACTGCCTGCTAACGGATTACGACGTCGCGCTGCCGTGGAAGGACGGCACGCCGGAATCCGCGTTGAAGCCGCAACTCGCGGCATAGGAGGAATCCGCGGAGGGAGGAGAAAGGCGGGGAATCGTTGTCACGCGTCTGCCGCCACGTCGTCACCTCGTCACTGCGTCACTTCGTTACCGGGTTCACCCCGTCACCCCGGTTTCCGCCCTTTGACCGTACCTCCCGGCGGGCGTAGCATGCTTTATCCGACGTGGCGGTCTTGCTTCCGTGTAAATCAGGGGCCTGCCACCAGACCGATCCGGGGACCTGTCACCGGGGAGAAAACCCGGCGCCGGGATCCATTTTCTTAACCATACGCGCCCAAAGGCTTGATATGCCGCAGCGCTCCATCAGAGATATCATCGCGGAGCAGGAACCGATCACCGTTCCGGGAAGCGCCACCGTCGCCGAGGCGGCCCGCTTGATGAAGGAGAAGAAGATCGGCGCCGTCATGGTGGTGGAGGAAGGCAAGCTGGTCGGCGTCTTCACCGAGCGTGACGCGCTGTTTCGTGTCGTGGCGGAGAGTCGCGACGCGCAGACGACACGCGTCTCCGAGGTCATGACCGGCAACCCGCAGACGATTCGTCCGGATAAGGCGTTCCCCGACGCGCTCAACATCATGCACGCCGGCGGCTTCCGGCATGTGCCGGTCGTGGAAGACGGCCGGCCGATCGGAATGATTTCTGCCCGCGACGCCCTTGGCCCGGAGCTCGAGGACTTCATCTACGAGCTGCTGCGTCAGGAGCAGGCCCAGGACGTACTCTCCGGCTAGGCGCGATAGCCGGGATCTTCGCGGTCGAGCTTGCGTAGCAGCGCGGCCCAGAGCAGCTTGCCACCCGCGGCGCGGCCGGTGCGGCTGAGCTCCCGGCCCTGGGTGCCCGTGTAGTCCACGACTTCCCGCGGGATCGGATTGGGCTCGGCCCCGCCGGTGAGCGTGGAGAGCTGGGCCCGGCAGGCGCGCTCGATGCGGTACATGCGCGCAAACGCCTCGCCCACGGTGGCACCCACCGTGAGCGTACCGTGGTTGCGCAGGATGAGCACGGTGCCGTCGCCGAGGTCTTCCACGATGCGGCGCCGCTCGCCCTCGTCGTCGGCCACGCCCTCGTAGTCATGGTACCGGACCTCGCCCATTACGGTGAGCGCCATCTGTGTGATCGGCAGCAGGCCGTGCTGCTGCGAGGCCACGCCGACGCCTGCCACCGTGTGGCAGTGCATGACGCAGTGCGCGTCGCGCACGCCCGCGTGCACCGCGCTGTGTATGACAAACCCGGCGTGGTTGACCTCGTACGGCGACTCGGAGAGCTTGTTGCCCTCGGTGTCGATCTTGACCAGCGAGGACGCGGTGATCTCGTCGAACAGCAGGCCGTAGGGATTGATGAGAAACTGGTCCTCCGTTCCCGGCGCGCGCAGCGAGAAATGGGTGCCGAGCATATCGGTCCAGCCGAGACCGGCGGCAAGGCGAAACGCCGCTGCGAGCTCGCAGCGCGCGTCCCACTCCGCCGCGCTCATTCCACGCGGCTGGCGGTTGGGCCGGATGCGGGTGACCGTGGACTTTCTGGGCGGTGTCTTCATGAGTGCTCCTGGCGTGCTTCCGCCATGTCGGGAGGGCAGGGGTTCGGAGGTTCCGCTACGTCCCGGGTTTGCGTCAGCGCGGATTCTCGCACAGTTCCGGGCGGTGGGAAAAAACGCTGATCCGATCACGGCGGCCAGCAGGACGCGTCGCGGGATCAGCGCAGGCGGAGCACGCGCCCGTCGCTACTTCTGACGGGCCGCGTCCCGGCCCGCCTTCAAGAGGGAATACATCTCCTCGCCAAACCGTTTCCGTGCCTCCTGGTGCAGCGGTTCGACGGCGCGGACGAACGCCACGCGCGCGTCCGGAGTGAGCTCCACAATTTCGCCGCCCGCGCTCTCGATCGTCTTTCGGGCTGTTTTCTCTTCCTCGACAGCGAGCTCCCGCTGTCTTGCGACGGCCTTGCGCGCGGCTCGCTTCATCGCCTCCTGCAGCTCCGCGGGCCAGCGGTCGAATTGGGCGCGGTTCATGTAGATGCCGCGCGAGAGGTAGCAGTGGCCGGTTAGCGTATGGAAGCGGTGCGCCTTGTGCGCGCCGTAGTCCACCGTGTTTGCGAGAGGATTTTCCTGGGCGTCCACCGTGCCGGACTGGATCGCCTCGAGCCCCGGCTGCAGGTCCATGGTGCACGGAATCGCGCCGAGCAGCTCGAAGCTGCGCGCATGGATCTTGCCGGGCATCAGGCGAACGCGCATGCCCTTGAGGTCCGCCGGCGTGCGCACCGCGCGCAGCCGGTTCGAGACGTGGCGATAGCCGTTCTCGAAATAGCCGAGCACGCGGTAGCCCGGGATGCGCTCCTCGATCTTGCGGCTGAGATGCGCGCCGAGCCCGCCGTCCATCGCAGCCCTTGCGTCATCGAGACCGTTGAACAGGAAGGGGAGATCGGCGAACTCCAGTTCCGGAACCCGGTCGGCGAGGTAGCTCGTGGACTGGTAGGCGAGCGTGAGGATCCCGTGCTCGGCCATCCACAGCAGGTCGCCGCCCTTGTAACCGAGATCCATGACGTTCCAGACGTACTTCACGTCCACGGCCTTGCCGAACTCGGCCGCGAGCCGCTCGCCCATGATTTTGAGGCCGCGGCTGCATGTCGTCGTCGGCGGGCCGTAGCCCCCCATGCGGATCTGGATCGGATCGCTCATCGATTTCCGAATGTCTGTACGCCGGATTCCGAATTATGCGTTACGCGGGCCGGCTGCGGCGCGTGGGGGCGCAATCTTTCCGCAAAGAAAAGGCGCCCACGGCACCTCCGTTCTTCCTTGCGTATGGGTCTGTTCTGGCTGTGCCACGATCCGAAGGTAGGGCTTCGGCGCATTCCAGCCAGCGGAAAACTCTGCTTGGCCCCGTCATCGGCGACCGAGGCCAGGATGATCACGTCCTCGCCCGGCTTCCAATTCACCGGTATCGCCACCTTGTGCTTGGCGGCGTCGAGCGCTTTTTCCCGGCCCGCGTCAGCGTATCGGAAGTGAGCACTGCGCCGGCGTTTTCCTTCGACCCGTCGATCGACGGGGTTTCGAAGGACACGCCTGCACGCGTTTCCCGCAGCGGCCCGCCTTCGGTTGTGAAGCTCGCAAAATTGGGGGGGACAGGGCTCAAGGACAATCCCACGCATTTCCATTTGCCCTCGGCGTGCGCTGTTTGTAATCTTCCGTCTGGCGCACTTCCGAAGTGCCGGAGTGTGGAACAGCAAAAAACGTGGAGGGCGGCGCATGACGTTTATCGTCGAAGGCGTGACCAAGCAGGACGACCCGGACGCCGCGGTCCGGCGCATCGGCGTGTACCAAACGCGCGAGGAAGCGATTGCCGCGGCGAAAGCGACCGTGGATGCCTTTTTGCACCGCGAGCACAAGCACGGCATGCTTCCGAGCGAGCTCTTTTCGATCTACCAGGAGCGCGGGGAGCATCCGTTCATATTCCGCGACGACGACAGGACCATGAACGTTCGCACATTCGACCACATACAGTTCGCTACGTTGCGAAGCACGGAAATCTGCGGCGGCAAGTAGAACCGGCCCCGAGAAATAACTGAAATCCGTAACGGCATCAACCACGCGCGGGCGCGGCATACCACCGGGCACGAAATCAAACGGAATTACGCGGGAAATGAATGAAGTCAGGGAAACGGGTTGGCCGGACAAAGCGCCTCCGTGACCTTCCACGTGTTTCCACGGTTGATCGCTCGTCGGACCACGATTCACCGCTCCTCTACCAGAGGGCAATGACGGCGGCGGCAATCGCGGCCGCTATCACGGCCACCGCCATGATCAGGCGATCACGGTCCTGCCACAGGCGCTGCAGCCCGCTGCTCGACGCGTCGGACGACAGCGGTGCAGCCGCCGCGTCCCCGCCGCCGCCCGCCACCAGTTCCGTCAGCCGTTGCAGCGCCTCGGCCGAGTCGAATCGCCGTGACAGCAGCAGGGCGTCCCTCGCGCGGGTGTAGATGCCGGATTTCGCAATATCTGCGTCAAGGGCTTCGGCCGGGCGCTTCTTCGTCGCAGACGCGGCGGGCGCCGCCGTTTCACCGGGAGCGTCTCCGACGCGCCCGGTTTTCGCAACCTCCGTCGCCGACGTTACCGGGTCCGCGAAATCGAAGTCGAGCGGTGCGCCGGGGTCGAACCAGGCGGACGGTTCCGCAACCTGATCCGGCAGCCCGGCCAGGCATGCGCGCAGATCGGATGCCAGCTCTCCCGCGTGCTGGTAGCGCGCATCGGGATCCTTCTCGAGCGCTTTCGCGACGATGAGATCGAGCATGGCTGGAACGGCCGCGTTTACGGCGCTCGGCGGCCGGGGCACCACGGTGGCGACCATGTGCATGAGCTGCGTAATGTGCGGCGCGGAAAACGGCGGTTCGCCGGCCGCCAGCTCGTAGACCACCACGCCGAGGGAGAAAATGTCGGAGCGGTGGTCGGCGCGCTGCCCCGTCACCTGCTCGGGAGACATGTATCGCGGCGAGCCCAAGATCGCCCCGGCCTGCGTCTTGATGTCCGAGACGCGCATCCGCGCAATGCCGAAATCCATGATCTTCGCATGCCGGTCGCGCACGATCATGATATTGCCGGGCTTGATGTCGCGGTGAACCACCCCGCACTCGTGCGCGTAAGCCAGGCCATCGGCGACCTGCGCTGCAAGTTCGACGCCCCTGCGCAGCGGCAGCGGCCCGCGCTGCATCAACTCGCGCAACTCTACCCCTTCGAGCAACTCCATCGCCATGTACGCGACCTCGCCTTCGCGGCCGATGTCGTGAACCGTGATCACATTGGGGTGGTTGAGCCCGCCGGCGGCTTTCGCTTCCTGGTAGAAGCGCGCCTCGTACTCCGCGCGCTCCTCCGGGTCCGCCGACATGATGATGGTCTTGATCGCCACCGTGCGGTTGAGCAGGGGGTCCTCGGCCTTGTACACGACCCCCATCGCACCACGGCCGAGCTCCGCTAGGATGCGGTAGCGGCTCAGCTGGATGAGCGCCGCCTCGCTCATTGCCTAGATTCCCAGCCGCCGGCGAAGGTCACGGACGTAATCTCCCGCATCCTTGCTCCGCGGTTTCGGCTTGGTGAAAGAGTGGCGTACGGTGATGCTCTCCTCGGATTGCAGGTTGACGTCGACGACGAGAGGCGGGTACGGGCTGTTTCGAACCTCAATCGTGTGCCTGCCGGGGCTCACCTCGAGTCGTGCGAGCGGGGGGCTTTTCCCCTTCGCCACGCCGTCCACCAGGACCTCTCCCACGGGCGTGATTTCGAACACAATCACAGCGGGCAGAAGTGGACGCGCGGTGATGTGGCGGATGACGCGTATCCCGACACCCAGGCCGAGGATTGCAGCCGCGCTTGCCACGCCCACGGTGACGAGGTGCCGGCGGCGCGCAAGCGCGGCGTTCGGATCGGGCGTATAGAGCTCGTGGGTGCGCACGCTTGCGTCGGTATAGGTCCCGGCGGGGCCGAGAGCCGTCGCGGAATCGGGCGCGACGGCAGCGAGCGCATCGCGGAACGCGCGTGATGCGAGCAGCCGGCCCGGCGTTGCGACACCCGCCACCGTCGCGGCCGCAGTCACCCCGTCCCCGATCACGCCGGACCCGCGCCGCGGATCGGACGCAGGCCTAAGGGGTCCGTGGTTGATACCGATGCGTAGCGGCACCTCTGCCGCAGCGGCCTGCGAGCGTTGCGCCAGCTCGAGCGCCTGCCGCGGGCCGCCCAGGGCCACGATCGCGATGCCGTCGGGCGTGTCGAGCACGATCCGGCCCGCCGCGGGCAGCGTCCGGATCGCCTCCGTGACGAGCACCTCGAGTTGCGACTTGTACCGGGCCTGTTCGGCTACGGTCCTGCGCGTGAAGTCCTGGATCTTCAGGACGATCACGCTGGCGAGTGCCGGCGCGGTCTCGTTCATTCGACCTTGAGCTTGAGATCCTGGACGATCATCGGCCACTTCGCGCCCCCGTCACGGATGAGCCCGCCGATCTCCTCCGGCGTGTCGCAGCCTGCCTCCGCGCCCCCCTGGTGAGGTGCTGCCTGGTGTCGGGCGCTGCGAGAATTTTCGCGACTCGCAGGCGCGCCGGGCGGTCCGCCGGACCGCTGATTATCTCGAGTGTTTTCACGACGCTCCCTCGAGCCGGAACCTCAGGTCCGGCGCCGTGCCGCGCGGAGCTTATTTTCACACAACCCCGCCGTCACAGTACAAGAATTACGCGGTAATCGTTTACGTTGGTGCGCGTCGGACCGGTGACGATGAGATCGCCTATCGTGCTGAAGAAGCCATGGCCGTCATTGTTTTCCAGCAGCCTCGCAGCGTCGAGCTTTTTTTTCCCGGCCCGCACCAGAGTATCGGGCGTGAGCACGGCGCCGGCGTTTTCCTCCGACCCGTCGATGCCGTCCGTGTCGCACGCGAGCGCGTGTATGCTCTCGGCACCGTCCAGATCGAGGGCGAGAGCGAGCAGAAACTCGGTGCAGCGCCCGCCCCGGCCCTCGCCGCGCACGGTGACCGTGGTCTCGCCCCCGGAAATGAGGGCGACCGGCGGCTCCCACGGCTGGCCGCGGGTCTTCACCTGGCGCGCGAGCGCGCCGTAGACCTTTGCCACCTCGCGCGATTCTCCGGTCACCGAGTCGCCGAGTATGGCGGGATGGATGTCGTGGCCGATGAAGAAGGTCGCGGCCGCCTGCAGCGACTGCTGCGCGGTTGCGATGACGCGGTTCTCCACGCGCTTGAAAACGCGGCTGCCCGGCTTAGGCGTTTCAACGATCGCCTTCTTCGCGCCTTGCGCGAGGTGCTCCTCCACGGCCCGCGGGGCCTTCACGCCGTAGCGCCTCAGGATGTCGAGTGCGTCCTGGTACGTGGTCGGATCCGGCGCGCACGGGCCCGAGGCGATGTGAGTGGGATCGTCGCCGGTGACGTCCGAGATGATGAGCGCCAGCACCGGCGCACGCGAAGCGGCCGCGAGCTGGCCGCCCTGGATCGCCGAGAGGTGCTTGCGCACCGTGTTCATCTCCTGGATCGGGGCGCCGCAGCGAAGCAGCTCCTGCGTGGTCGCCCGCAGCCCTTCCGTGCCGACGCCCTCCGCGGGCAGGGATAGCAGCGCGGAGCCGCCGCCGGACACGAGCACAAGCAGCAGATCGGCAGGGGTGAGCGCTTTCACCCGGCGCAGGATTTCCTGCGCAGCCCGCTCCCCGGACTCGTCGGGGACAGGATGCGCCGCCTCGACCACGGTGATGCGGTTGGTGAGCAGCCCGTGCTGGTAGCGCGTGATGACGAGCCCGTCGAGAGGCGCCTTGGCCGGCCAATTCTGTTCCGCCGCGAGCGCCATGGCCGCGGCGGCCTTGCCCGCGCCCACGACCAGAGTCCTGCCCTTGGGCGGCCGGGGGAGGTGCTGGGGTACGATCGTGAGCGGATCGGCGGCGGCGAGCGCCGCGTGAAAGCTGCCAAGCAGGAGCTCTCGTGGTGATGCTGATCGATTCTTTCCGGTCACGCGTCACCCGTCATACAGCCAGCACTTTGCTCAGATAACGCCCGGTGTGGCTCGCCTCGTTCTTCGCCACTTCCTCGGGGGTGCCCTCGGCAACGACCCGCCCGCCGCCATCCCCGCCCTCGGGGCCGAGGTCGATCACCCAGTCCGCGGTCTTGATGACGTCCAGGTTGTGCTCGATCACGACCACGGTGTTGCCGTGGTCCCGGAGCCGGTGCAGCACCCGCAGCAGCAGGTCGATGTCGTGGAAATGAAGCCCCGTGGTGGGCTCGTCCAGGATGTAGAGGGTCCTGCCCGTGTCGCGCTTGGACAGCTCCAGCGAGAGCTTCACGCGCTGCGCTTCGCCTCCGGAGAGCGTGGTTGCGCTCTGTCCGAGCTTGATGTAGCCGAGCCCCACGTCGAGCAGCGTCTGGAGCTTGCGCGCGATCGAGGGCACCGCGTCGAAGAACTGCGCCGCCTGCTCGATCGTCATGTGCAGCACCTCGTGGATGTTCCTGCCCTTGTAGCGGACTTCCAGCGTCTCGCGGTTGTAGCGCTGCCCGTGGCACACGTCGCATGCCACATAGATGTCGGGCAGGAAGTGCATCTCCACTTTCAGCACGCCGTCCCCCTGGCACGCTTCGCAGCGCCCGCCCTTGACGTTGAACGAGAAGCGTCCCGCCCCATAGCCGCGCGCGCGCGCCTCCGGAACGCCAGCGAAGAGCTCCCGGATCGGAGTGAACAGGCCCGTGTAAGTGGCCGGGTTGGAGCGTGGCGTGCGCCCGATGGGGCTCTGGTCCACGCTCACCGCTCGGTCGAAGAAATCCACGCCGCCCATCCCCTCGTGCGGAGCCGGTTCGGCCGCGCTGTCATAGAGGGCGCGCGCAACCGCATGGTAGGCGGTGTCGTTGATCAGCGTGGACTTGCCCGAGCCGGACACACCGGTCACGCACACCAGCAGTCCCACCGGTATGCTCACCGCGACGTTCTTGAGGTTGTTGCCGCTTGCCCCCGTGATCGTGAGCTCACGGCCGGGGTTGGGCCGGTGGCGCAGCGCCGGCACTTCGATCCTGCGGCGCCCGGAAAGGTACTGGCCGGTGAGTGAATCGGGATGCGCGATGATCTCCCTGGGCGTGCCCTGCGCGACCACGTTGCCGCCGTGCTCGCCGGCACCCAGCCCCATGTCCACGATATGATCCGCGCTCATGATCGCTTCGGGATCGTGCTCGACCACGATGACCGAGTTGCCGCTGTCGCGCAGGCGCTTGAGCGTTGCGAGCAGGCGCGCGTTGTCGCGCTGGTGCAGCCCGATCGAGGGCTCATCGAGCACGTACATCACCCCGGTCAGCCCCGAGCCGATCTGGCTCGCGAGCCGGATGCGCTGGGCTTCGCCGCCCGACAGCGTGTCCGCCGAGCGGTCGAGCGAAAGATAGCCCAGCCCCACGTTGTTGAGGAAGCTCGTCCGGGTGATGATCTCCCGGATGATTCTCTCGGCGATCGCCTGCTTGACGCCCGTGAGAGCGATCGTCTCGAAGAATTCGCTGGCGTGCTCGAGCGTGAGCGCGCTGATTTCGTAGATGGTCCTGCCTGCAACGGTCACGTTGCGCGCCTCGCGCCGCAGCCGCGTACCCTGGCATTCGGGACAGGCGCGCGTATTGAGGTGCTTTGCGAGCTCTTCGCGCACGACGGTCGAATCGGTCTCGCGGTAGCGGCGCTCGAGGTTCGGGATCACGCCTTCGAAGGCGTGCTCGCGCAGGTAGCGGTTGCCGCGCGCTCCGACGTAGATAAACCGGATCTCGTCCGTGCCCGACCCGTGCAGGACCGCGGTCCGGACGGGCTCGGGAAGCTTCTCGAACGGCATCTCGATATCGAATCCGTAGTGGCTTGCCAGGCATTGCAGCATCTGGAAGTAGAACTGGTTGCGCCGGTCCCAGCCCTTGATGGCGCCCGAGGCGAGCGAGAGATCGGGAAAGGCCACTACGCGCCTGGGATCGAAGTAGCTGACCGTGCCGAGCCCGTCGCATCGTGCGCAGGCACCCATCGGGTTGTTGAACGAGAACAGCCGCGGCTCGAGCTCGGGCAGGGAATAGCTGCACACGGGGCACGCGAATCTCGCGGAGAACAGGTGCTCGCGCCCCGAGTCCGTCTCGACGGCGAGCGCGCGGCCATCGGCATGCCGCAATGCCGTCTCGAAGGATTCGGCAAGTCGCTGCTTGGCGTCCGAGCGCACCTTGAGGCGGTCCACCACCACGTCCACTGTGTGCTTCACGTTCTTCTTCAGCCTCGGCAGCGCGTCGATTTCGTGCACGTTGCCGTCGATCCGCACCCGCACGAAGCCCTGCGCGCGCAATTCGTCGAACAGCTCGACCTGCTCGCCCTTGCGGCCGACGATGAGGGGCGCGAGGATCATCAGGCCCGTGTCCTCCGGCAGTTCGAGCACGTGGTCCACCATCTGCGCGATGCTCTGCGCGCGCAGCGGGATGTTGTGCTCGGGGCAGTGCGGATCGCCGATGCGCGCGAAGAGGAGACGCAGGTAGTCGTGAATTTCGGTGACGGTGCCCACCGTGGAGCGGGGATTGTGTCCCGCAGCCTTCTGCCCGATGGAGATCGCCGGCGAGAGACCCTCGATCAGGTCCACATCGGGCTTGTCCATGAGCTGCAGGAACTGCCGCGCGTAAGTGGAGAGCGACTCGACGTAGCGCCGCTGGCCTTCGGCGTAGAGCGTGTCGAACGCGAGCGAGGATTTGCCCGACCCGGAAATGCCGGTGACCACGACCAGCCGGTTGCGCGGCAGGTCGAGGTTGATGTTCTTGAGATTGTGGGTGCGCGCTCCGCGCACGCGAATGAAATCGGCGCTCTTCGCGGCCTCGGGGCCCGAAGGCTGCAGACGAACGACGCTGGGCCGGTTCGCGGGCACTCGCGCGGGGCTCACCGAGGTTAAACCTGCTAATATACCGGACTTCGTAGTCCCGCCCAACCTGCTCTACCTCCCGCGACGAGCATGCCTTCCAAGGACCGGATGAGCCCGACCGAGCTGCGGGCGGCGCTCGGGCTGTCGAGCATCTTCGGGCTGCGCATGCTGGGCATGTTCGTGATTCTGCCGGTGTTCGCGATTTACGCCGAGGGCCTGCCGGGCGGCGACAGTCTGACGCTCGTCGGAATTGCGATCGGCGCCTACGGGCTCACGCAGGCGATCCTGCAGATTCCTTTCGGCTGGTGGTCCGACCGCTACGGCAGGAAGCCCGTGATCTACATCGGGCTCGCGATCTTCGCCGCCGGCAGCTTCATCGCGGCGCTCGGCACCCACATCTACATCGTGATCGTCGGTCGCATGCTGCAGGGCGCGGGCGCGATCTCGGCCGCCGTGATGGCGATGACGGCGGACCTGACACGCGACGAGCATCGCACCAAGGCGATGGCCATGATCGGCTCGACCATCGGCGCGACATTCGCGCTCTCGCTGGTGCTCTCGCCCTGGCTGAACCGCGTGATCGGCGTGCCGGGGATCTTCGCGATGACCGGCGTGCTGGTGCTCATGGCGATGTGGGTGGTGTACGCCCTGGTTCCCGAACTGCCGTCTCAGCCCCACCGCCCCGAGGCGCGTGGCATGGAGCAATTCCTGAGCGCGTTGCGCGAACCCCAGCTCGCGCGGCTCAACTACGGCGTATTCGTGCTCCACGTGGTGCTGATGGCGCTCTTCATCGCGGTGCCGCTCGAGTTGCGCGATGCGGGGCTCCCGGTGGACCATCACTGGCAGGTCTATCTGCCGGTGATGGCGGGGTCGTTCATCCTGATGCTGCCGGCGATACTTGCCTCGGGCGGGCCCGAGCGGACCCGCGCGGTTTTCGTGGGGGCGATCGCGGTGCTGCTGGCGGCCCACACGCTCATGCCGTGGCTCACCGGCGGGGTATGGCTGATCGCCGCTTTTCTCCTGGTGTTCTTCACCGCCTTCAATATCCTGGAGGCGGGATTGCCCGCGCTCGTCACCAAGCTTGCGCCCCCGGGCGCCAAGGGCGTCGCGATCGGGGTATTCGCGAGCCTGCAGTTCCTGGGGACCTTTTTCGGCGCGGTGGCGGGCGGTTACCTGTACGAACGCTGGAATACGCAGGGCACGGTCGTGTTCAATGCGACCCTGCTCGCGGTCTGGGTCATCGTTGCCCTCGGCACCCGGGTGCCGGCCGCGCGCTCCACCCGCGTGTATGCGCTGCCGGCGCTCGACCGGGTCCAGACGGACGGCCTGGTCGGCAGGTTGCGGGGGCTGCCCGGGGTGCACGAGGTCCTGGTGCGCGCCGGCGAGCGCGAGGCGTATCTCACGGTGGACAGCGCCGGTTTTGACGAAGAAAATGTGCTCAAATTAATTGGTAAGCTGTAAGCTGTAACTCACGGCTTTTTCTGCTCACTGCTTGCCGCTTACTGCCCACGATCCGGATAGGAGTTCGTCAATGGCTTCGGTCAACAAGGTAATTCTCATCGGCAACCTCGGGCGTGACCCGGAAGTGCGCTATATGCCCGAGGGCGGCGCAGTTGCCAACATCAGCGTCGCGACAACCGAGGTGTGGAAGGACAAGAGCGGGGAAAAACAGGAGCGCACCGAGTGGCACCGCGTGGCGTTTTTCGGGCGGCTCGCCGAGATCGTGGGCGAGTACCTCAAGAAAGGCAGCCCGGTCTACGTCGAGGGCAGCCTCCGCACCCGCAAGTGGCAGGACAAGGAAGGGCACGAGCGCTACACGACTGAAATCGTCGCAAGCGAGATGAAGATGCTCGGTTCACGCGGTGGTGGATCGGAGCCGCTGGCGCGCGAACCCGCTGCGGCTGCCGCCGGCGGGGCCAAGCCGCAGCCCAAGAAGGGCGGCGGCTTCGACCAGATGGATGACGACATCCCGTTCTGATGAACGGGAAGGAAAAAGGCAGAAGGCAGAAGGTAGAAGGTAGAAGGTAGAAGGTAGAAGGTAGAAGGTAGAAGGTAGAAGGTAGAAGGTAGAAGGCAAGAGAGACCTATCTAAGCGGTTCTCCCTTCATCCTTTGCGGGTTGCCTCGTACGCTTGCAGGTGGGCGTAGGCGGCGCGGAGCAGCGGCGCGCTGATGCCGAACTTGCGCGCACGCCGCAGCATGTCTCCGACGATGTGTTCGCCTTCGATCGGGCCTTCGCGCTCCATGTCGCGCAGCATGGATGCGGTGAAGCTCGAATCGCGCTCGGTCAGCAACCCGGCGTAGCGCGCCATCGCCTCTGCGCGCGGAGGGGTGCCGGACGTTGCCGCGACCTTGCGGCATTCCTCGAGCATGTCGCGCATCAGCGCTTCGCCGTCCGCCGCTTTCATGATCGCTCCGACGCTCGCGCGCATCAGGCAGGTCATGCCGGCCAAGGTGGCCAGGAACACGAATTTCTCCCACAGCTCGAGGTAAATCGTCCGCGACAGCCGCGATTCGAAGAGCGCGCTCGCGCACACGCGGGCGAACGCCTCGCCCCGGGGGGTCAAGCTCCCGTCGCGCTCGCCGAACACGAGCAGGTGCAGCTTGTTGAGGTGGTGCACCTCGCCCCCGGGGGCGAGCGTCGCCGCGATCTGGACGAGCCCGCCCAGCACGCGCTGCGGGCCGAATCGCGCCTCCAGGTCCTCGATATGCCGCACGCCGTTCAGCACGGGGACAAGTGCGGTTTCGGGGCCCACGGCCGGCGCGATGGCGGCCATCGCGGCCTCCAGATCGTAGGCCTTGCACGTGATGAGCACGATGTCGTACACCGGCGTGAGATGACCGGCCAGCACGGTTTGGACAGAGAGCCTTGCGTCGCCGAACGGACTCCGGATGGTGAGCCCGTCGCGTGCGAGCTGCTCGGCGCGCCGCTCGCGCACGAGAAATGTGGCGTCGGCGCCGGCCTGTGCCAGCCGCCCACCGAAATAGCCGCCGATTCCACCGGCGCCGAGGACCAGGACCTTCACGTTTCTTCAGGATAGCACGCGTGTTGAACGGGCGGCGGGGCTAGGACCCGCATCCGAGCAGCCGGGCGGTGTGACGTGCGATCACCATTTCCTCGTCGGTCGGTATCACGCACACCGCGACGCGGCTCGAGGACGCGCTGATGATGGCGCGGTCGGCGCGGTTGGCTTCCTCGTCGAGCTCGACGCCGAGCCAGCGCGCCCATTCGCAGATCATCGCGCGCACCGCAGCCGCGCGCTCCCCGATTCCGGCGGTGAACACGAGCACGTCGAGCCCGCCGAGCGCGGCGACGAGCGAACCGAGCTCGCGCGCCGCGCGATAGACGAAGAGACTGACCGCTTCTTTTGACCGGGGATCGCTGCTCGCGAGGAGCTCGCGCATGTCGCCGCTGACGCCCGATGCGCCGAGCAGGCCGGAGCGGCGGTAGAGCATGTCCTCGAGGTCCGCCGCCGGCATGGACTTCTCCCGCATCAGGTAGAGGAGTACACCGGGATCGACGGAGCCGCTGCGCGTGCCCATCATCAGGCCATCGAGCGTGGAGAAGCCCATGGTCGTCGCCTGGCTGCGGCGTGCGTGCATCGCGCACAGGCTCGCGCCGTTTCCGAGATGTGCCACGATGACACGGCCGTCGGCGCGCTCGCCGAGGTGCAGCGGCAGGGCGCCTGCAATGTACTCGTACGAGAGTCCGTGAAAACCGTAGCGACGGACACCCGCTTCCGTGATCTCCCGCGGCAACGCGAATTTCTGCGCCAGCGCCGGCTGCGTGCGATGGAATGCGGTATCGAAGCACGCGACCTGCGGAAGGTTCGGCTGCAGCCTCATGAGCACGCGGATCCCGGCGAGATCGAGGGGCTGGTGCAGCGGGGCCATCGGTGCCAGGCGTTCGAGCTCGGAGAGCACTTCGGGATCGATGCGCACAGGGGCGGAGTACCGCTCCCCGCCGTGAACCACGCGGTGGCCTGCGCCGAGCAGGCGGCTCGCATATCCGCGCGCCACCAGCCGGTCGAGCAGCCGGGCCTGCGCGGCCTCATGGGTGAGCGGGCCTGCGCCCCCGGGAGCGTGGAAATCATCCTCAAACAGCAAGGCCGCGTCTTCGCCGTAGGCGCGGAACACGGGGGCAGCGCCGATTCCGGAAATCGCGCCGTGCAGTACGCGCACCGGGTCGTGCGCCGCGGTAAACAGCGCGAATTTGATGCTCGAGGATCCCGAATTAAGTACGAGTATGCGGCCGCTCATCGGATCACACGCCCCCGTCGCAAGCACCACGCCGCACGGTTGTGCGGCTGTCGCGCCACGTACAGTCGTGGTGGCCCGGTAGTGATCGCGACTGGCGGACGGATTGTGGCATCCTGGGGCATGCGCTGCCATGCGGCCGCCAGCCCCGGGGCAGGCCGCACTTGTGATCGCGCGGCCCGCCCCAATATCGCATGGTGCAGGGCTAACCTTCTAAGGTATAATGGTTTTTTCGGATTTGGAGGCAGCATGCCGATCTATGAATACCGCTGCGCGGTCTGCGGATTCCAGAACGAGTATCTGCAGCGCATCAGCGATGCGCCGCTGACGGACTGCCCGGAATGCGGCAAGCGCAGCTTCAACAAACTGGTGTCAGCCGCCGGTTTCCAGCTCAAGGGCACCGGATGGTACGCCACGGATTTCAAGAACAGCGGTTCCCAGCCCGCCGCCAAGCCGGAAAAGCAGGACAAGCCGGCTGAGGGGGGGAACAAGGACGCACCCAAAACCGACGCCGCTTGCGGCGCCGGAGCCTGCCCGGCGTGCAACTGAGGGCTCGACGCCGCTGCGCTGCGCGGCCGCCGGCGTAGCGGCCGTTTTCGCTTGAGGGCCCACTTCGTGCGCAGGCGACCGAAGAAGCGTAAGGAGCGCATCCGGGGCCAAAAGCCGGGGCCGCGCCTCGTAATTCCTGCTATGCTCACGCGCTTTGACGCGCCGCAGTAGCGGCATCACCGAATGACAAAGACGAGCCTCGTCCGGCGCTGTTTCATCGCCGGACTCCTGATCTGGGTTCCATTGGTCATCACCCTGTGGGTGCTCGACCTGCTGGTGGGCACCATGGACCAGACGCTGCGCCTGCTGCCGCTCGAGTTCCAGACGGAAAGCTGGCTGGGGACGCACGTTCCCGGCCTTGGCGTGGTGCTTACGTTGCTGATCGTGTTTCTGACGGGACTGCTCGCCGCGAACATCATCGGCCAGCGGCTGGTCACGTTCTGGGAAGGCGTGCTCGCGCGCATTCCGGTCGTGAACTCGATCTACAACGGCGTGAAGCAGGTGAGCGACACGCTGTTCACGCCTGGCGGCCAGGCGTTCCGCAAGGCGCTGCTCGTGCAGTGGCCGCGCGAGGGCATGTGGACCATCGCATTTCTGACCGGGACGCCCGGCGGCGACGTGGTCAACCATCTCAAGGGGGATTTCGTCAGCATCTATGTGCCCACCACGCCGAATCCGACCGGTGGCTATTTCGTGATCGTGCCCAGGGCCGACGTGGTGGAGCTCGATATGACCGTGGACGAGGCGCTCAAGTACATCATCTCGATGGGCGTCGTCGCGCCGAACGGCAGCGGTCGAAGGAACGGCAACGCGCGCGCCGCGCTGCCGCGGCAAAAGGCGGCCAACCAATAACCCGCTAATTCGTGATTCGCGCGCTCAAGTTCGCAGTTCGCAGTGGGCAGTTTGCAGTTGCTGCCAACTGACGGCTGCCAACGCTGGTTGCCCATCACTTATCACCGAATGTCATGCGTAGCGAATACTGCGGCCTGGTGAGCCGCAAGCATCTCGGCCAGGAGCTCAGCCTGTGCGGCTGGGTGCACCGCCGCCGCGACCACGGCGGCGTGATCTTCATCGACCTGCGCGACCGCGAGGGCCTGGTGCAGGTGGTTTGCGACCCGGATGCCCCGGAAACGTTCAAGATCGCGGACCGGATGCGCGCGGAGTTCGTGGTCCGAGTGGTGGGGAGCGTGCGCGAGCGCCCGGGCGGCACCGCCAATCCCGGCCTCGCCAGCGGGGAAGTCGAGGTGCTGGCGAAGACCATAGACATCCTGAATGCTTCGCTGCCTCCGCCGTTCCAGATGGACGAGGACAACCTGTCCGAGACGGTGCGGCTCGAGCATCGCGTGCTCGACCTGCGGCGCCCGTACATGCAGAACAACCTGCGGTTGCGCTACCGCACTGCGATGTCCGTGCGTCGGTTCCTCGATCGGCACGGCTTCATTGACGTGGAGACACCGATGCTCACGCGCTCCACGCCCGAGGGCGCGCGCGACTATCTGGTGCCCTCCCGGGTGCACCCCGGATATTTCTACGCCTTGCCCCAGTCGCCGCAGCTGTTCAAGCAGATGCTGATGGTGGCCGGGTACGACCGCTACTACCAGATCGTGAAGTGCTTCCGCGACGAGGATCTGCGCGCCGACCGCCAGCCGGAGTTTACCCAGATCGACGTCGAGACCTCCTTCCTCGGCCAGCAGGAGATCACTCTTCTCATGGAGCAGATGATCCGGCACGTGTTCAAGGAGGTGATGGGCGCGGAGCTCCCGGACCCGTTCCCGCGATTTTCGTACGACGAGGTCCTCGCGCGTTACGGCACCGACAAGCCCGACCTGCGGGTGCCGCTGGAGCTCACGGAGTTGACCGATGCGGTGCGCGATGTCGAGTTCAAGGTGTTCCGTGAGGCGGCGGCGCTCAAGGATGGCAGGGTAGCCGCGCTGCGGGTGCCGCGTGGAGGCGAGCTCACGCGCAAGGAAATCGACGAGCTCACCGAGTTTGCGAAGATCTACGGGGCGAAGGGGCTCGCGTACATCAAGGTGAACGACGCATCGAAGGGAGCCGAGGGCTTGCAGTCTCCGATCACGAAGTTCCTCCACGATGGGGCGCTCGCGGCGATACTGAAGCGCACCGGCGCGGAAAACGGAGATCTCGTTTTCTTCGGCGCGGATCGCGCCCGGATCGTCAACGAGGCGCTCGGTGCGCTGAGAGCGAAGATCGGGCACGAGCGCGGCCTGGCGCAGCCGGGCTGGCGCCCGTTGTGGGTTCTCGACTTCCCGATGTTCGAGTGGGACGAGGAAGAGAAGCGCTGGGCGGCGATGCACCACCCGTTCACCGCCCCGGCAGACGGCGACGAGGATCTCCTCGAGACCGACCCGGGGGCGGCGCGCGCCAAGGCGCACGACATCGTGTTGAACGGCTGGGAGATCGGCGGCGGCTCGGTGCGGATCCACCGCCAGGACGTGCAGCAGAAAGTGTTCCGCGCGCTGGCCATCGGGCCGGACGAGGCGCAGGCGAAATTCGGCTTCCTGCTCGATGCCCTGCAGTACGGGGCGCCACCGCACGGCGGGATTGCGTTCGGGCTCGATCGGCTCGTCGCGCTGATGGCCGGGGCGGACTCGATCCGGGACGTGATCGCTTTCCCGAAGACGCAGCGGGCGCAATGCCTGCTCACGCACGCGCCGAACAGGGTGGACGAGCGCCAGCTGCGCGAACTGCACATTCGCTTGCGACAGGCGGAGCAAAAGAAGAGCTGACCGCCGGGACGCCAGGCACGCCAGGAATGAAACGACCCGGGTTCCTGCTGCTCGCGTTGTTCGTCGTGCTTGCGGGGGCTGCGCAGGCGCGAGGCACGACCCCGGCCGCGTTGCCCGAGATCGCCGTCGCCGAGCTTCCCGCCGAGGCGCGCGAGACCATTCAGCTCATCGGCCGGGGCGGCCCGTTTCCGTACGAGCGCGACGGGACGGTATTCGGCAATTTCGAGAAACTGCTGCCGCTGCGCGAACGCGGGTACTATCGCGAGTACACGGTGAGAACGCCCGGGCTCCAGCATCGGGGTGCGCGGCGCATCGTCGCGGGGAGTGCCGGCGAGCTCTACTACACCGACGATCATTACCGCAGCTTCAGGCGGGTACGCGAGTAGCAAAGTGACTGGTGGCTCGAGACAGGTGACGTGAATGAGTCCTGTCCCTTACGAAAAAACCCCGACTCCGGAACGCTCGGGAGTTTACATCGCTCCGGATTCGCTCGTGGAACTGCGCGCGGCGGCGGCGCGAGCGAAGCTCGCGTGGCTCGAGCTCGACGCTACCGGCGCCTGCGACAAACGGGATTTTCTCGCTGCGTGCGCCAGGGACCTGCAGTTCCCGGAGCGTTTCGGCGGCAACTGGGATGCACTTTCCGACTGTCTCCGGGATTTCGGGTGGCGGAGCGCGCCCGGCTATATCGTCCGGTGGCAGGGTGACGCGACGCTCGCTCGATCCGGCCCGGATGCGTTTGCCACGGCGCTTGAAATCTTCCGCGATGCCGCCAACTACTGGAAAGAGCGCGGCACGCTGTTTCTCGTGTTGCTCGACGAGGAGCCGCCCGGGATCGACGTGCCGCGGCTCACCGGCCAGTGAAATACAAGATCCCGGTGTCGGTCCTGGTGGTGGTCTACACGCCGGCACTGGAGGTGCTGTTGCTCGAGCGCGCGGACCGGCCCGGATTCTGGCAGTCCGTCACCGGCAGCCAGCAGGAAGGCGAGACGCTCGCACAGACCGCGGTGCGCGAGCTGAGGGAGGAGACGCGGCTCGAGGCGTCGCAGTACGGGCTCACCGACTGGAACAGGGAAAACCGCTTCGAGATTTATGCGACCTGGCGCCACCGCTATGCGCCGGGCGTGACGCACAACACGGAGCACGTGTACGGGCTGCTGGTGCCGCGCCCGCTCGCAGTCGAGATCGAGCCCAGGGAGCACCTCGGTTACCAGTGGTTGCCCTGGGCGGAAGCGGCGCGGAAAGTTTTCTCTTGGAGCAATGCCGAGGCCATACGCGAGCTGCCGCGCAGAGCCGGGCGCGCTTTGCGCCCGTAGCGCCGCGGCGGATTGTTAAATGCAGAAAACCCTGTTCAAAATGCGGACTCTGCGATTTTTCCGCGGCACTCGCGCATGGATTTCTTGTCGTAGTGTGGTAATGTTTTTCATTTGTGACGAATCTCTAGACGGACATGGAAGCCACAACGATCGCATTCGAGCGCTACCAGCCACTTGCTGACGACGCGTGCGAGGCGCGCATTCTCGCCGCGAGGGCCGGGCTCGGGAAGCGGGCGGTGATCCTCGGCCACCACTATCAGCGGGCCGATGTCTACAAGCACGCAGACCTTACGGGCGACTCGCTGAAACTGTCGAAGCTCGCCGCGCAGACGCAGTCCGAGTACATCGTGTTCTGCGGCGTGCACTTCATGGCGGAAGTCGCGGATATTCTGTCCAAGCCCGGGCAGGTCACCGTTCTGCCGGATTTGAATGCCGGGTGCTCGATGGCCGACATGGCGAATCTCGCCAAGGTGGAGCGTGCGTGGCGGGAGCTGGCGCAGGTGCTCGATCCCGAAAGACACGTAACGCCCGTTACCTACATCAACTCCGCGGCCGACCTGAAGGCGTTCTGCGGCGAGCATGGTGGCGTCGTATGCACGTCGTCGAACACCCGGTCCATCCTCGAGTGGTCGTTTGCGCAGCGTGACAAGGTGCTGTTTTTTCCCGACCAGCACCTCGGGCGCTGGACCGGTTACCTGATGAACATTCCCCTTGCCGAGATGCTGGTGTGGGATCCCGACGAGGAGCTCGGCGGCCTTACGCCGCAGCAGATCAAGATGGCGAAGGTCCTGCTGTGGAAGGGGCACTGCTCGGTTCACCAGATGTTCCAGCCGCAGCACATCCTGCGCTGGCGTGAGCAGAACCCTTCCGGGATGGTCGTATCGCACCCCGAATGCAAGTTCGACGTGTGCAAGCTTTCGGATTATGTCGGTTCCACCGAGTTCATCATCAAGACCATCACCGCGAGCCCTCCCGGCACGCGCTGGCTGGTGGGGACCGAGCTGAATCTCGTCAACCGCATCGCCGAGCAGTACAAGGCGCAGGGCAAGGTGATCCAGTTCATGGCGCCGACCGTGTGCATGTGCTCCACGATGGCGCGCATCGACCCGCAGCACCTTGCGTGGACCCTGGAGAACCTCCTCGCCGGCGACATCGTCAACCAGATCAGGGTCCCGCCGCACGAGGCGGAGCTGGCGCGCATTGCGCTCGACCGCATGCTTGCGGTTTCCTGATTCCCCGTACGCCGGTCCCTGCGTAAAATTGGCAGTGCTGGGCCATGGTCCTGGCCGGCGGCTATACCGCGCCTGCGCGTCGCAGGGGCTCCGCCAGCGATGCACCGCGCAGGTGCCGGCGCACCGCGACCGTGCAAATCATTTAAACGCTTGTTCGTGCTGAGCTCGCCGTGATGCAGGCGCTTCGGGTCGCGACTCACAATATCCACAAGGGCTTCTCCGTGTTCAAGCGGAGGCTCGTGATACACGAGCTGCGCGAGCGGCTGCGCACGCTGGGCGCGGATATCCTGTTCCTGCAGGAGGTGCACGGCACCCACGATCGGCACGCGGTGCGCTATTCGGACTGGCCGGGCACGCCGCAGTACGAGTTCCTGGCCGACTCGGTCTGGAGCGACTTCGTCTACGGCAAGAACGCGATCTACGACGCGGGGCACCACGGCAACGCGATCCTGTCGCGGTATCCGATCGTGCGGTGGGACAACCAGGACGTGTCGGACCACCGTTTCGAGCGCCGTGGGCTGCTCCATTGCGAGATCAGGCCGCCGGACTGGGACGAACCGCTGCACTGCGTGTGCGTGCACCTGGGGCTGCTCGGGCGCGGGCGCAGCCGCCAGCTGGAGCTGCTCCGCCAGCGCATCGAACGGCTGGTGCCGCGGCAGGCGCCGCTCGTGGTAGCGGGCGATTTCAACGACTGGCGCTATCGCGCCGCGCAGGAGCTGGCGCATCCGCTCGACCTGCACGAAGTGTTCGAGCTCGCGAAAGGCGCGCCGGCGCGCAGCTTCCCGGCGGCGCTGCCGCTGGCGGCACTCGACCGCATCTACGTGCGTGGACTCCAGGTGCGCAACGTCCAGGTGCACCATGGCGGCGCCTGGGCGCGCATGTCCGACCACGCGGTGCTTTCCGCGACGCTCATGCGGTCGTAAGAGGGCCGCGATGGCCGAATTCGTCGACGGTAACAGCATCACGCTGCTCAGCAACGGGGTCGAATACTTTCCTGCGCTCGAAGCGGAGTTCGACGCCGCCAGGCACGAGATCTTTCTCGAAACCTACCTCTTCGAGGACGACGTGAGCGGCCGGACCATCGCGGCAGCGCTCGCGCGTGCTGCGCGGCGCGGGGTCGCGACCCACCTCATGGTCGACGGCTTCGGCGGAAAGACGATGAGCCCGGAGCTCATCGCGGAGCTCAAGGCGACGGGCGTGCGCTACCTTGCCTACCGGCCCGATATCTCTCCGTGGAGCTTCCGGCGCGCGCGGCTGCGGCGCCTGCATCGCAAGGTCGCGGTGATCGACGCGCGCGTCGCTTTCGTCGGCGGCATCAACGTGATCGACGACATGGATACGCCGGGGCACACGCCGCCGCGCATCGACTACGCGATGCGCATCGAGGGGCCGCTGGTCGCGCACATTGACCCGGTGGTGAAGCGCTTGTGGTCGCTGGTGGCCGCCACCCAGTTGCAGGCGGACTGGTCGAGCCCGCACGAGAGCACGCCACGCATCGAACCGAGCGGTGCGCAGCGCGCCGCATTCCTGATCCGGGACAACCTTGCCCACCGCCGCGACATCGAGGACGCCTACCTCGCGGCAATCGCGAATGCGCGCAGCGAGATTCTCGTCGCGAACGCCTATTTTCTGCCGGGCCTGAGCTTCCGGCGCGCGCTGGTGGAGGCGGCCGCGCGCGGCGTGCGGGTCATGCTGCTGCTGCAGGGGCGGGTCGAGTACGTGCTGATGCATTATGCGTCGCGCGCCCTGTACGGCGCGTTTCTCGACAGCGGCATCGAGATCCACGAGTACCACAAGAGCTTTCTCCACGCCAAGGTCGCCGTCATCGACCGGCAGTGGGCGACCGTCGGCTCGTCGAATATCGACCCCTTCAGCCTGCTGCTGGCCCGGGAAGCGAACGTGGTGGTAGAGGACGGGGCGTTCGCGGAAGCACTGCGGCGCAGTCTTTTCGATACGATGGAAAAGGGCGCGGTGCAGCTCAGGCCCGAGGGATGGAAAGAGCAGCCGCTCGCACGCCGCACGCTCACATGGATGAGTTACGGACTCGCGCGCCTGCTGACCGGCGTATTTGCCTACGGCCGGGACGAGGAGGCCGAGTAGCGCCTGGCGAGCGAGGGGAGGGGTGGCAAGCGAAGGGGCCCGTCGGGGCCCCTTTGCCGTTTCACGCGGAACTCGTCATCGAGAACCGGCAGGGATGGCTCAGTAGCGGTAGTTGTAGCCCCCGCTACCCGTTGCGGGCGTAGTGCGCGGTTCCGGCGGAGCCGGCGTCTGGGTCACTTCGCGCACGTTGGATCCCATCATGCCCGCGGTAGGGGCGCTCGCCGGCGGTCCGGCATCGAGCACGCTCACCCCGACGCGCACCGTACGGCCCGGGTCGTGGGGCAGCGTGGTCGCGATATCGCGGCCGTTGTAACGGTAAACCACCGTGTAGCCCTTGACGACATCACGCGTAGTTTCCACGGTGCGGCAGCGCTGCGCGGGCTGCGCTGAGGCGGTGGTCTGCGGATTCTGTACGCGATCGCCGACCACGGCCCCTCCAATTGCCCCCGCGGCCGCTGCGGCGTCCCTGCCGCTGCCGCGCCCGACCTGCGCTCCGATCAGCCCGCCCGTGGCGCCACCCACGACCGCGCCGGTCACCGGACGATTGCTGTCGGGATTCGCGACCCGGTCCCCGACGATGGTCCCCACCGCCGCGCCCGCAGCGGTGGCTGCGGTCCTGCCGCTCCCCCGTCCCACTTGATGGCCAAGAATCGCGCCGGCTACGCCGCCAACGATCGGGCCGGCCATGCTGCGCTCCGGCGCCGGCGCCGGAGCGCCCGAAGGATCGGGCGCGCAATCCTGCCGCTGCTCGGTGATGCGCTCGATGATCGGAGTGGAAGAGATGACCTGTGCCGTATCGGTGAAGTCGGGCGCCGCCACCCCCGCACCCGCCAGTGTCAGCAGCACAGCAACTGAAATCGCGTTTTTCATCATGGTGTCCTCATTGCGTTTTGTTGACCGGTGCGCCGCACAGGCGCGTCGATTCGGTCGCATAGTTATTAGAGCGCAAAATGGGCGAAAACGTTGCGCGCGTTACATAACGTTACATCTTCCACGATCACCATGCGAAGGCCGGTGCGCCGGTCGGCAACGCGCAGCGCGTGCGGAACCGAAGATCCGCGGCCACGCGCGCTCCGGTGGCGAAGCTAAGCATTTGAGTTTTAAAGCAAGTTCATGGCCCCAAGCCTGCGCGTGCGCGGGATTCGGGATCGGTGAGGGCCCGACGCGCCCGTGATTTTCCTTACGGTGCCCTGGAAAAAGCCGCGTCGACACCCCATGTTACGATTCCCTCTCTCACGCAATTCTGCGAATTCCATGCTGTTTCCGTCCCGCGCCCGCGTGCTGTCCCGAGGGACTCCGATGCAAAACGGATTTTCCGTGCGGGGCCGCCGTCGCGCCGCCACGGCGGTTCTATGAGCGCCCAGCACGAGGCGGTGCCAGCCGCGATGCCCGTCCGCGGCGAACCGGTCCGCCGCCGGGAGTGGCGCGCGGTCCCGATGCTGCTGCCGTACCTGTGGGAGTTCAGGTCGCGCGTGCTCGCCGCACTCGCCTTTCTCGTCACTGCCAAGCTCGCCAACGTGGGCGTGCCGCTGCTGCTCAAGGAGGTCGTGGACAGCCTCGACACGGCTACCGCCGTGCTGGCGGTGCCGCTTGCGCTGCTGGTCGCCTACGGGGCGCTGCGCTTTTCCGCCACGCTCTTCGCGGAGTTGCGCGACGTGGTGTTCGTGCGCGTTGCGCAACGCGCGATGCGTCGTGTCGCGCTCACGGTATTCCGGCACTTGCACAGCCTGTCGCTGCGCTTCCACCTCGAGCGCCATACCGGCGGGGTCTCGCGCGACATCGAGCGCGGAACGAGCGGCATCTCGACGCTGCTCTCCTATCTTCTCTTTTCCATCCTGCCGGTGATGCTCGAGTTCGCGCTGGTGGCCGCCGTGCTGTATGCCAAGTTCGACTGGCGGTTCGTGGCGGTCACGTTCATCGCGGTTGCGCTCTACATCGTCTTCACCTTCTTCATCACCGAGTGGCGCATCGCCATCCGCCGCCGCGCCAACGAGCTCGATTCCAGGGCCAACACGCGGGCGATCGACAGCCTGCTCAACTACGAGACGGTCAAGTACTTCAACAACGAGGATTACGAGGCCCGGCGCTACGACGAGAACCTGAAGAGCTTTGAAGCCGCCGCCGTGAAGAGCGAAGCCTCGCTCGGGCTGCTCAACATCGGCCAGAGCCTCATCATCGCGGGGGCGGTAACGCTGCTCATGGTCCTCGCCGCGGAGGGTGTCGCGGCCAACAACCTCACGCTGGGCGATCTGGTCCTGGTGAACGCGCTGCTGATCCAGCTCTATATCCCGCTCAATTTCCTGGGCACGGTCTATCGTCAGGTGAAGCAGTCGCTCATCGACATGGACCGGATGTTCCGGCTCCTGGAGGAGAACCGCGAGATCGAGGACCGGCCCGACGCGCTGCCCCTGCCGCCGGGGGGGGCGGCAATGATCCGCTTCGAGCGCGTCAGCTTCAGCTATGACGGCAAGCGCCAGATCCTGTTCGACGTCTCGTTCGATGTTCCGCCGGGCACGAAGGTGGCGGTGGTGGGTCCGAGCGGGTCGGGGAAATCCACGCTGGCACGGCTGCTCTACCGCTTCTACGACGTGAGGGGCGGGGCGGTCCTCGTGACCGGCATGGACGTCCGTAACCTCCAACAGGCGAGCCTGCGCGCGGCCATCGGCATCGTGCCGCAGGACACGGTGCTGTTCAACGACACGATTTACTACAATATCGCGTACGGCCGGCCGGATGCCTCGCGGGAAGAGGTGATCGCCGCGGCCCAGGCCGCGCACATTCACGACTTCATCGAGAGCCTTCCGGAAAAGTACGAGGCGACGGTGGGCGAGAGGGGCCTGAAGCTCTCCGGCGGAGAGAAGCAGCGAGTGGCGATCGCGCGCGCGCTGCTCAAGAACCCGCGCATCATGATTTTCGACGAGGCGACTTCGGCCCTCGACTCGAAGTCCGAAAAGGCGATCCAGGCGGAGCTCAATCGCGTCGCGCGCGGGCGCACCACGCTGGTAATCGCCCACCGGCTATCGACCGTGATGGACGCGGACCAGATTTTGGTGATGGACCACGGCCGCATCGTCGAGCGCGGCACTCAGCGGGAGCTTCTCGAGCGGGGCGGCGCCTATGCACAGATGTGGGCGCTGCAGCAGCAGGAAGAGGCGGAGCGGGCAAAGAAAACCGGGGCGCAGCCCGTTGCGGGCTAGATCGTCCGGCGACAAGCCATGCCGTCAGGCCGCGCGCGGGAAGCCGACGCGCACCAGGGTGCCCGTGCCATCGGCACCGTGCGTGAGGACGGCATCCGCGCCATGGCGCTGCGCGATCTCCTGCACGATCGCAAGTCCGAGGCCGCAACCTTCCACTCCGGTACCGAGGACACGGTAGAAACGCTCGAAGACCCGGTCGCGTTCGGCTTCCGGGACGCCCGGGCCGTTATCCTCGACGCTGAGGACGATCCGGTTCGCATCGGGCGTCACCCGTACCGTCACGCGCCCTCCGCGCTGTGTATAGCTGAGGGCATTGTCGAGAAGGTTGTTGAGCATCTCCCTGAGCAGAAAGGGGTCGCCTTCCACCGGTGCGGCGGCATCGGTCGAGTCGAGGCCCAGATCGATGTCACGGGCGATCGCCCGGGGCACCCATTCGCTCGTGGTATCTCGCGCGAGGACGGCCAGGTCCAGGCGCTCCCGGGTGTGTGCCCCCTCGCCGCCCGGCTCCGCGCGCGCCAGGGCGAGCAACTGATTGATCATGCGGGTGGCCTGCTCCGTAGCCGCCTGCAGCCGCTGCAGCGTCTCCCGCGTTTCGCTCACGCGCGCCTGGCGCAGAGCCAGTTCCGTCTGGGTCTTGATTCCGGCTATCGGAGTGCGCAACTGGTGCGCGGCATTTCCGATGAGCCGCTGCTGGCTTGCAAGCGCCTTGGAGAGCCGGCCGAGGAGGTCGTTCATGGCCTGTATGAGCGGGCGGACTTCCCGCGGCGCCTGCTCTGCCGACAGCGCCGAGAGATCGCGGTGGGAACGCGCCGAGATCTCCCGCTGCAGAGAGTTCAAGGGAGCGAGGCCGCGCCCGATCGCGTACCAGACGGCGAGCGCGGCGAGCACGATCAACACGCCCTGCGGAATCATCATTCCGATCATGATCTGGCGCGCCACCTCGGTGCGCGTGCCGTAGTCCTCGGCGACCCGCACGAGGACGTTGCCCGCAACCCCGCCGGAATCGATCGGCAGCGGCATTGCCACCGCGCTTACCGGCTTGCCCCGGTGCTGCCCGTCGTAGAAATAGACGGCATCGGAACGAGGATCAGGCGGCGAAGGCAAGTCCGGATCCCCCGTGATGTACTCGTTATCCGGACCGGTCACGAGGTAGTACGCGGCTCCCGACTGGCGCGTGCGCAACATCTGCACCACCACTTCCGGCAGATCCGCGTGGACGCGCCCGTCGACGACCTTCACCTGCCGGCTGATGTCGAGCGCCGATTCGAGCAGCGCCCGGTCGTACGCGAACCTGACGAAGCGGTTGGCGATCTCGAAATCGATCCAGGTGCTGAGCGTCCACAGGACGATCAGCGGCGCGACGAGCCAGGTAAGCAGCTGGCGGCGCAGCGTGCGGGGGCGGCGGGTCACGGGCTTTTTTCGAGAAGGTATCCCAGGCCGCGTATGGTACGGATGGTGACACCGCCGGGCTCGAGCTTGCGGCGCAGCCGGTGCACGTAAACCTCGATCGCGTTGGCACCGACCTCCTCGTCCCATCCGTAGAGCTGCTCGGCGAGCCGGTCCTTGTTCACTACCCGTCCGCTCCTCAGCATCAGCACCTCGAGCACTCCCAGCTCCCTCGCGGAGAGATCGAGGAGCTCGCCGTCAAGGGTCGCGCAGCGGCCCGCGGTGTCGAGCGTGAGCGCCCCGTGCGACAGTACGGAGGTCCCCCCCGACTGGCCGCGCCGGATCAGGGCGCGCACGCGCGCCTCGAGTTCCGGCAGGTCGAAGGGCTTGGTGAGGTAGTCGTCCGCGCCGAGATCGAGTCCCTTCACGCGGTCATCGAGGGCGTCGCGGGCGGTGAGCACCAGAACCGGCACCCGCGAGCCGCGATGCCGCAGCCGACGCAGCACCTCGAACCCGTCGAGCCGGGGCAGCCCGAGATCGAGGATCACGAGATCATAGTTCTGGCCCGCGAGCACGTGGTCCGCCGCTCCTCCCTCGCTCACGCAGTCGACCGCGTAGTCGGATTCTTTCAACGATCTCACGAGCCCGTCGGCGAGCATGGGATCGTCTTCGGCTATCAGGATGCGCATGGGCTCAAAACGGTCCGGTCGCGCGGCAGCGAATAGTGTAGCCCACCGCGAGCGCGGTCCGGACGAACGACGGCGCTTCGGCAGCGAGTCGGGCGACGGCAGCCGCGGTGCCGCTGCGGCGCACACCCCATTCCCAACCGGTCCGGATTCCGGACGGCCGCGCTCTGACGCGAGGCGAGAGCATGAAAAATTTCACAGCACCCTGAATCAAACTTCGCGTGCGCGTAAGGTTTATGTAAGGCATGCGCACTATCCTACTCTCGTGACGCGGGGGCTCGGCGGCAATCCCCGCGCAGGTATCGCAGGTAGCCGAGACTTTCCTCCTCGGAGGCCTGGCAGTCGCAGTTGCCCGTGCTGAGCGGGTAATTGCATGGCCTCTTTAGCTCCGCCGGGACAACCCACACAGTCCCGAGCGGAGTTTTTTTTGGCCCACCGCCCACGAGCACGCCGGCTCGGGCACGATCGCGCAATCGCGCGGCGGGTTGATAATTCCCGGCCAAACCGGTATTTTAGGTTCCTAATTCAGGAACTTGGCGCGCCCAGATGCGGCGCCATAGCCCGGGGGAGGACAGCCTGAAGCACCTGGTCTGGGGAATCACGCTCACGCTGGCGCTCCTGTCAGGCGCGCATGCGGAAGATGGCGTATCGGCCGCTGCCAGCGCGCAACTACCCGATCCGGCTCCGGGCCCGGAGGCTCAAGCGGGTGCGCCCGGGCTCAAGTCGGCCATGGCCCTGGTGCTCGATCAGAGCACCCGGCGGGTGATCTACGCGAAGAACGCGGACGCGGTCGCCCCGATCGCTTCCATCACCAAGCTGATGACGGCACTGGTCGTGGTAGAAGCGGAGTTGCCGCTCGCGGAGACCGTCGCCATCACTCAGGAAGACGTGGACGAGGTCAAGCGCACGCGTTCACGGTTGAGGGTAGGCACCGAACTCACGCGCCGCGACCTGCTCAAGCTCGCGCTGATGGCCTCCGAGAACCGCGCCGCGGCGGCGCTGACGCGCGCTTATCCCGGCGGCACGCGCCGCTTCATTGCGGAGATGAACCAGAAGGCGGCAAGGCTCGGAATGTCGCGCACGCGCTTCGTGGACGGCACGGGACTCTCCAGCGAGAACGTTTCCACCGCCCCTGACCTCGCGCGGCTGGTCGATGCCGCGCATGCCCACCCGCTGATCCGCGACTTCACTACGGGCGCCGAGCACACCGTGGAGCTGCGAAACGGAAAGACGATCCGCTTCGGAAACTCCAACGGCCTGGTGAAGAATCAGGGATGGCAGATCGGTCTGTCGAAGACCGGTTACATCAGCGAAGCGGGGCGCTGCCTGGTCCTTCAGGCACACATCGCGGCAAAGCCGGTGATCATCGTGCTGCTCGATTCCTGGGGCAAGAACACGCGCATCGGCGACGCCAACCGCATCAAGAAGTGGATGGAGAGCAATTTCCTGCGCTAGGAGCCCGCGCGGTAGATGCGAGCGGCGGAACCGGCGACCGCCACGGCGTAGCGGTTGACGCGAGCGGAACGCGGGCGCCTGACGGGTTTTCGTTGCATGGACGCCGTGCCGATTCCTGACGCATACCCGCCGGACCGAAAACGGAAGAAAAAGGCAGTGACAACCTCGTTTCTGAAGACGCAACCCGCCCCGCGTTTTTCCTTTCACGACCTTGGCCCGGACTCCGGCAGCTTTCTCGAGGACGTGATCCGCGGGCTCGCCCGCGGGCGGAAGGAGCTGCCTCCCAAGTATTTTTACGACGAGCGCGGGTGTGCCCTGTTCGATGCGATCTGCGAGCTTCCGGAATACTATCCGACCCGTACCGAAATCGGAATGATGCAGGCGCGGGCGGCCGAGATGGCGCGCCACCTCGGGCCCGGGTGCGTCCTGATCGAGTATGGAAGCGGCAGCGGGCGCAAGACGCGCCTGCTGCTCGAGAAACTGCGCCCCATCGCATACGTCCCGGTCGACATCGCATGCACGCAGCTACGGGACTCGGCCGGGCGCGTGGCGCGGGAATTTCCGGATCTGGCCGTGATCGCGGTCTGCGCGGATTACTCGCGCCCGCTCGCGCTCCCCGGTCTCGAAGGCATCGCGGCACGGCGCCGCGTCGTGTATTTTCCGGGCTCGACCATCGGCAACTTCACGCCGGGCGAGGCGGTACGCTTCCTCGGCAACGCCCGCGCACTGACCGGCGAAGGCGGCGGGCTTCTGATCGGGGTGGACCTCAAGAAGGATCCGTCGCGGCTGCATGCCGCCTACAACGACGCGCAGGGCGTTACGGCAGAGTTCAATCTCAACCTGCTTACGCGCATCAACCGCGAGCTGGGCGCCAACTTCGACCTTTCGGCGTTCCGGCACCAGGCGTTCTACAATGCCGAGCTTGGCCGCATCGAGATGCATCTCTCGTGCGTGCGCGGACAGCGTGTCGACATCGCCGGAAACAGGTTCGACTTTCGCGCCGGCGATACCGTGCACACCGAGAATTCCTACAAGTACACGGTCGCCGAGTTCCAGGAGGTCGGGCGCAGCGCTGGCTTCGTGCCGCTCGAGTGCTGGACCGATCCGGACCTGCTGTTCTCGGTGCACTATATGACCGTGTCGAACTGAGCACAGCCGGATCGGTAAAACGAAGAGCGGGCCCCGCGGCGGAAACGCCGCGGGGCCCGTGCCTGACTACTGGCCTGCTAGGGCCGGCTGTCAGTCAATTTTTTGCACTTCACGCGGCAAGCGACGCCACGATTTGTCTGCCGTGCAGAAAGACAGGCTGCGCACGCGGTCCGGGAGACTGCCGGTGCGCCGCGTGTCAAACCACCGCCCGGGTCAGCACCGGGACCGGTGAGGGCCGGCGCCGGCAATGACCGGAAAAGCGAGGCCCATATCGTGGACTAAACAACGGTGCGAGTCCCGCGGCCGTCTAAAATAGGCGCTTATTTCCGCACGGAAGCCGCTTGGTCCGGAATTCCACATGATGGCGATTTACCTGATTGCGTTGATGTGTGCGCTGCTCCACGCCGGCTACGGGGGCAGCCGCGTGGTGTTGGCGCTCTACGCGCTCAACCTGGGAGCCGACCAGTTCACGATCGGCACCATCATGGCGTTGAAGGCGCTCTGCCCGACGCTGCTGGCTCTCTACGCCGGCAAGCTCGTGGACCGCGTCGGCCCGCGGCTGCCGATGCTCTGGGGCAGCGTGGGTTCGGGGTTCGCGCTGGCGCTGCCGTATTTTTTCCCCGGCCTGAGCGTGCTCTATGTGTCAGTCGTGATACTGGGGACGTCCTTTCAGTTTTTCTTCGTCGCGGTGCAGGGCACCACGGGCGCGCTGGGCGGCCCCGAGGACCGCGCCCGAAATTACTCGATCATCGCGATCGGCTTCTCCCTCGCTGCGTTCCTCGGTCCGCTCATAGCGGGATTCTCGATCGATTATCTCGGTTATCTGCCGGCATACCTCGTCCTCGCCGCGACTACCGTGATCCCGATCGTCCTTTTGTGGATGAAACCGGAGGTGCTGCCGAAAGCCGCGGCGGGAGTGGCGGGCGTGGAACCAAGAAAAAGCGCGTTTGACCTGCTGCACAACGCCAAACTGCGCAACACGTTCATCGCGAGCGGCCTGATCTCCACCGCGTGGGACCTCTATCTGTTCTATTTCCCGATCTACGGCAATGCAATCGGGCTCTCCGCGTCAGTGATCGGAATGATCAGCGCGGTGTACGCGATAGCCGTGTTCGTCATCCGCGTCGCGTTGCCGGGCATCACCCGCAGATGGGGAGAATACGCGATCCTCGTCTACGCCATCGCGGTCGCCGGCGTCGCGTTCCTGCTGTTCCCGTGGTTCGAGAATCCCTATCTGCTCGCCTGCGTGTCGTTCCTGCTCGGGCTCGGGCTGGGCTGTGGCCAGCCGCTGTCCATGTCGCTGATCTACAGCCTCGCGCCGCGCGGCCGCGCGTCCGAGTCCGCCGGGATGCGCGTGACCTTCAACAACTTCACCCACATGGTCGTGCCGCTGACGTTCGGCGGCATCGGTACCGTGCTCGGCTTCGCCCCGGTGTTCATGTTCGGGGCGAGCCTCCTGCTGGCGGGCAGCTACTACGGCTATCGCAACGAGCGCGCAGCTTTTCAGCGCGCGCCCTGATCAGCGCGCGCGAGGAAATCCGTCATCGCCTCGTTGAATGTCTGCGCCTGCTCGATGTTGGACAGGTGCGCGGCCGACGCGATGACCTTGAGCTCCGAGCCCGGCAGGTTCTCGTGGATCTCGCGCGCCATCGCGGGCGGGGTGCCCGTGTCCTGCTCGCCGACGATGACGAGAGCCGGGCAGCGGATCTCCTTGAGCCGGGCGGTGAGGTCGATCTTGGAGATCGCCTGGGAGCAGCCGATGTAGCCCGCGGCAGGGGTATTGCGGATGCCATCCGCGATGCGCGCGACCACGTCCTTGCGCGTGTAGCGGTAGGGTTCCGTCAACCAGCGCGCGAGCGTGCCCTCCACGAGCGCGTCCATGCCCTTTTCCTGCGCGATCCGGATGCGCTCGCCCCACAGTTTCGCCGCGTCGGGTGCGCGGCGGCTGGTGGTATCGGCGAGCACCATGCTGCGGAACACGCCAGGGTACTTGAGCGCGAAGGTCTGGCCGATCATGCCGCCCATGGAAAGGCCGACCCAGTGCGTGCGCTGGATGCCGAGCGCATCGAGCAGCGCTTTTGCGTCGTCGGCGAGTTGATCGAGCGTGTATTCGCCGGCGGGCGCGCCGCTTCGGCCGTGGCCGCGCGTATCGTAGCGCAGCACCTTGTATTTACTGGTCAAAACCGGCATCTGCGGATCCCACATGTGCAGTTCGCAGGCGAGCGAGTGGCTCATCGTCACCCACGGACCCTCGCCTTCGACGAGGTAGTTGATCTCGATGCCGTTCGCCTTGATTTTCATGGTGCCTCCCTGGTTGCGCGGCGCCAGTATAAACGGCGCGCCGCGCTCGCTACAACGCATCCCGGAGCACGCGCGGGCGCCGGACCGCGAAACTTTGCGGGCCCATCGGCGGACCAAGGTTCTAGTGGTTGCGAGCGGCACCGAGGTGCCGTGCACGACAAGGAGGCGTCCATGAAAACCAAAATCCTGCTGATCTTGATGTTGAGCTTTGCGACACTTACCGCCATGGGCGACGACCGCGAGGCGTATAACCGGCGCGCGGCCGCTGCCGACATGGGGGCGTTCAAGGCGCTCGATCTGAACCGCGACGGCAAGCTCACGCGCGAAGAGGCGAAAGCGGACCTGCGCTTCGTTCCCCGCTTCGACGACATCGATACCAACCGGGACGGCGTCATCACTCTCGATGAGTTGAAGCGGTACATCGAGCGTGCCTACGGAGTGAAGCCGGCCGCATAGGAAGCGCGGCGACGAGCCGCGCGCTGCCTGGAACGATCGCGTGTTACTACCGGGGCGTGGCGCAGCTCGCCGTAGCCTGAGCTGTCGTTACCACAGGCCGCCCCAGTGTATGTGGCGCGCCCACACGGCTCGGTGCGCCGCCTAGCGCACCATGATCGTGATATTGAAGTCGCCGCGTAGCAGCGATACGGAATAACCGCGCTCGGCTCCCCGCAGGGCGCCTTGGAATTCGGCGAGCGTGCGCACGCGCCTGCGGTTCACCGCGTAGATGATGTCTGCGGGACGGATGCCGGCGTGCCACGCTGCACTGTTCCGCTCCACCGCCGTGACGATGAGCCCGCCCTGCGTGCGCTGGTAGAGCGGGCTCCCGCGCTCGATCTCGAAGACCTTCAGACCCGGCAGCAGGGCGACCGCCTGTCCTTCCGTCGCCGAGATTTCCTGCGGCGCGCTAACGCGGGCCCGAACGGTGCGTGTCTCTCCACCGCGCAGAACGCGCAGCTCGACTTCCTCGCCGACCGGTGTGAGCCCGAGGCGTGCCCGGAGCTCCGAGGACGAGCGGATCGAGCGCCCGTTCGTTGCGACGATCACGTCGCGCTCGCGCAATCCCGCTTTCTCCGCGGGCGAGCCGGCCTGCACGCCCGCCACGACCGCGCCTTCCTGTGCGGCAACGCCGAGTTTCTTTGCAAGGTCGGGGGTAAGGTCCACGATTTCCACCCCAAGGCGCCCGCGCCGCACCTCGCCGAAGCGCACGATCTGCGAAAGCACCGCGCGCGCCATGTTCGACGGCACCGCGAAACCGATGCCTACGTTGCCGCCGGCGGGGCCGATGATCGCGGTGTTGATGCCGATGAGCTCGCCGCGCAGGTTTACCAGGGCTCCGCCGGAGTTTCCGGGATTGATCGACGCGTCGGTCTGGATGAAGTCCTCGTAGCCTTCCGGCGTGAGGCCGGACCGGCCCAGTGCGCTCACGATTCCCGAAGTGACGGTCTGGCCGATGCCGAAAGGGTTCCCGATCGCGATCACGTAGTCGCCGACGTTGAGCGCATCCGAGTCCCCGAAACGCAACGCGGAGAGGTTCTGCGCTTCGATCTGCAGGACCGCAATATCGGTGCCCGGGTCGGTTCCGACCAGCTTGGCGGAGAACTGGCGCCGGTCCCGGAGCGTGACGACGATCTGCTCGGCATCCTTGATGACGTGGTGATTCGTGAGCACATACCCGCGCTGGGCGTCCACGATCACGCCCGAGCCCACCGACTGCTCGCGGCGCTGGGGCCGGTCCGGCAGATTGAAGAAGCGCCGGAAGAACGGGTCGCGGAACAGGGGATTGTCCTCGAGCGGAGAGCGGGTGATGACCGAGACGTTCACCACGCCCGGCGTGACCTCGTTTACCAGGGGAGCGAGCGTGGGCAGGCCGCGCGCGTCCGCCTGCGGCTGTGCCGCGAGGGCCGCGGCAGCGAACACCGAAAGCAACAGCGCGGTCAAGGCGTAGCGAACCATGTGTGTCGAATCACCACTCACGAAACGCGGTTCACGGCTCATTTTAATATCTTGAACAGATTATTGTAATCGTCCGTCCACACGCGCAGCCGGGGAATGTTCTCGATCTCGCTTGCGTATTTCGCGATCTCGGGGCGGGAGAGCAAGGCCTTGTCGCGGGAAACCAGCACCCAGTCGGTCCGGGAGAGGTCGCTGTTGTCCTCCGCTTCGTCGGTGATGAGCGCGGCGTGCAGCCCGTATTCGTCGGCGATGCGCTTGACCACCGGTGCCAACATAAGGAAGCGGTTCGTGACGTGGAGCGCGATCACGCCTTGAGGCTTGATGTGCTTGAGATATACCGCCATCGCCTCGCGCGTGAGCAGGTGGACAGGGATCGAGTCGCTCGAGAAGGCGTCGATCACCAACAGATCGTAATTCTGCGGAGGCTCGCGCTCCATCACGAGCCGGGCGTCGCCGAGCACGGTCTCGATCGTCGCGCGGGTGTCGCTCAGGAACGTGAACTCGCGACGCGCGATGTCGACCACTTCGCTGTTGATCTCGTAGAAACGGTAGACATCACCCGGGCGGCCGTAGGTGGCGAGCGTTCCGGTGCCGAGACCCACGACGCCGACGCGGACGGAGGGGGTGTTGACGAGCTTGATGGCCCGGCCGATTCCGGAGCTCTCGCCGTAGTAGGTGGTCGGCTGGCTGCGCCGTTCCGGTGCGAGAAACTGCTCCCCGTGCATGATCACGCCGTGCATGAGCCGGCGCACCGCGTCGCGCTCGGTCTCGGCTCCGACGTCCTTCACCCGCAGCGTGCCGTAGAAGTTGCGCGTCATCACGCGCGCGTCCTTCGAAAGCATCTCGATATAGTGATAGACGTTGTAGCCCGCAAATCCGACTGCCGCGATCGCGAGCATTGGCACGACGGGGCGCATGGCGCGCGTGGCATAGGCCGCGAGCAGCAGCGTGACCACGAGCCCGATGCCGAACTCGTAGTAGGTGTTGAAGACCCGCGAGGCGACCAGGCCGACCGACACGCCACCCAATGCGCCCCCGAGCGAAACCATCAGGTAGAAGCCGGTGAGGTAGCGCGGCGCGGGCTTGATCGCCGAGAGCTCGCCGTGGAAGAACATGCACATCACGAACAGCCCGATCGAGTAGAGCGGAATCGCCTCCTTGATGTCCATGACGCCGCGCTCGGCGTGCAGGCCCCACGCCATGGCGCCGACGATGACGAGCAGCGGCCCGAGGAAAATGTGGCGCTGATACCAGCCGCGGCCCTCGAAGCACAGGATGAAGGTGAGGAGATAGAGCGTGAGCGGCAGGATCCAGAGGAACGGCACCGAGGCCACGTCGTGGGTGATGTGATTCGTCACCGCGAGCAGCATGAACGAGCCCATCGCGGAGAGCAGCAGCCACATCGCGTAGTCGCCGGGCCGCGGCGCGGGGCTCCCGTTCGCCGCGGCGACCGCATCGACCGTCGGCACCGTGCGCGGCAACGCGCATACGCTGTAGAGCGCCGAGCCGATGCAAAGCACGACGAACGTGGCATAAGCGCCGCTCCATATCCAGGACTGCTGCAGCGTGGTGATCCAGGGCTCGACGACGAATGGATAGGAGACGAGCGCCAGCAACGAGCCGAAATTGGAGAGCGCGAAGAGGCGGTAGACCGTTCCTGCGGGGAAAGTGCGCGCGAACCAGGCCTGCACCAGCGGCCCGGTCGTGGAGAGCAGAAAGTACGGAAGCCCGATCGTCAGCGTGAGCAGCGCGAGGATGCGCCACGTGGGGTCGTCGTCACCGTCCGGCTTCCAGGCCGCATCGGCGATGATGGGAAGCAAAACGAGGCTCAGCGCGAGCAGCGCCACGTGCAGCCCGACCTGCATCCGCGCCGCGAGGCGGCGCGTGGTCCAGTCGGAGTAGGCGTAGCCCGCGAGCAGCAGGAACTGAAAGAAGACGAGGCAAGTCGTCCACACTGCCGCGGACCCGCCGAACCACGGCAGGATCTGCTTTGCCATGATCGGCTGGACCAGGAACAGGAGAAACGCGCTCGTGAAGATAGTGAGTGCGTAGAGGAGCATCTAAGAAACCGTGAGTCGTGAGTCGTGAACCGTGATCCGAGTGTCGTGAACCGTAGATCGTGCGCCGAGTTTCGCCTACGCCATGCTTGGTGCGTCGAGTGCACGAGGCACGCAAGGGCGCGTATTATACCGGCAGCGCGGCTCCGCGCCGCCCGCAAATGACCGCGTCCATAACGATCCTGCGCATACTTGCGTTGACAGCCGGGCTGGCATGGCCCGGCTTGGCCGCCGCCGCGTGCCCGAGCCACGAGCGAATTGCCGCCATCGCCCGCGCATGGGACGAGCGGGAATCGCTGCGGGGGCTGTCCCCCGGGCTGTCCATGCGCGACGCAGAATGCGGGCGCAAGCGCCTCGTCGAGGCGCTGCAGCTCACCCAGGGCCGGATCGTCGGGTACAAGGCGGGGCTCACCAACAAGGCGATCCAGGAGAAGCTCGGGATTTCGAGCCCGGTCCGGGGCGTGCTGATGGAGAAAATGCTGCTCGCCGACGGTGCGGAGGTGCCGGCGAGCTTCGGCGCGCGCCCGGTATACGAGGCCGATCTCCTGGTCGAGGTGAAGGATGCCGCGATCAACAAGGCAAAGACCCATCTCGACGCGCTGAGATCGCTCGCTCGCGTGATCCCGTTCATCGAACTGCCCGATCTCATGCTCGCGGAAGGCGAAAAGATGACCGCATCGCTCGCCGTGCTCATCAATGTCGGGGCACGGCGCGGGGTGGTGGGCAAGGGCGTTCCGGTCGAGGCAACCGACCGGTTTGCAGCGGCGCTCGCCTCGATGCGCGTGGTGGTGACCGACCAGTCGGGCAAGGAGCTCGCGAGCGGGAAGGGCGCGGCGATCCTCGAGCATCCGCTCAACGCGGTGTTGTGGCTGGTGGAGGATCTTGCCAAGTCGGGCGTTCGGCTGAAATCTGGCGACGTGCTGAGTCTGGGCACTTTCACGCCGCCGATGCCGCCGAAAGCGGGGCTCGTGGTGACGGTGCGCTACGAAGGGCTGGCGGGCAATCCCTCCGTATCCGTGCGCTTCCAGTAGTGCCCGTCCGCGTTGGTCACTCCGTCACCCCGCCGCTTCGTCACTTCCTCACTTTTTTCCCCGCAGCCTGTTCCACGCCGTCGCCCCGGCTTCGTGGATGACGTGCAGAAGAAAGGCGATTGCGACGAGCGGCAGCAGCAGCAGGCTGATGCCCCACTCGGAGACTTTCTCGAGCGCGCGAACGCTGCTGCTGTCGCGGAACTCGTGGTGGCCCAGCCATCCCGCGAAGGCGCGCAACAGGAACAGGTCGATGAATGCGGCTCCGTAGCCGAAGACGATGCGGCACTCGAGATCCGCGACGGCGCGCGTCGAGGCGAAACCGAGGCTCCAGAGATCCCCTGTGCAGCCCTGGCGCACCCCGGGTCCGAACGCCACCCAGTTCGCAATTGCCGCGAGCACGAGCATGACCGACAGGCCCACCGCGGATCCCAGCTCGTACGCCGCCACATCGTGGGCGATCGCGTGTATGAGCAGCCACATCCCGATCACGACGAACAGGCTTCCGGCCACGAACACCACCCAGCGCGAAACTCGGAAGTCGAAACCCGGGCTCGGAATGACATCGAGCGCGGCGAGCATGGCTACAAGGCCGGCGGCGAGGCACGCCAGCGCGATGAGTGCGATCAGCAGGCGCGATTTCGGCATCACAGGGATTACCGGTTGCCAGCTTGCATGCCGGCGCGTCTAGCGGCCGGCGAGCTCGAGCAGGACGGCCGTGAGCACGCGCGCGCCTGCGGCGAGGTCCCCCGGCTTGGCGTTTTCGGCCTCGTTGTGGCTCACGCCGTTCTCGCACGGCACGAAGATCATGCCAGTCGGACATACCCGTGCCATGTACATCGCGTCGTGGCTGGCTCCCGAGGCGAGCCGCATGCAGGGAAGGGCCAACTCCCGCGCGCATGCCTCGACGATGTCCACCACGCCGGGGTCGAACACGCGGGGATCGTCATGCAACGTCGGTGTCACTTTCACGCTGCACTGCCGGGCTGCCGCGCGCGCGGCGGGCTCGACCGCCTGGCCGAGCCGGTCTATGGTCGCCCGGTCGGGATGGCGCAGGTCCACGGAGAAAAGCACGTGGCTGGCAACGGAATTCGGGGAGTTGGGAGTGACCAGCATGCGTCCCACAGTGAAGCGCAGGGTATCGGAGTCGTCGCGCGTGAGTTCGTGCAGCGCGTTGATGATGGCAATGGCGTCGCGCAGCGCGTCCTTGCGCAGCTTCAGCGGCGTGGTGCCGGCATGATCGGTTTTTCCGGAAACTTCGATGTTGAACCAGCGCAGACCCTGGATGCCGGTGACGACTCCGATGGTCTTTCCTTCAAGTTCGAGTCGGGGGCCCTGCTCGATGTGTGCTTCGATGTAGGCAGCGGCGGGGGAGCCGAACGCGCGAGCGCCCGCATCCGGCGTTGCCGCGAGCGTGCGCGCGAGCGCGTCCTTCAGGACGATCCCGTCGTTGTCCTTCACCTCCAGGAAGTCCTCGAGCGCGCGCGCTCCGGTGTGGACCGCCGATCCCATCGTGCACGGGGGGAAGCGCCCGCCCTCCTCGTTGGTCCACGCGACCACCTCGATGGGCCGCTGTGTTTCCAGGCCCGCCGCATCGATCGCCTCCAGCGCTTCGAGGCCCGCAAGCACGCCGTAGATGCCGTCGAAACGCCCGCCGCGCGGCTGGCTGTCCATGTGGCTGCCGGTCATGACCGGCGCGGCGACGGCGTCGCGTCCCTCGCGCCGCAGGAACAGGTTGCCGATGCCGTCCACGCTCACGCCGAAGTTGCGTGCGCGCGCCCACGAGATGAGCAGCGTTCTCGCCGCGATGTCCTCGTCCGAGAGCGCGGCGCGGTTCACGCCGTTGTTCGGAATGGCGCCGATACGCGCCATTTCCACGTGCCGGCGCCACAGGCGGGCCTCGTCAACCTGCGCGAGCGCGTGCTGCGCGTCCTCTCGCATGGCTCAACCGCGCCGCCGCGGTCCGCATCCTGCCCGCGGGGGCTCCGTCATTCCACGCGCGCGCCGGAGCTCTTCACGACGCGCCCCCATTTCTCGATGTCGGATTTGATCACCGCGGAGAACTGCTCCGGGGTGCTTGCCTGCAACGCCGCGCCGCGCGCGAGCATGAGCTTCTGGATTTCGCGATCCGAGAGGATTCTCACGATCTCGCCATTCAGTTTGCCGACGACGTCCTTCGGCGTTCCGGCGGGGGCCATCACGCCGAACCAGTTGTCGGCCACGAATCCCTTCAGGGTTTCGCCGATGGTCGGCAGCTCCGGCACCGCAGGCGAGCGCTTGGAGCCGGCTACCGCGATGCCGCGCAGCCGGCCGGACTGCACGTGCGGGAGCGCCGGGGGAATGCTGTCGAAGAAGACCTGTATGTTGCCCGCGATGAGGTCGGTCAGCCCGGGCGCGCTGCCCTTGTAAGGAACCATCTGGATCTGGATCTTCGAGAGCTCCCTGAAGAGCTCGGTCTCGAGGTGCGACAGGGTGCCGTTACCCTGAAGGCCCCAGTTGAGCTGGTTCGGGCGCGACTTCGCGAGCCCGACCAGGTCCCTGACCGACTTTACCGGCAGCGAGGGATGCGTGAGGAGAATGTGCGAGATGTTCGCGGTCAAGCTGACCGGCGCGAGGTCGTTCTGGAAATGGTAGGGGAGCTTGGAATAAAGCGTCACGCTCACTGCATGCGTGGTGGCGGCCGCCATCAGCAGCGTGTAGCCGTCCGGGGTTGCCTTGGCGACGATGTCCGCACCGATGTTGCCGCCGGCGCCCGGGCGATTGTCCACCACAACCTGCTGGCCCCACGCCTCGGTGAGCTTTTGCCCGATGGTGCGCGCGAGGATATCGGCCGCGCCGGCGGGCGGGAACGGTACCACCACGCGGATCGGCTTGAGGGGGTACGCTTGCGCAACAGCAAGCCCGCTGTAACCGGCAAGCGCCAGCAAGACTGCCGCATGCGAGGCTCTCATGATGTCCTCCCTGTTTGCTGCGTGACTGGTTCTTGCACGGTACGCGGGTGACTGCATCAGGCACTCCCCGCATCAGCCGTCGTGCGACGAGGAAGCCACGCGCATGCCGCGCTGACGGTCGTATTCTACTCCGTGCTGGCAGCTTGTCGGGCTTTCATCCCGACAAGCTGCTAAATTGAACGACGGATTGCGAGGAGTTGCCGTCATTCGGCCTGTCGGCTCGGCGCTAACCCGGAGCGACTACCCATGCGTTCACACCGATCGTTCATGGGACCCAATCCGACAGGCTGCTAGAAAAGGAAATTCCATGGACTCGATGATCGAGCGGCTGGCGGACTATGCAGTGAGCCTGCGCTACGAGGAGTTGCCGGCAGACACGGTGCACGAGTGCAAGCGCAAGCTCGTGGACACGCTCGGCTGCGCGGCCGGTGGCTTCAACTCCGAGCCGGCAGCCATCGCGCGTGCAATCGCCCGGCGCGTCGTCGGCGATCCGCCGGCGCGCATTCTCGGGACACTCGAGTTGTCGTCTCCGGAACTCGCCGCGTTCGCCAACGGCGTCGCGATTCGTTACCTCGATTACAACGATACCTACATGGTGAAGTCGCCAGGGCATCCGAGCGATATTTTCGCGGCGGTGCTCGCGGCGGGCGAGACGGTGCGAGCCGACGGCCGCTCGGTGGCGACGGCGGCGGTGCTCGCCTACGAGGTATTCTGCAACTTCCTGGATGCGGTGCCGCGCGACCAGGGCTGGGACCACTCGACCTACGGAGCGATCGCCGGCGCGGTCGGTGCGGGAAAGCTGCTCGGGTTCTCGCGCGAGGAAATGCGAAATGCGATCGCACTCGCGGTAGTCCCGAACATGACCCTCGAGCAGACGCGCACCGGGGAGCTCTCGATGTGGAAGGGCTGTGCAGCGGCGAATGCCTCGCGCAACGGCGTCTTCGCCGCGTTGCTCGCGAGGGCAGGGCTCACCGGCCCCGGGCAGGCGATCGAGGGCAAGTGGGGCCTGTGGCGCGCGCTCGGGAAATTCCAGTGGCAACCGTATGGCGGCCGCGGCGGGCCGTATCGGATCAACGAGGCGCACATCAAGTGCTTTCCGGCGGTGATTCACGCGCAGACTCCGATCACGGTCGCGCTCGAGCTGCACGGTCAGGCTGCCCCTGGAGCGATCGAGGCGATCGCGATCGACACCTACTGGGTCTCGGAACGCTACGCAGACCGGAACAATGCGCTGTGGCAGCCCGCGACGCGTGAAACCGCCGATCACAGCATTCCTTATTGCGTGGCCGCGGCGTTGCTGGACGGCCGCGTCACGGCGGCGAGCTTCTCCGATGAGCGCATCCGGGATCCGCGCATCCGCGCACTGGTCGGGGGCACGACGATCCGGGAGGATCCGCAGTTCACGCACGCGCATCCACACGAGTGGCCGTGCCGCATCGAGCTTGCGCTGCGCGGGGGAGGCAAGAGGACGGCTGAAGCGCGCTACTTCAAGGGTCACGCGAGGCGCCCGCTCACCGATCAGGAGCTCGAGCAGAAGTTCCGGAAATTGGGGAGCGGGGCGCTGGCGGCGGCGCAAATTGATGCGATACTGGCAAAAGCGTGGGTGCTCGACGAGCTCTCCGACGTCGGCGAGCTGCTCTCGCTGCTCGAGTTTCGCTAGAACCTATTTCATATATAGGCGCGTGATGCGTTGCGGCCAGGACGGACCGGATGCAAGGCGCCCGACGAAGGCCATATGTCGATATGGTCCAGGAGGGCAACGACGCAGCCGGCCGTCCTGGCCGCAACCCGCAGGGACGGGGCGATCTGGGCGCATTTCTTCGTCGGGGACCCTCGAAATATCGACATATTCCTTCGGGCCCTCCTCCTCGAACTGCGCCCACATCGCCTCCGTCGCACACGTGCCTATATATGAAATAGGTTCTAGTAAATGGGGCCGGGTTCACGTTTCATATTAGTAAATGGGGCCGGGTTCACGTTTCATATGGCAATAAAGCGAATCCGGACCCATTTATCCAGAAAAAAAGAAACTAGGGACACGAAGGTTTCAACTGGATGACGATTAACAAATGATTTGTTTGTATCCTTTGCATCCTTCGTGTTTCGAGAATTTTCAGCTTTTGGCGGCTTTGCCGGCGGCGGTGCCGGCGATTCGGCCGAACACCGCGCCCGAGACGAGCCCGGTGCCGCTCGGGTAATTGAAGTAGAAGAGCCCGCCCACCATTTCCCCCGCGCAATAGAGCCCGGGTATCGGGTCGAAATTGAGATCGAGCACCTCTCCGCTCTCGTGGTCGATGCGCAGCCCCCCGAAGGTGAAGGTGATGCCGCAGGTGGTCGCGTAGGCGTCGAACGGCGGCGTGTCGAGCGCTTGCGCCCAGTTCGATTTCGGCGGCTCGATTCCCACGGTGCACCGGCCGTCCTTTACGGTGTGGTTGAACGGGACATCGGTGCGGACCGCGGTGTTGAATTCGCGCACGGTCTCGAGGAAGCCCTGCGGATCCACGCCTTCAAGCTTCCCGGCGAGCTCTTCCAGTGAATTGGCGGTCGCCTTGGTGACGAGCTTGATGCGGTATTCCGGGCGCAGGATGTCCTTCACCTTAGCGTCGAATACCTGCCACGCGAACTGCCCGGCCTGCTTCAGCACCTCGCCGCCGTACTTCGCGTAGGTGAAGGAGTGGAAATCCAGCCCTTCGTCCACGAAACGCCTGCCCGCAGCGTTCACCAGGATGCCGAAGATGTAGCTGTGCTTCTCGAACTGGTCTCCGACGGAGAGATCCCCGAATTCGGGCGCGTTGCGGTCCCAGCCTACGGCGTGGCAGCCAGACCAGTTGCCGTGGGGGCATGCGCCGATCTCGAGCGCCATGCGCAAGCCGTCGCCCATGTTGAAGCGGGTGCCGCGCACCTTCGCGAGTTCCCAGCCCGGGCCGAGATAGCGCGTGCGCCATTCGGGATTGGCCTCGAAGCCCCCGCACGCGAGCACGACCGATCTTCCGTGGAATTCCACGGGTTTGCCGCGCTGCTTCGCCCGCACGCCGCGGACGCGCTCTCCGTCGTAGAGCAGGGAGACCGCGCGTGTCTCGTAGTGGATGTCGATGTTGCTTCTCGCTGCGTTCTGCGTGAGGTACTGCACCAGCCCAGGGCCCCCGCCTGACACCTCGATCGGCATGCGCCCGAAGAACTTGCGCCTGCCACCGACGATACCCGACTGCCGGCCGTAGTTCGGCACGAAGCGCGCGCCCTTGGACCGCAGCCACACCATGGTCTCGAAGCTGCGGGTCACCAGTGCTTCCGAGAGGTTGGGGTCCGTGCGGTAGCTCGTCAGGCGGAAGAGATCGTCGAAGAATTCCTGCGCGGTATTGCTGCCCCAGTCCGCGTTCCTTGCCTCTTCATCCGTGAGGTCCGTGAGCCGCCTCAGGTCCTCGACAGAGTTATAGACGAAGCGCATGACCCCGCCCGCGAAGCGGCTGTTGCCGCCCGATTCCTCCTCGGGCGCGGCCTCGAGCATCGCCACCCGCGCGCCCTGCTCGTGCGCGGCGAGCGCCGCACACAACGCTGCGTTGCCCTTGCCAATCACTATTACATCGTACTCGGCACTCACTTACGGTCGTCTTTCTTTTTTGCCGTATGCGAACACTCCGGCATTGTGACTGCTGTTCACGACGGGCAACTCCGCCCCGCTCCCGCACTCGGCCGCCCTGCGGCACCGAGTCGCAGTGCGCTGCCCTTGCCAACCACGATGATGTCGTAGCGCTGCATGTCCGTGACCTGAAAACCGTGAATGCGTGGATCGTGTATCGAAAATCGCTGCGGCCGCTGCGCGGCTAGGCGCGCGCTGCGCGCCGCGTGACGGGCCGCGGGTCGCCGGGAAGGGCGATGAGTGCGGTGAGATCGCGGATATCGCCCACAGCGTCCAGCCGCTGGATGGTTTCCTGGAGGCGCGAGACTGCGCCGGGCGCGAGCACGCGTGCCGCACAGTTCTCGAACTTCTCGATCAACCGCTCCGGCGGCAGCGGATTCGCGGCGGTGCGCCCGAGCGGCTCGTCCACCCTGGCGCAAAGCGTCCGGCCGCCGCGCAGCGTAAGCCGCACCTCGGCGCCGAAATGGTTCTCGTCCGGGAACTGCCCGGTCGTGTACGGAGCCGCGCGCACGCGCGCAGTGAGATGCCGGACGGCGGGCTCATCGAAAGCGTTGCCCTCGAAATGCTCGATCCCGATGCGCCGGTCGGCGATCGCCCGCGCCACGCAGTACTGCAAGCTGAATTTCGCGTCGAGCGCGGTGCGCGGGTCGGGGCGGTTGGTGTGTTCGAGCCGACGGGCGTGTATCCAGACCTCCGCGCGCTCGATCGCCTCGGGCTCGATCTTGTGCTCGCGGGCGAGCGTCAACGTTGCGTCCAGTGCGGGATGCGTGCTGCCGCAGCACGGATATTGCTTGATCGCGATGCCGGTAGACACGATGTCGAGGGGATCCGCCCACGCGGGCAGGATTTTCGCGGCGTCGTAGTTGCCCGGTCCGTTGAACACGTTGAAGTAGCCCTGCTTGTGCTCGAAGGCGCGGTCATTCGCGGTGAACCCCTCGCGCGCGAGCAATGCCGCGAACAGCCCGCTCCGCGCGCAATGGCCGACGTGCGGCGGTTTTACCATGGTGCCGAAGTTGGACTTGATCCCGGCGGCGAGCGATGCCGCGATGGCGAGCGCAACCGCGATCCTGTCATCGGGAAGCCCCATGAGCTTCGCGCACGCCGCGGCGCCGCCGAAGACTCCGATCGTCGTGGTCGGATGCCAGCCCCGCGTGTACTGGTGGAAGTTGACGCCCAGCGAGAGCTTGCACTCGGTCTCGAAACCGGCGACGTAGGCGGCGATGAAGTTGCGGCCGCTCGCGCCGATGTCCTCCGCGAGCGCAATGAGTCCCGGCAGGATCGGCACCGAAGGATGCCCGCCGAGGGTGTTGTTGCAGTCGTCGAAATCGAGAGCGTGCGAGGCGGTGCCGTTCACCAACGCCGCCTCGAGCGGGTGGACCCTGCGCCCGGCACCAAAGACGAGGCTCGGCCCGGCGGAGGCTTCGGCGAGCGAGACCTTCGCGACGATGCGCGTCGCATCGTCGCGCGCGCCGGCGAGCGTGACGCCCACCGTGTCGAGGATGCCGACCTTGGCACAGTGGACTGCCTCGGGCGGCAGTTCATTGAAAGTGATGGCATTGATTCGTTTCGCCAGTTCGAGTGCGAAACTCATCGTTCCTCCCTTTACCGCGCTGCGCGTTACGCCCGTCATGGTTTACTCGCCACCGGCCACCGTCCCGACATGGCGATTCGCTCTTGTGTTTCGGCGTTTTCCCCGAATTCTACTCTTTGCGCCTTGGCAGCTCGAAGGTCAGAGACGCCCACAGGGTTTCCCACAGCGCTCCGCCCTTCTTCTGCGCCGGAAGCAGATGCACGGCGTTCAGCAGCCAGAGCCCGTCCCGGTCGAGCGCCAGCCGCGCGCGGCCGGACGCATCGGTACGAGCTTCCAGCCTCCGGTCCGGGACCGCCTTGTGGAAGGCGGTGACCAGCGCGCCTGGCAACGCGGAACCGCGGAAGAGCAGTCTCACCCTGAATTCGGCCGGTCTGCCGGCATAGGGGTCGGACTCGGCCACGAGCTCCAGCGGCAGGCCGAACGCTCGATCGGGCGCTGAACCGGATGGCGGATCACCCGCAACCAGCAGCGACTTGGCGGAACGCGAGTAGGTCTCCTTGACCGGGAGCGGGCCCCGCCGCTCGCGCGGGACCAAGTGGTCGATTCCCTCCCTGGCAAGGAACGCATCGAACTCGCCGGGCTTGTCATAGGAAAGATCGAAGTACGCGCTGCGCAGCACGATCCAGATACGGCCCGGCGCGCGGATGGTGAGCGTCGCGGCAGGGTCGTCGCCCAGCACGCCGCGGATGTTCTCGGTGCCGCGCGCATCGACGTAGTAAAAGCGCTCGAATGAGTCGCTCAAGAAGGGATACGAATTGCCCATGAAGTACTGCCCGACGTAGAGCGTGATCGGAACTTTCGCCCCGGGCGCCGGGCGGAATTGCTTGGGCTCGATCCAGAATTCGTGACCGGTCGTCGGCCGCGCAGCCAGCGAGCAGAGCACCGCGAGCAACAGTACGATGCGTTGCACACATTTTCGGCGCGAACGGCTGGCGACAAGACAGCTTTTTCGCATGCGCTAACCAGCTTAACATAGGATCTTTGCGTACCGAGTTAGCGTAGATGCCGGCGCGGGTCTGGAAATTCGCCCTGTTTATGGTCTGCCTGCCATGGCTGATTTTCGGTCAGGCGGCATCTTCGCTCGCCCATGAAATCCGCCCGGCGGTCGCTACGCTCACGCTCTCGCCGGACGGGCGATACGAGCTCGAGATCGTCGTCAACATGGAGGCCGTCATCGCGGAAGTCAGCCCCGTGCATCGTGATACCGACGAATCGCCCAACGCTCTTTACTACAACCGCTTGCGCGCGCTCCCGCCCGAGGACTTGGGCACGGTGATCAGCGCGCACGCCGGGCGCTATCTCGACGGAATCGTGGTCGATTTCGACGGCGCGCGCGCCCGTCCTGCACTGACCACGATCGTGGTTCCGCCGGTGGGTGATGTCGCGCTTTCGCGACAGACCACGATGCGCTTCTCCGGCACGGCTCCTGCGTCAACCAGGGAACTCGCGTTCCGCTACGCCGCGCGTTTCGGGTCGTGCGTGCTTCGCGTGCGCGAGGGCGAGCGCCTCGACGCGGTATGGCTCAAGAACGGCGAGAGCAGCCCGGCCTACGTTCTCGGCAAGGGATTTGACAAGCGCACGATGGCCGATGTCCTGCTGGACTACACGGTGCTCGGGTTCACGCACATCCTGCCCAAGGGGCTCGACCACATCCTGTTCGTCCTCGGGCTGTTCTTGCTGAGCACCCGCATGGCGCCGCTCCTGATCCAGGTCACGGCCTTCACCGTCGCGCATTCGGTCACGCTCGCCCTTTCGGTTTACGGTGTCGTGTCGCTGCCATCCTCGATCGTCGAGCCCCTCATCGCCGCGTCCATCGTGTACGTCGCGGTCGAGAACATCCTGACCCCGCAGCTCAAGCCGTGGCGCGCGCTCGTGGTGTTCGGATTCGGCCTGTTGCACGGGCTCGGATTCGCCGGCGTGCTGCACGAGGTGGGACTGCCGCGCGCGCAGTTCGTGCCCGCTCTGGTGACTTTCAACATCGGCGTCGAGCTCGGCCAGCTTGCGGTGATTGCGCTCGCCTATCTGGCGGTCGGCATCTGGGGACGCAACAAGACCTGGTACCGCCGGCGCGTCGTCACCCCGGCCTCGATGGCCGTCGCGGCGGTGGGCCTGTTCTGGACGGTGCAGCGAGTATTGGGTGGCTAGCCAGCCGCGGAATCGAGGCCGTGCCAGCGCATCGACGCGGAACAGATGGCGGAAGAGAGTGGGAGTCGAACCCACACAGGACCGCCAGCGGCCCCAACCGGGTTTGAAGTCCGGCCGCCCCACCGGGGGCGATTCCCTTCCGCTTAGGAACCTTTGCGCCGCAAGCGGCGCAAAGGTTCCTTAACCTGACCATCCTTTCAGGCGTTCCACCGCGCGTTTGTAACGCGCGCGGCGCAGGGCGCCATTCTACACGGCCAAGTAGCTTGCCCGAAGTCGGCTTGAAAGCCAGAAAAAGTGTCAGAAAAAGGTGTCATCAGAAAAAGGTGCATCAGAAAAAGGTGTCAGGAACTTTTATTGTCTAAATATCCGCGTTTATCCGCGTTCATCTGCGGTTTGATTGGATTCTCTCGGCGCCTCGGCGGTTCAATCCTTGGTTCTTATCGGCGTCTATCGGCGTTCATCAGCGGCTGAAACTCGATCCGCTGCTACGTGGCGCGCCGCGCCCGCTGCTCAGGCTCTGCCGAGCTGCATGGCGATAACCCGGGCAGCGCGCCGCGCCTCGTCCATCGCGTCGGTGAGCAGCCCGGAATAGCCGCTGCGCACGGCGCCCACGGCCCAGATGCCGGGCACCGCGGTCTCGAGCGTGTCCTGGGTGATCACGAATCCGCCGGCGTCACGGGTTATGGCCGGCGGGAGAAACTCGGAGTTCGGCGCGAGCCCGACGTAGGCGAATACTCCGGCACAGGCAAGTTCCTCCGCTCCGGCGCTCGCGCGCCGGATGCGCACGCGTTCGACGGTCTTGTTCCCCCCGATCGCCTCGACCGTGGTGTTCCACGCGACGGAAATTCTGGGATGGGCGCTCACTCGTTCGACGAACTGCTCCTGTGCGCGGAATCGCTCGCCGCGGTGAATCAGATGGATCTTGCGGCAGTACTTCGCCAACACCAGTGCTTCCTGCAGTGCGGAGTCGCCCCCGCCCACCACGGCCACTTCCTCGTCCTGGTAGAGCGGCCCGTCGCAGTCGGCGCAGCTCGACACCCCGCGGCCCTCGAACTCGTTTTCCCCCGGAACGTTGAGCTTCCTCAACCGTGCGCCGGATGCCACCACGACGTGGCGCGCGGGGTAGCGGCCACTCGCGGTCGCGACTACCCGCAGCCCCTCCCGGTCGTGCACTGCGCTCGCCGCCTCCTGTATGCTCGCCACGCCGAGCTCCGCGTTCGCCTGCATCAACTCCGTTGCGAATTCCGCCCCGGATACCGCGCGCTCGTCCGGGGCGGGATCGAGCTCGTTGACGTTGAGAACCAGGCCCCCGAAGAGCTGGGCCTCCAGCGTCGCCGTCCTGCAGCCGGCCCGGGCAAGCGCATTCGCCGCGGTGAGCCCACAGATTCCTTCCCCGATCACGATCGCGTCAAAGGGCTGCTGTGCCACGAAACCCGTCCTCAGCGCTTGCCCTGCGGGAAGGGGCGCCGCCCCCCGTGCGCGACGGGCTTAGATCCTGCCTTGGCCCCCGCCGCCGCCCCCGGGGCAGGGCGCGCGGCGGGAGATGCCGGGCCGAGGATGGGCACGAAGTCCTTGCGCATCTTGCGAGCGTCGCCCACCCGCTGCGTGACGCCGAGCCCGTCGAGGAATTCGAGGATTTCGATCGCCAGCGTGCGGCCGATCCCCGTGGCGTCGCGGAACTGCGCGGCCGTGAACATGCCTCCCGCGTCCGCCAGCGCCTTGGCCGTGGCCGCCAATGTCGCGAGGGTCGCGCGCGGATAGTACCGGTCCTTCGTCACCCTCAGCACTTCGCCGCTGCGGCTCTTGCGGTGCAGGAAGTCCCGGAGCACCGTGTCCTTCGTCGCGAGCTTCGCGGCGAGCTCGGCGACGGCGGGCGGCGCGAAGGCTCCGGCCGTGAGCAGGGGCAGCAGGCTCCGCCACATCTTCTCGTCCGCGGGATTGGAGGTTGCGTCATGGCCCGGCAGGCGCGCAGCCGAGCCCGCGACCTCGAGCTTGCGCTCGTCGGCGAGCTCGCGCAGCAGGAACTGGAAGGCCTCGGGAGGCAGGTGCGGCGCAGCCGCGGCACGCAGCGCTTCCATCTCCTTGCCCAGCGCCTGGGGCTGCGCACGGTGGAATTCGCGGAGCGCCGCAAGGATCGCCTCGCGCAGCTTCTCGCGGTGCACGCGCGGGATCGCGACACGGTGCTCTTTTCCCAGCACCGCGACTTCGGCTTGCGCGCAGATCTTCGCCGTACGCTCCGTGGTCAGGTTGAAGGTTTTCTCGAAACGCGCGATGTCCACGCCGCGGTCCGGGTGCTTGAGCAGCGAGGAGAACGCAGCTTCGGGGGTTTCTTCCTCCAGCGCTGCCATCTCCACGGCGCGCTCGGACGCAGCGCGCCGCGCCGCCGGAACGAAAGGATCGAGCACGATGCCCCCGCCGAGCGTGCGGCGCGCCGACTGGTCGCGCAGGATGAAACGGTCGCCGTGGAGCGCGCCGATCGGCTGGTCGAGCACGAGCTGCGCGGTTGCCGCGGCTCCCGGCGCGACGGACTGGCCTCCACGCAGCGCGATGCGCGCGGTCACGTCGGCCGTGGCGAGATGCAGATGCAGCGGGGTCCAGTGCTTGAGCGCTTGCGGCTCGGCCGCAAGCACCGACACGCGCGCAGCCAGACGCTGCGTCGGGGCGTGGATTGCCGCACCCAACACCCAATCGCCGCGCGCGACCGTATCCAGATCACTGCCCGCGAGATTGAGCGCGCAGCGCTCCCCCGCGGCCGCGTGCTCGGCGCCACGCCCGCGGATCTGGATCCCGCGCACGCGCACCGGCGTGCCCGCGGGAGAAACGACCAGTTTGTCGCCCACAGCGACCGATCCGTTGAAGACCGTTCCCGTCACCACGGTTCCGCTCCCTGCGACCGTGAATGCGCGGTCTATCGCCAGCCTGAAATGCTGCCCCTCCGTCCGGCGCGCGGCTTGTGCCCGTGCGGCGGCGGTGAGCCGCGCGCGCAGGTCCTCGATACCCGTGCCGGTCACGGCGGAGACCGCCAGCACGGGGACCTTATTTAGGCGCGTGCCGGCGAGCAGCGCGGCAATCTCGCCTTCGACCTGCCGCACGCGCTCCTGCGCGGCGCGGTCGGTCTTGGTGATCACCGCGAGCCCGTGCCGGATATCGAGGAGATCGAGGATGTGAAGATGCTCCACGGTCTGCGGCATGACGCCGTCGTCGGCGGCGACCACCAGCAGCGCGAAATCGATGCCGCACACGCCGGCCAGCATGTTCCGTATGAAGCGCTCGTGACCCGGCACGTCCACGAATCCGATCAGCCCGCCCCCGTCTAGCGGCAGATAGGCAAAGCCGAGGTCGATCGAAATCCCGCGCGCCTTTTCCTCGGGAAGGCGGTCGGTGTCCACGCCCGTCAGCGCCTTCACGAGCAGCGTCTTGCCGTGGTCGATGTGTCCTGCGGTGGCTACTATCATTCGTCGCTCGTTTCTCGTTGCTCGTTACTCGTCTTTCACCTCCGAAGAACGAGAAACGAGTAACGAGTCACTCTTCTATGCCCTTCAGATCCAGATGCTTCAGTTGCTCGACGAACTCCTGTTCGTGATCGAGGCAGCGGAGATCCATGACGAACGCGCCGTCCTTCACGCGCCCGATCACCGGAACCGGTAGCGCCCGGAATGCGGAGGCGATCGTGGCGGCGAGCGCGCCGCGGCGCTTGCCGGAAACGCTGACCGCAATCGCCGCGCTCGGAATGAGATCCGTCGGCAGCGAGCCGCTGCCGATCTGGCTGCGGCACGCGAGGATCTCGGCTTCGGCTTTGCCCCGCAGCGCGGCGGTCACCGCTGGCAACAGGCGCCCGGCCTGCTCGCGGATCTCGTCCGCCGGCCGGGTGAGCGCAGCGAGCGCGGGAAGGGCGGCACGCAGGCGCCCCGGGTCGGCGTAGGCGGTGAGCACCGCCTCCAGCGCCGCAAGCGTCATCTTGTCCACGCGCAGCGCGCGCTTCATCGGATTTCGGCGCAGGCGTTCCACGAGATCGGCGCGTCCCACGACGAGGCCGGCCTGGGGGCCGCCCAGCAGCTTGTCCCCGCTGAAGGTCACGAGGTCGGCGCCGCTCGCGAGGGCCTCGCGCGGCGTCGGCTCGTGCGGTAGCCCGTACTCCTCGAGATCGACCAGTATGCCGCTGCCGAGATCCACGATAAACGGAATGCGATGCTTGCGGGCGAGCGCGGCGAGATCGCGCTCCGCAACCGAGGCAGTGAAACCCTCGATGGCGTAATTGCTGGTATGGACCTTCATCAGGGCCGCCGTGCGCGGGCCGATTGCCGCCGCGTAGTCCTTGAGATGCGTGCGGTTGGTGGTGCCCACTTCCACCAGCTTGACCCCGGAGCGCGCCATGATGTCCGGCATGCGGAAGGCGCCTCCGATCTCGATCAGCTCGCCGCGCGAGACCGGAACTTCCTTCTTGAGCGCGAGTGTGTTCAGAGCGAGGTAGACTGCCGCCGCGTTGTTGTTCACGATCAGCGCCGCTTCCGCACCGGAGAGCCGTGTGAGCCAGCGCTCGACGTGGCGATCGCGCTCGCCGCGCTCCCCGCCCCCCAGGTCGAACTCGAGGTTCACGGGCCGTGTCATCGCGCGCGCCACCGCCCGGGCGGCGTACTCGGGCATCGGCGCCCGGCCGAGATTGGTGTGCAATACGGTGCCGGTGAGATTGAAGACCGGCCTCAACGAAGGCGCGATCTCGCGCTCGACGCGCTCCGCGCAGCGCGCGACGAAGGCGGCCTCGTCGAACGCGCCCTGCACGGCGGAGCCGTGTGACAGCGTGGCGCGCAGCGCCGCAAGCTCGCCGCGGGCGGCGGCGGTCACGAGCGCGCGCCCGTGGCGCGCGATCAGCGACTGGATACCCTCGAGCCTGAGCAGCTTGTCGAGTGAGGGGATCGCGCGACGCGCGGCAGGTGCCGTATTCAGCATGGCGGACAGCAGCCGAGCGGCAGGCGACGGGTGATCACTGCGGTCATGCTGCGCGGGCGTGCGAGTTAAGCGTCGAGGAAGCTGTAGTTTAATTCAACTCCGCGCGTTGCGCTATTCTCGCCGGGCATCAGCCGCGAAGGCACCAAGCAAAAGACGAACCTCTCAACGCAGAGGACGCGGGGGGCGCGGAGGAGCGCAGGGAGCTGGGAACGGAAAAACTCGAATAAGCCGGGTTGTTCTTTTTCCTGGCTTGCAACCGATTTGATTTTCGAGCTTCTTCGCGGCTTTGGCGCTTCAATTTCGTTTCTTCTTGGCGCCTTGGCGGTTATTTCTTGTTTCTTGTTGTTCCTCCGCGTCCTCCGCGTTCTCCGCGGTGAGAGGCGGTCTACTCAAACAACCGCTCCGGGAGCGGCAGTCCTGCGAGATCGTCCGGGGTGAGCCGCCGCTCGGGTTCGATGCCGTAGCGCTCGAGGATGTGGATGAGCTGGCGCGCGTGCTGCGCCGAGTGCCACGTCGAGCGCTCGAACACCACATGCATCGGCTGCATCCCGTAGAAGGTCTTCACCTTGCGCGAGAGCGACTTGTCGACGAGGCCATCCCACCACTTGCGCAGGCGCGCGATCACCGTCTCGCCGTAGCGCGCGATTTCGTCGCCGGTGAGGAACGTGCCGTCCTTCGGCGGCACGTTGGCGTGCTGCACGGCGTATTCGACCCCGTCGATGGCCGTCTCCAGGAACGCCTCCCCGATGCGGAAGAGATGGTGGGCGAGGAGCCGGATCGAACGGTCGCGGTTCTCGATGACGCGCTCGTTCAGGCTCCGGTCCGGCAGCTGCCGCACGTAGCGTTGCGCCGCGCGCAGGACCAGTATCCATTTTTCGATCAGTTTTTCGGGAGGCAGCGGCGTGTGTCCGGTCCCGTGCAGCCCGACGAATTCGGCCACGTCCTCCAGATTCTGCCCGAACACGTACTGCCCGCCCTTCGCCACGACCGGCACGTTGCGCACGCCGAGCTTGAGCAACCGCTCTCGCCCCTGCGGCTCGTTCAGCACGTCCACCGCGACGAAGTCGATGCCTTTTTTCGAAAGAAACTCTTTCGCTCGGAGGCAGCTGCTTCACCCGGGCTGTGTGTAGAGGACGAATTTTTCGCTTATCGTGTCCATCGGTAAACCAGGAGCAGTCCGGTCGCAGCGTACTACCATTGTTCCGCGGGAGTCAACACGCGAAAAGGCAATGGGAAAAATGCTTGAATATTCTTTTTCGCGGTTCGCGCTGAGCCTTCCGGCGGGGGGCTGGGCGTGCGGCGCGATGCTATAATCCCCCCCTTTTTTGGAGAGGCGGAAGCGAGAGCGCGATGATGAAGCTGATCGGAACTCCGACCAGTCCGTACACGCGCAAAGTGCGGGTCGTGCTCGCGGAGAAGCGCATCGAGTACGAGTTCGTCGTGGATCCGCCGGGCGAGGCGACGAGCAAGGTCCCGACCTACAATCCGCTCGGCAAGGTGCCGGTGCTGGTTACCGAGGATGGCACCAACCTCTTCGATTCCCGGGTCATCGTCGAATATCTCGACAACGCGAGCCCGGTGGCGAAACTCATCCCCGAGGATACCCGCCAACGCATACAGGTGCGGCGCTGGGAAGCGCTGGCGGACGGATGCACGGACGCCGCGGTGGCGGTAAGGGTCGAAAAACAGCGCTCGGCCACGGCGCAGTCCCCGGGCTGGATCGCACGCCAGCAGGGCAAGATCGACCGCAGCCTGGAAGTGATGGCGGAGGAACTGGGCACGCGCAACTGGTGCGGCGGCGAGCAGTACAACCTGGCTGACATCGCCGTCGGCTGCTGCCTCGGCTTTCTCGACCTGCGGCTGCCCGACCTCGCCTGGCGCAAGACCTATCCGAACCTCGGCAAGCTCGCCGAAAGGCTCGCGAAGCGTCCCTCGTTCAAGGATACCACCCCGCCGACTTCGTAAGGCAGAAGGCAGAAGGCAGAAATGCCGACTACCCAACGATCTTTTCCTTCAGCCTTCCGCCTTCATCCTTCTGCCTTTATCTTTCAGGGGGCTCAGTGCCGGGCGGGCAGGAAGCATCTCTGCGACCCGCGTCCTCGGCCGGCTCGCCGTATTCGATGATGCCCCCGCCCAGGCACACCTGGCTTTCGTAGAGCACCACCGACTGGCCCGGGGTGACCGACCATTGCGGTTCGGCGAACTCGATCGTGCAGCGTTCCGCGCTGACCTCGGCGATGGTGCAGGGCGCGTCCTTCTGCCGGTAGCGTATTTTGGCGCCGTAGACCCAGTGGCAATGCGGAGCGCTCCCGCTGATCCAGTTCAGCTCCGAAGCGACCAGGCGGCCGGAGAAGAGCGCTGGATGGTCGTGGCCCTGCACCACGACGAGACGATTGCGCTGCAGATCCTTCGCTGCGACGTACCACGGCTCGCCGTCGCCCTCGCGCCGGCCGCCGATCCCCAGACCCTGCCGCTGGCCGATCGTATAGAACATGAGCCCCTGATGACGGCCGAGCACGCGTCCCTCCGCTTCGCACATCTCTCCCGGGTTGTCGGGAAGATAGCGGCTGAGGAACTCGCGGAACGGCCGCTCGCCGATGAAGCAGATGCCGGTGGAATCCTTCTTGTCGTGCGTCGGCAACCCCTCGCGCCGCGCGATCTCGCGCACGTCGCGCTTGTAGAGCCGTCCCAGCGGGAACAGGGTTCGCGCGAGCTGATCCTGGGTCAGGCGGTAGAGAAAATAGCTCTGGTCTTTGGTGCCGTCCTCGGCCTTGAGTAACTGGTGGGCGCCGCTCGCGCGGCGGATCTGCGCGTAATGGCCGGTCGCGATGTAGTCCGCCCCCAGTGAGAGCGCGTGGTCGAGGAAGGACTTGAACTTGATCTCCGCGTTGCACAGGACGTCGGGATTGGGAGTACGCCCGGCCTGGTATTCCCGCAGGAAATCATTGAATACCCGTTCCCTGTATTGACTTGAGAAATTGACGACGTCAATTTCTATGCCGATCCGGTCGGCAACCGCCACCGCATCCACCAGGTCCTCGCGCGCGCTGCAATATTCGTCGGTGTCGTCGTCTTCCCAGTTCTTCATGAACAGGCCGGATACGTCGTACCCCTGCTGCTTGAGCAGGAGTGCGGCGACGGAGGAATCCACGCCGCCCGACATGCCGACGATCACGCGCTTGCCCGCCATGAAATCGAGGCTACCTCAAAAATGTTCAAAGGCACGGAAACACACGGAGGCACACGGAAGTTTGTTATTGGGCACTGAAGCAACGGCGCGGATCAAGGACTCCCCCGGGTCGAGGTGGCCGGCCGGCTGTAGAGGCCCCCGTGCCCGGTCTGCTCCTCGACGAGCAGGAAACGGCCGCTACGCTCGATCACCGCGGCGACGGTAACGTGCGGCTTCCAGATCATGTGGTGGAGGCCGCATTGTATCGCCAGTGGCTGGAGCAATCACGCGCTTCCTGCGCAGCCGCCGGTTGCAAAACGAAAAGGGCAGGGTGTTGACCCTGCCCTCCAATCGAACCGGAAAAAAAGCCGGTCCGGCGCTTACTTGTCCTTCTTGCCTTCGCCCTTCTTCTCTTCCTTCTTGGGTTCGCCCTTCTTTTCGGCCTTCTTTTCGGCCTTCTTCTCGGCCTTTTTCTCGGCCTTTTTCTCGGCCTTCATTTCTTCCTTCTTCATCTCGTGCTTGGCGGCCATCGCGACCGGGGTGACGGTCATGGTGAGCGCGAACATGCCCAAGAAAATCGCAGCAAGCAGCTTTTTCATGTCAGACCCTCCCTAGTGAACCTAGTTATCCTTTCCGGCGGCTGGCGCCGCCGGTAGCTCAGGCGAGCACGGCTAGCCTAGCCGAAAACCCCCCCTATGGCAACGTCATGGCGCAGGCCGGGCAACAAAAAAGGCAGGGCGGACCCTGCCTTTTTCCCGCAACGAAGCGGTGTTACTTCTTGGCGCCTTCGCCCTTCTTCTCGTCCTTCTTGGCTTCGCCCTTCGGCTCGGCCTTCTTGGCTTCGCCCTTCGGTTCGGCCTTCTTCTTGGCTTCGGCCTTGGCTTTTTCGTCCTTCTTCGCTTCCGCCTTGGGTGCGTCTTTTTTCTCTTGGGCGACGACCGGAGCGGTCATGGAGAGCGCGAATAATCCAGCAAAAATTGCGGCAAGCAGCTGCTTCATGTCGTTTCCTCTTCGTGAAGTTGGAAAGATTCCTTTACCTGCATTACGACCGGATTCCGGTCAGCGCACATAACGCGCCGGGGTAGACGGCGGTTGACAGCCGATCCGGGGACGGCACACTCATGTGGTCCGACCGGAAGGTAAAAACTTATATTGGAAACAACAGGATACGGGCTATTAAGGGCAGACGCGCTGCGGATACTCCGCCACCCGCAATGGCGGCACTATAGCTGCCGGTCGCGTAGCAACCGGCAGGGCGGTCAGGCCGCGACGGGCACGCGCAGCCCGCGCGTGAGCCACTCGTACGCGGGCAGCGTGAGGAACTCGACGTAATCGTCGCTCGCAATGATCTGCTCGAACAGCTTCGCCGCTTCTTCGTATTCCCCGGAGCGCCAGCCCTCCTCGCCGAGCAGCGTTCTCACCTTGGCCAGCTCCTCGGGCAGGAGCTTGCGGAAGAGCTCTCTTGTCACTCTGCGGCCGTCTTCCAGCACGCCCTTGGGGCTGCGGATCCACTGCCAGATCTGCGAGCGTGAGATCTCGGCGGTAGCTGCATCCTCCATCAGGTTGTACACGGGCACGCAGCCGTTGCCCGCGAGCCAGGAGCCGATGTACTGGATGCCGACGCTGATATTGTTGCGCAGCCCTGCCTCGGTGATCGGTTTGTCGGGGCGGAAGTCGAGCAGATCCTTTGCGGAGACCTTCACGTCATCGCGCTTGCGGCGGATCTGGTTCGGTGTGGGCATGTGCTGGTCGAACACCGCCTTCGCGAGTTCCACCAGGCCGGGGTGCGCGACCCAGGTGCCGTCGCAGCCGTCCGTCGCCTCGCGGACCTTGTCCTCCCGCACTTTCTCGAGCGCGGCTTTGTTCGCGGCCGCATCGTCCTTGATCGGGATCTGGGCCGCCATGCCGCCCATGGCAAAGGTGTTGCGGCGGTGGCAGGTTTTCACGAGCAGCAGGGCGTAGGCGCGCATGAACGGCGCCGTCATGGTCACGTCGGCGCGGTTGGCGAGGCAAAAATCCGGGTTCGCCCGGAATTTCTTGATGCAGCTGAAGATGTAATCCCACCGCCCGATGTTGAGCCCGGCCGAATGATCGCGCAGCTCGTAGAGGATCTCGTCCATTTCGAACGCGGCAAGCACGGTTTCGACCAGCACGGTCGCCTTGATGGTGCCGACCGGCACGCCCAGCTCGCGCTGCGCCGTGTTGAAGATGTCGTTCCACAGCCGCGCTTCGAGATGGCTTTCCAGCTTGGGCAGGTAGAAGTAGGGCCCGGAATGCCGGGCGAGCAGCGCCTTGGCATTGTGAAAAAAGTAGAGCGCGAAGTCGAAGATCGCGCCCGCCACCGGCGTGCCGTCGACCCGCACGTGATGCTCCATCAGGTGCCAGCCGCGCGGGCGCACCATGAGGGTCGCGGGCCGGTCGTTCAGCTCGTAGCGCCGGCCCTCGCGGCTGGAGTAGGTGATCGTGCGGGCGATGGCGTCGCGCAGGTTGATCTGGCCCTCGATCAAGTTTTCCCACGTCGGGGTATTGGAATCCTCGAAGTCGGCCATGAACACGTTGGCGCCGCTGTTGAGGGCGTTGATCACCATCTTGCGGTCGGTCGGGCCGGTGATCTCGACGCGCCGGTCCTGCAGGTCGCGCGGCACGGGCGCGACGGTCCACTCGCTCTCGCGAATGTGTGTCGTCTGCGGCAGGAAATCGGGCAGCTTGCCGGCGTCGAGCTCCGCCTGGCGCTTGTCACGCAGCTGCATCAATTCGTGTCGCCGGCCTTCGAACTTGCGGGCAAGCTTCGCGACGAACGTCAGCGCCTGCGGGGTGAGGATCTCGGCGAACTGCGGAGTGACCTTGCCGAGGATCGTGACGCCGTCGGGCAGGCCGGTGTGACGGGTGGCGGGCATGGTGTAACTCCGCAGGTTAAAGCCGTTATCTGGATTATTTCGTATTATGAAAGTAAATCTCACGGCTTATGTTGCGGTGCATTATAACGTACGAACCAGAAGATGGCAAGTTAATGAATTTTATAACGTTTCATAAAACCTTTATGGGGGATGGCGAGGCAGGGATGGGGTCGGGACCGTAGGTGTGCGCCCACTCATCCGGTACCGGCGGGCCGGGCCGTGACGGAAATCCCCGCAATCCGGCTTTTCGCTTCGCCCGAAAACGCTTGGTGCGCCTGCAGCGTTTGGCCGCAGTGCGACCAGCGCGACTGCGCGGAGTCGCGGGGATTGCGAGCGCCGCAGGCGCTCCAGGTGAGGTACGTGCCAACAGACGATTCATGCGAGTGCCGTTGGGGGGAAGGAGCGGCGCCGGGCTGCTATAATTTCCGTTTTTTCGGAATCCCCGCGGGCTTTCCGCCGCAGCCGGTGTCCGCGATCATTCCGGACCTGCAACAAACTGTAGTGGCAAGAACGATCCTGCCCACGCATCCCGCCAGGACGCCCCGACAGATCGCCGAAGCACCCCGATTACTTGACCGATCCGATTCGAACGGAGAAGGAAAGTACCATGGCTGAACGACTCGACCTGCTCCAGATCGCCCAGGAAGAACAGAAGGGAGATCTCTTCAAGCTGCTGGACAGCATCTACAAGCGGTCCAAGGTCCAGCCGCGCGGCATCTCCGATGCCGTCATCTGGGAAGGCGGCAACCCGTACGGCAACGTGAAGCCGGTCGCTCACGCGTTGACGGATATGTTCGCGCTGAACGGCACGCTGATGGCGCTCGACGTGCTGGGCCTGCCGTTCCTCGGCGTGCCGATGATGGCGCAGTTCCGCCACGACACCAAGTTGAAGTCGCTCGAATGGTTCGGCAAGATGGACTACACCTGCCTGAAGTGGTCCACCGCCGGCGACTTCATGGTCAACGAGAACGGCAGGAAGGTGGTGGTCCTGGGCAAATCCGCCAATGCGCCGCTGCGCACCGCGGCCGGAGTCTACTGCAACGTCCGGCCCTACGGCACGATCACCAGCGTGCGCTTCATGCCCGGCTTGCCCTACTCGCAAGACAAGAAGAAATTCAGCGTGGACCGCAGCAGCGGCAACATTCACTCCGAGATGAATACGCCCGGGGTCAGGATGGCGTACGCTGCGCGCCTGTTCCTGAAGATGGTGCACGAAACCGGGCAGATCGGGCGCGTCGCCACCAAGCCGACCCAGGCTCAGGAAGACGCGGTCAACGCGGGGATCATGCGCTGGCTGATGCAGGGCACGAAATTCCAGCTCAAGCGCAAGTATGCCGTCGATGCCTACGAGGAGCACAAGGACAACGTCGACGCCATCGTTGCGCTGCTGCCCGGGGACTTCAAGGCGGGCATGGAGAAATGGGGCGGCGAGATCTACGAGCACATCTCCGACACCAACTTCGGCCTGCTGCTGCATGACATGTTTCGCCAGCGCAAGGCCGTCGTCTACGCGACCGACCTCGACGGCGACCGGCTGACCGATCTGATGGCCGATGCCCCCGATGTGCTGCGCGACTGGGGCCAGCTCGTGTTGGACCACGTCAAGTCGGGCGCCAGCATGAAGAAAGTCTGGGCCGACATGGGCTTCACGATGACCAACGGCAAGGACATGACGAGCGTCATGTACCGCATGGAAGGCGAGCCGATCTATGAGCAGACGCTGGGTTCCGCCGACGCGATGCTGCTGCGCCTGCTGGCCGGGGACGAGACGGTCGGCGGCGAGAAGCAGCCCTACGATCCGAGGATCCATTTCGTCCTGATCAACGAGGCGTACAAGGCGGCCAATCCGGGCAACACGGAACTCGCCCGCTGGCTGGACACCCAGCTCGATACCTTCGACAAGATCTACGGCAGCAAACGGCCCCGCTACATCGAGGGCTACAACAAGCTGAAGGAAGCGATCAAACCCTGGGGCAAGTAGGCGCGCATCCCCCGTTTCTGACGGGCGGCGAGCTCATGGATGGGATCGATGCGGAGCGAAAGCGCCGCATTAAGCAACCGGTGGCGGCGGAATTCCGGGCTTCGGGGCAGCTCCGAAGGGAGCTTTGTCCCATAGACAAAGCCCACGCGGCTTTCGACGCGTGGGCTTTTTGTTGAAACTGGTTTTCCGCCGGCTAGCGCCGGCGAACCATCAGGCGGCCTGTATGTTGGAAGCTTGCTTGCCTTTGGGGCCCTGTGTCACTTCGAACGACACCTTCTGGCCTTCCTTGAGCGTCTTGAAACCGCTCATCTGGATGGCCGAGAAATGCGCGAAAAGATCCTCGCTGCCATCGTCCGGCGTGATGAACCCGTAACCCTTGGCGTCATTGAACCACTTCACCGTCCCTGTTGCCATACCTACCTCTGATGGAAATACGCGGGTGGGGCGCCCGCACGCTGTTTGAGTTTCAAGATCGCGCACGGGCCAAACCGGTACGCCAGGAAAGCTTGAAGCCAAACACCCACCCGCTTTCTAGGGCATTTGCAGGGGGAAGTCAAGTATAGCCCGGGCACGGCGAAAAGGGAGTGTGACAGGGGCCACTTGATAAATTCCGCATTATGGTGAAAATATCAATTGAAGCGCGGAATTGAATGCGGTTTCGGGGATGGCAACAAGACAGCGGGAAGAGGCGGTTCTTGAGGCTAAAAGGAGCAAGGTCAAGCCGCCTCCGATGTTCAAGGTGTTGCTGTTGAACGACGACTACACGCCGATGGATTTCGTGATCGTCGTGTTGCAGAGGTTTTTTGCGCTGAGCCGGGAGAAGGCTACGCAGATCATGCTGAAAGTGCACCGCGAAGGCATCGGGGTGTGTGGTATTTACCCCAAAGACGTCGCCGCGACCAAGGTCCAGCAGGTGAAGTCGTATGCCAAACAGCACCAACATCCGTTACAGTGTGTAATGGAAGAGATGTGACATGATCGCGCAGGAACTCGAAGTAAGCCTTCACATGGCCTTCATGGAGGCCCGGCAGAAGCGCCACGAATTCATCACCGTGGAGCACCTGCTGCTCGCGCTGCTCGACAACCCCTCGGCATCCGAGGTGCTGCGCGCCTGCGCGACGGACATCGAGGATCTGCGCAAGCTTCTGGGCGATTTCGTCGGCCAGCACACGCCCACCCTGTCGGGCGAGGAGGCGGACACCCAGCCCACGCTCGGCTTCCAGCGGGTGATCCAGCGCGCCATCCTGCACGTGCAGTCCTCCGGCAAGAAGGAGGTGACCGGCGCCAACGTGCTCGTCGCGATGTTCGGGGAGAAGGACTCCCACGCGGTCTATTTCCTGCATCAGAAGGGCGTGACGCGCCTTGACGTGGTGAATTTCATCTCGCACGGGATCACCAAGGTGCCCCAGGCGGCGCCGTCGAAGGGCGACCACGAAGCCGAAACGGAACAGGAAGGCTCGCCGGGCGGCGCGCTCGAGAATTACACGCTCAACCTCAATTCGCTGGCGCTCGCGGGAAAGATCGACCCGCTGATCGGGCGCGAGCGCGAACTCGAGCGCGTGATCCAGACGCTGTGCCGGCGTCGCAAGAACAACCCCCTGCTGGTGGGCGAGGCGGGCGTGGGCAAGACGGCGATCGCCGAGGGGCTCGCGCGGCGCATCGTCGAAGCCGACGTGCCCGAGGTGCTCAAGCGCTGCCAGGTCTACGCGCTCGACATGGGCGCGCTGCTCGCCGGCACCAAGTACCGCGGCGACTTCGAGCAGAGGCTGAAAGCCGTGCTGAAGCAGCTGGTGGACAATCCGAACGCGATCCTGTTCATTGACGAGATCCATACGCTGATCGGGGCCGGGGCGGCCTCCGGCGGCACGCTCGATGCCTCGAATCTCCTCAAGCCCGCGCTGCAAGCCGGCCAGTTGAAGTGCATCGGCGCGACCACCTACAACGAGTTCCGCGGGGTGTTCGAGAAGGACCACGCGCTCTCGCGCCGTTTCCAGAAGATCGACGTCGTCGAGCCCTCGGTGCCGGAGACCATCGCGATCCTGAAGGGCCTGAAGTCGCGCTTTGAAGCGCACCACGGCGTGCGCTACATGGTCTCGGCGCTCACCGCGGCCGCCGAGCTCTCCGCGCGCTTCATCAACGACCGGCACCTGCCCGACAAGGCGATCGATGTGATCGACGAGGCCGGGGCGGCACAGAAGATACTGCCCAAGACGCGCCAGAAACGGGTCATCGGCAAGCACGAGATCGAGGAGATCATCGCCAAGATCACCCGGGTGCCCGTGCAGGCGGTCTCGGTCGACGTCCGGGATGCGCTGAGGAACCTCGATCGCGACCTGAAGGCCGTGGTGTTCGGCCAGGACAAGGCGATCGACGCGCTGTCGGCCGCGATCAAGATGGCCCGCAGCGGGCTTGGCAATCCGCAGAAACCGATCGGCTGCTTTCTCTTCTCGGGGCCGACCGGGGTAGGCAAGACGGAAGTCGCGCGGCAGCTTGCGTACACGATGGGCGTGGAACTGACGCGTTTCGACATGTCGGAGTACATGGAGCGCCACGCGGTCTCCAGGTTGATCGGCGCGCCGCCGGGCTACATCGGCTTCGACCAGGGAGGGCTCCTCACCGAGGCCATCACCAAGCACCCGTATTCGGTGCTGCTGCTCGACGAGATCGAGAAAGCGCACCCCGACATCTTCAACATCATGCTGCAGGTGATGGATCACGGCACGCTCACCGATAACAACGGGCGCAAGGCCGACTTCCGCAACGTCGTCATCGTCATGACCACCAACGCGGGGGCCGCCGAGCTCTCCAAGGCCTCGATGGGCTTCACCCCGAGCCGGCAGGCAGGCGACGAGATGGCCGAGATCAAGCGGCTGTTCACCCCGGAATTCCGCAACCGGCTTGACGCCATCATCTCGTTCAACGCACTCGACCGCGACATCATCCTGCGCGTGGTGGACAAGTTCCTGATGCAGCTCGAGGAGCAGCTGCACGAGAAGAAGGTTGAGGCGGTCTTCACCACGGCCCTGCGCGAGTACCTCGCGAAGAAGGGCTTCGATCCCCAGATGGGCGCGCGCCCGATGGCGCGGCTTATCCAGGACACCATTCGCAGCGTTCTGGCCGACGAGCTCTTGTTCGGGCGCCTTGCCCACGGCGGCAAGGTCACGGTGGACCTCGACGAGGCCGAGAAGGTGCGCCTCGTCTTCACGGAGGAAGCGGCGAGCGTCGCCTGAGGCGCCGCCCGAGCGATCCGATGCGGGCCCCGGCTCCCTGAGGGACCGGGGCCTTTTGCCGCCAGCTTGACGCCCGCCGAGGCGGGCCTGAAACTATCCGCGCAAGCCCGTCCGCTGGATTCCCGGCGGCGGGTCCCTGGAGCGTTTTTCAACCGAGCGTTTCGCGAAGGAGGGTGACATGACAAGAAGATCCCTTATTGTTGGATGTTGCGCGGCCGGGGCGCTTGTCGCGGCCGCAGCCACGCCGGCGCTGGCGCAGGAGGCGGCTCAGGCGCGCGGGCTCGTGGCCGCGTGTTTCACGTGCCACGGAACCGACGGACACAGTGTAGGCGGCATCCCGGCGAGCCTGGCGGGACAGAGCAGGGACGACCTGCTCCAGGCGATGAAGGAATTCAGGGACGGGAAGCGCCCGGCGACGATCATGCACCAGCAGGCGAAGGGCTACACCGACCGCGAGCTCGAAGCGATCGCCGCGTATTTCGCGAACGTGAAGCCGCGTCCCGCGGCGAAGACCGGCAGCGCGATCCCCGCCGGGGCGAGTTACTAAGGAGGCGGCCATGACACTCAACAGACGCGAATTCATCAAGTGGACGGCGGCCTCCGCGGGAGTCGCCGCGCTGGGAGGCTGCGCGGCGCCCGAGACCGGGGCCGCGGGGCGCGTGGTGGTGATCGGCGGCGGCTTCGGCGGCGCGACCGCCGCGAGGTACCTCCGGCTGTGGGCGCCCGAGATCCACGTCACCCTGGTCGAGCCCAACACGGAATTCATCTCCTGCCCGATGAGCAACCTCGTGCTGGGCGGCAACGCCAACATCGCGGACCTCACCACGTCCTATGACGGCCTGCGCAAGCGCGGCGTGCGCCTGGTGCGCGACACGGCCGTGGCGGTGGACCCCGACAAGCGGCAGGTGCGCCTGGCGGGGGGCGATACCCTCGGCTACGACCGGCTGATCGTCTCGCCGGGCATCGACTTCGACTACGGCAAGCTTCCGGGCCTGAAGAGCGCGGAGGGGCAGGCGCGGATCCCGCATGCCTGGAAGGCCGGTGCGCAGACGCTCGCGCTGCGCAAGCAGCTCGAGGCGATGCGCGACGGCGGGGTGTACATTCTGCATATCCCGGTGGCGCCGTATCGCTGCCCGCCGGGGCCGTACGAGCGCGTGTGCCAGGTGGCGGATTACTTCAAGCGCGCGAAGCCGAAGTCGAAGATCATCGTGCTCGACGCCAACCAGGACATCCAGTCCAAGAAGGGACTTTTTCTGCAGTCCTGGGACGGGCCCTACAAGGGGATGATCGACTACCGCCCGAACAGCGGGCTCGAGGACGTGGACGTGAAGGGCATGACCGTACGGCTCGTCTTCGACAAGGTGCGGGGCGACGTCATCAACGTGGTGCCGCCGCACGGCGCGGGAACGATCGCCCGGCAGGCGGGGGTCGCCAACGTCGACAACCGCTGGTGCACCGTGGACTGGCTCACCACCGAGTCAACGGTGGTGAAGGGCGTGCACGTGCTGGGGGACTCGACGCAGGTAGCGCCGGCGATGCCCAAATCGGGGAGCATGGCGAACCAGCACGGCAAGATCGCGGCGAACGCGGTGATCTCGCTGCTGAAGGGCCAGCCCGTGGACCCCAATCCCGTGATCATGAACGCGTGCTACAGCATGGTGGACGGGCAGAAGTCGATCCACGTCACCTCGATCCACAAGTACGACCCCGCCAAGAAGACCATGATGCCCGTGAAAGGGGCGGGCGGCGTGTCCGACAAGGAGGCGACCGAGCTCGAGGGCATCTTCGCCTGGGGCTGGGCGAGGAACATCTGGGCGGACGCGCTCAGCTAGAAAAGAGCCTTCGGGGTTCAGGGTTCAGAGTTCAGGGTTCAAAGTTCAACGTTCGGGGTGACGGGTGTCGGGCCGGACACTCGGCACCCAGCCCTGAACGCCGGACACCGAACACCGAACACCAAGCACTAAACGGGCGGCTAGCCCGTTTTTTTTCGCCACCGCTTTGCGGGCACCCACCAGAAGGTTGCGGCGACGAGCAGCGCGAAGAGCACGTACGCCGTCGTAAACACCCACTCCGGAAAGTCGTAGAAGAGCACGCGGTGCACCCAGCGCGCGATGAAGCTTTTCTCCTCGCGCGCGCCGCGCAGCGCATCTTCCCAGATCGTGAGCGGGCACATGACGCCGACGATTGCCTCGCCGGCGACGAAGACGATCGCGGCGAGGTGCGCGATGCGGAACCACAGGTTGCGCACCCAGCCCCAGCCGAGCCCCGCGCCGATCCAGACGAGCCCGAGCCCGCCGACGACGAACAGCACGAACAGGAAGTGGATGACGAGGATGACATCAGCGAAATAAGCGGCCATATCGCGCTCCGGGTTCAAAGTTCAAAGTTCAAAGTTCAAAGTGAGAACCGCGGAACCACGTAGCGCTCCAACCTTGAACGTCAAACACCGCCCTTGGCGACGGGCCGCGATGGATCGCTGCACCACTCGCTCCACGAGCCCGGGTAGAGCCTCGATCCTGACAGGCGCGCGATTTCCATCGCCAGCAGGTTGTGGCACGCGCTCACTCCCGAGCCGCAGTAGTGCACCACTTCGGATGCTCGCGTGTCCCCCAGCAGATCGGAGAATTCCTCCTTCAGCGCGGCCGCGCCCTTGAACGTCCCGTCGGGCCCGAGGTTCATCCGGAAGAAGCGGTTGAGCGCCCCGGGGATGTGCCCGGCGACCGGGTCGAGCGTCTCGTTCTCGCCGCGGAACCGGTCCGCGCTGCGCGCATCGAGCAGAACGAACGCGCGCTGCGAGAGATTTTCTTTTACGCGGGCGACGTCCACGCCGAGCGCCGGCTTGAGTTGGACAGGATGGCGCGCAGGGCGGGGCGTCGGCGCCTCGGTGGAAATTGGAAGCCCCGCGACGCGCCACGCGTCCCAGCCGCCGTCGAGCACGGCGCACGCTTCGTCACCGATCCAGCGCAGGAGCCACCACAGCCGCGCCGCGTAGGTCCCGCCGCTCGCGTCGTACGCGACCACTTGGGTGTCCGCCCCGATTCCCAGCGCGCCCAGCCGCGCCGCGAGCGCTTGCGGGTCGGGAAGAGGGTGGCGCCCGTTCGTGCCGGTCCTGGGGCCGGAAAGATCCTCGTCGAGGTGCACCAAGCGCGCTCCGGGGATGTGCGCCTCGCGATAGGCACGGCGCCCGGCTTCCGGCTGGGTGAGATCGTGGCGGCAGTCGCAGATCACCCAGTTCGGGTGATCCAGGTGCTGGGCGAGGGTCGCTGTGGAGACGAGCGTCGTGAACATCGGGACCGAGGATTGGGGACTGAGGATTGAGGATTGAGTAAGGCTACTGCGATTCTTTCTCGCGCTCAAACTGCGTTCCTGCCGCGAGTTTCGCGTCCAGGATGCCGGACTTGAGCAGGCGTTCGTAATCGTCCGGGCGGTCCACGTCCCACAGTGTTTCGAGCTCATGCCAGCGCCAGCCGAGCGCGCGGAGCCTTGTGCGCGTCTCTGCAAGGACGCCGTCGCCACCCCACGCGATGCCGTCGTAGAGACGCGCGTCCGTGCGCGTGAGGCCGATCAGCACGTAGCCACCGTCCTCCGCCGGCCCGAGAACCGCATCGCAGCCGCCGAGCAGCGCATCCTCGGCCTCGCGCAGGTGGCGCGCCCCGAGCGCGGGGCAGTCGGTCCCGATCAGCAATGCGCGCGGATAAACCGCGAGCGCGGCGGCGAACGCGGCGGCCATGCGCGCGCCGAGACCGCCCTCCGCCTGTGGCGCGAGGACGGCGCCGTAATGGCGCCGGCAGAAGCCGAAGAACGGGTCGGTAGCGTCGGGCGCGCAATGGAGCTCGAGACGTCCCAAAGCCGCCGCGCGGGCGGTCGCCAGCGCGTGCGCGACGAGCCGCGCGTGCAACGCCGCGGCGCCGTCCGCGCCGAGCAGCGGGATGAGGCGCGTCTTCACCTCGCCGGGACGCGGCGCCTTAGCGAAAACCATTACGACCGTCGAACTCATCGAGTAAAAACCCGAATAGACAGGATTAACAGGATTTGCATGATTCTTTTTCGAGTTTGATCTTGTTAATCCTGTAAATCCTGTCCATTTGCCTTTTCTGCGGCAGCTTCTAGCGATTTCCGTCGTAGCGGAGCGCGAGCTTGGCGGGATCGGCCCCGAGCCAGTAGGCGAGCCGCAGCCGCCACATCAGCAGGATCGTGCGGAAGATCCCGCGTTTTTCCCAGCGCCGGGCGGAAGTGGTGATTCGCTGGCGCAGGCACAGCGGCGGGCCGGAGCGCTTGAGCCGACTCGAGAGCGCGATGTCCTCCATGAGCGCGATATCGGGAAAGCCCCGCGCTTCTGCGAAGAGCGGCCTCGTCACGAACATGCCCTGGTCGCCGGTTGCGATGCCCGTCAAGCGGGAGCGCAGGTTCATCATCGTCTCGATCACCCGGAACAGCGGATGCCGTCCGGAAATGGTGACGTCGAAGCGGCCCCAGCGCCGGCCCGTGCGCCGGAGCCCCTCTGCGATCAGCCGGTCGGCGTCCGCGGGCAGCGCGCTGTCCGCGTGTAGAAAGAGCAGGATGTCTCCCCGCGCCTCGGCGGCGCCTGCGTTCATCTGCGAGGCGCGCCCGCGCGGCGCGGTGACCATGCGGTCCGCGAGCGGCGCCGCGCGCGCGACGGTGCCGTCCTCGCTGCCGCCGTCCACCACGATCACCTCGGCGCCCCGCGCGCGCAGGGGCCCGAGCGCCCGTAGCGCCTCGGTGATGCCGGGGGCCTCGTTCAGGCAGGGGATGATGATCGATAGCATCCGCGGCGGGCCGATCGGCGCTCAGGCTACGCCCAGGAATTCGTGAAGATTACTTGCAACCGCCGATGAACGCCGATGAACACAGATAAGAAGCAGAAAAAACGGTATGCGGTAAAGAGCATATTCCGTCGGGGAATGCGATTTCACCGCTTTCTCTCGTGGTTCATCATTTCCTGATCGGCGTGTATCGGCGTTAATCGGCGGTTACTTCTTGGCGTCGTTCAGCCCCCAATCGTAGGCGATGAAGTCGATCTCGACTTTCTCCTCGCGGATGGCGCGCTGATGGTCGGGGTGGTCGGCAAGCAGGCTCGCGTACGTGGAGAAGTACTGGCGGTGCGACCGCACCGGCGCCGCCGTGCCCTTGAAGCCCCGGTACCCGCTCAACCAGTCCTCCTTGAACCAGTCGAAGATTTTCGAGACCTCGAGCCGGCCCGTCTGCGGATTGTAGCGGTTGCGCGACCGGTCGGAGAGAAAGCGCCTCGCCTGCTCTTCGAGCTGCTGGTCGAGGCGTTCTGCCACGAACGCCTCTTCGCGCAGCATCGGGCAGCCGATCGCGGCGCAGTTCACGGCGTAGTGCACGCGCGGCTCGTCGTAAGACCCCGGCTTGCGCAGGATCTCGTGCTCGACCTGATCGAGGTAGGAAGCGCGCCCGAGCAGGGTGAAGAACCGGTCGCGGAACGGATTGCCGAAGACCCGGCCGAAGTCCCAGATGGACTTGATGTCGGGGTGGCGCGTGAGGATCTTCTCGACGGTGAACGCGTTGTAGGCGTTGATGAGGAAGGCCATCTGCTGCGCCTTGCTCCAGCGGTCGAATTCCGTCTGCGCGACCTTCGAGAGGGTCTCCAGGTAGGCCTTGAGCGCGGGGCGGTCCTTCGCGAACGCGGCATAGCGCACCTGCGAGGCACGGCCGCCGTCCACCAAAACGACGTGCTTATGCAGCAGCGCGGTCCACGCCTTGTGCTCGTGGTCGAAGCCCTGCGCCGCCACGGCGCTCGCCGCCAGCAGCAGCAACAAGGCGGTGACGACTGACGACAGACGGCTGACGAGCGCCTCTAATATTGGCCTCGCGCTTTTTCGAATCCCGTCACTTATCACTCGTCACCCGTCACTTGCCTCCACATCAGCCGCGCATCCACGCGTGGTAGCGCTCGACCCATTCGAGCAGCTTCTTCGGCGCGTGGGCGCGCTTCCATTCTCCGGCCGCGTACTTGTTTGCCTCCACGAGCGTGGGGTAGATGTGTATGGTGCGCAGGATCTTGTTGAGCCCGATGCCGTGGCGCATGGCCCCGATGTACTCGATGATCAGATCCCCCGCGTGTTCGCCCACGATGGTTGCGCCGAGAACCTTGTCCGTGCCGGGCGCGGTGAGCACCTTGACCATCCCGTGCGCTTCCCCGTCGGCGATCGCCCGGTCGAGGTCGTCGATGCCGTAAGTGGTGACCTCGTACGGAACGCCCCGCTCCTTCGCCTCGGTCTCGTTCAGGCCCACGCGCGCGACCTCGGGGTCCGTGAACGTCGCCCACGGGATCACCGAGTAGTCGGCCTTGAACTTCCGGAATCGCCCGAAGAGGGCATTCACCGCCGCGTACCAGGCCTGGTGCGAGGCGGTGTGCGTGAACTGGTACGGGCCCGCGACGTCGCCACACGCGTAGATGTTGGGGTAGATCGTCTGCAGGTAGTCGTTCGTTTCCACGGTGCGCGCGGGGGTGACGGGGATGCCGAGCTCCTCCAGGCCGTAGCCCCGGACGCCTGCAACCCGCCCTGCCGCGCACAGCAGCTGGTCGAACGCGACGCGCACCTCGCGCCCGTCGTGCTCCGAGATCAGGATTTTCTCGCCGTTCTCCACCCGGAATTCCCTCGCGCGGTGGCTCGTGAGCACGCGGATACCCTCCCTGCGGAAGCGTTCCGCCACCATTTCCGACACCTCCGGATCCTCCCGGGCGAGGATGCGAGGGAGCATCTCGACCTGGGTCACCTGCGAGCCGAAGCGCGCGAAGCACTGGGTGAGCTCGGATCCGATCGGCCCTCCGCCGAGCACCACCAGCCGCCTCGGCAGCTCGCGCATTTCCCACATGGTGTCGGAGGTGACGTAGCCCACTTCGGCGATGCCCGGGATCGGAGGAACGAGCGGGCTTGCTCCGGCGGCGATCACGATGGCGCGGGTGGTGAGCGTGCGCGTGCCGTCGCGCGTCTTTACCTCCACGCTCCACGGCGAGGTGATCTTCGCCTCGCCCTGGATGCATTCGACCCCGAGCTCCGTGTAGCGCTCCATCGAGTCGTGGGGTTCCACGGTCCTGATCACGCGCTGCACCCGCTCCATCACGTCGGCGAAATCGAACTCGGCCGTGGCCGACCGGATGCCGTACTCGCGCGCGCGCCCGATCTGCGAGATGAGCCGCGCGGATTTGATGAGCGCCTTGGACGGCACGCACCCGGTGTTGAGGCAATCCCCGCCCATCCGGTGCTTCTCGATCAGCGTCACCCTGGCCTTGACCGCGGCCGCGATGTAGGCGGAAACGAGCCCCGCGGCCCCGGCTCCGATCACGACCAGGTTGCGGTCGAAGCGCTTCGGGCGCGGCCACTTCGCGTAGACCTTGCGCGCCTTGATCGCGTTGAGCACCCACTTCGCGATCAACGGGAAGATGCCGAGCAGTGCAAACGAGATGAGGAGCGCGGGCGACAGGATGCCGGAAAGGGATTCGAGCTCCGCGATCCTCGCCCCGGCGTTGACGAAGACGATGGTCCCCGCAAACATGCCCACCTGGCTCACCCAGTAGAAGGTCCAGGTCCGGATCGGCGTGAGCCCCATCACCAGGTTGATGACGAAGAACGGGAAGGCGGGCACCAGCCGCAGCGCGAAGAGATAGAAAGCGCCGTCGCGCTCGATGCCGGAGTTGACCGCCTTCAGGTTCGCCCCGAAGCGGCCCTGGATTGCGTCGCGAAAGAGAAACCGCGACGCGAGAAACGCGAGCGTCGCCCCGATGCTGGAGGCGAAGGACACGATGACCGCGCCCCAGAGCAGCCCGAAGATCGCTCCCGCGACGAGCGTCATCAGCGCCGCGCCGGGCAGCGATAGCCCGGTCACGGCGACGTAGATCACGAAGAAGACCGCTGCCGTCCGGAACGGGTAAGCCTCGAGGTAGCCGGCGACGACCGCCTGCTGCGACTTGAAGAATTCGAGGGTGAGGTAGCGGCCGAGGTCGAGCGTGAAGAAGGCGGCGACCAGCGCCACGATCACGGCAAGCAGTACGAGCCTGTTCTTTTTCATGTCAATCGTGAGGCCGGTGACCCGTGGCCGATGACCGGTGAGCGGCGGGCCGTGACCGGCGGGCGCGGGGAATCAGCAGCACCCCCCGCCGTCGTAGAAATACGTGGGTCCAGTGATGTAGATGTCGTCGCGCCCGAGCGAGGCGAGCGCGCGGGCGGTCTTGTCGCACACGGCGAGCGGCTGGTTCTGGGTCAGGAAATGGCCTTTCCGGTCGTCGAAGTAGTCGTCCGGGCCGTGGTAGATCGCGGTCCTGCCGGTGAAGACGCAGGGGCCGTCGGCGGGCACGGGGTCCTTGATCGCGCAGATCTCCACGCTTTCGACGACAATCGTCCGCTGCGTCGGGTAGCGATGCGGCGCAAGCACCCGGTAGGGCCTCTTCGCGCGGACTTCTACCGTTCCGAACCCGATATCGGTCATGCGCTTCACGTAATCGTCGAGCGGGATCGCTCCGGTGAGGCAGAGCGCGCGCAGCCGCTCGTCGTTCCGGAGATGCTCCGGCATCGGCGAGGCGCACACCGGGTCCGAGAGAATCAGCCTTCCGTGCGGCTTCAACACCCGGTACATCTCCGACAGGGCGCGTTTGAGGTCGCGGTCATGAAAAATGTTGAACAGGCAGTTCTGCGCGGCGACGTCCACGCTCTCGTCCGCGACGGGCAGCGCGAGCGCGTCGCCCTTGCGCAGGTCCACGAACGAGGAGCGGAACCAGGGATTCTGCAGCTCGGCCTCGTGCAAGTTCGTGCGGCACGCGGCGAGCATCTCGTCCACCACGTCGAGCCCGATCACGGCGCCCGGGCGCCGGGTGAAGTACGCGAACTGCAGCAGTTCCATGCCGCCGCCGACTCCGACGTAGAGCACGGTCGGACTGTTGGTGAGGTCCCGCGGGTGGACGGTGCTGCCGCAGCCGTAATTCATGGCGAGCATGTTCTTGGGGACGGCCAGGTCCGGCAGCTGCCACACCGGGGTCGTGGTGCAGCAAAGGCCCTGCTGCGGGTTGAGCGCCGCATCCCGGTAGATATCGCGAGTGGTGGAGAGGTAGGAGGTGTCCATGGTTCTGTCCGATCAAAAACGTGACGGGTGACTCGTGACTGGTCTGGTCAAGAAAGCGCGCCGCCGCAGCTCGAGCCCTGGCCGGCGGTGCAGCCGTAGCAGTGGTCTTTCACCGTGATGGGATTGCCGGTGAGGTCGGCTCCGACCAGCTCGCGCAGGTGCACGCGCGGGCGGCCGCGCCAGGCAAGGGGCAGGCCGAGCATCTGGTTGAAGTCGCAGTCGTAGACGTAGCCGCGCCAGTCCACGCTGACGAGGTTGCGGCACATCACCGATTCCAGGTTCTCGGGCTGGTACGCGCTCTTGAGCAGCTCCATGTAGCTCTCGAACTGGCCCTTCGAGATGAGCATGCTGCCGAAGCGCTGGATGGGCATGTTGGTGAGCACGTAGAGCCGGTTGAAGACGACCCCGAGGCGCTCGGCGAGGTGGCGGTGGTAGTCGTCCTCGAGCGCGTCCTGCGCCGGCGGCAGGCTCGGGCCCTGCGGGTTGTAGACGAGGTTGAGCACGAGCCCGGAGCCCGTGCGCCCGTAGCCGAGCGCGTTGAGCCGGCGCAGGGCCTCGATGCTCGCGTCGAACACGCCCTTGCCGCGCTGGCGGTCCACGTTCTCCTCCAGGTAGCAGGGCAGCGATGCCACGACCTCGACCCCGTTCGCCGGCAGGAATTCGGCGAGCCCCTCGTGCCCGGGTTCGAGCAGCACGGTGAGATTGCAGCGGTCCATCACGTGCACGCCGAGGTTGCGCGCGGCGAGCACGAGCGTGCGGAAATGCGGGTTGAGCTCGGGCGCCCCGCCGGTGATGTCCAGCGTTTCGACGCCCGAGGCCTTGAGAAACGAGATCACTTCCGAGACGGTCTCGCGGTCCATCATCTCGGTGCGCGTCGGGCCGGCGTTGACGTGGCAGTGCACGCAGGTCTGGTTGCACTTGTATCCGAGATTGACCTGCAGCGTGTCGAGCCGCTTGCGCCGGATCGCCGGAAAATCGGTCGTCTCCAATCGCGGCAATGTGGCGTGCACGAAATGTCTCCTTCTGTTTTCGGGTATTGGCGGATGATAACCGGAAAGCCGGGCCGCTCTCTCGCACCGGGCCCGGATGCGAGAGCAGCCGAAGCGGTCCCGGCGCTTGTTCTTTACGTTACGCTGTTTCCGGTTCCTTTATTCCTTGGTCGCGCGAGATCGCTGGCGCTTACAGAACGCGTTGACCGCAACCCTCTGATTGGGCTAGATTTACTGTTTCCACCAGCGTTGCAGCACTCCTGTGTCCAAGACTTCGAAAACCCACGATCCCCGAAGTTTCGAAGCGGCCCTGGCGGAACTGGAAAAAATCGTCTCCAGCATGGAGGCGGGGCAGATGCCGCTCGAGCAGTCGCTCGCCGCGTACAAGCGCGGCGCGGAGTTGCTCAAGCTGTGCCAGTCGGCTCTGCAGGATGCACAGCAGCAGGTCAAGGTACTGGAGGAGGGCATCCTGCGGGACTTCGAGCGTGACCACGACAACGACAACGACAACGACTAGAACCTATCTCAGTCATGATTCACATGATGCGTTGTGGCCAAAACGCGATGAATGCGAGGAGCGAGGCGCCGCCAATATGTCGATATTGGCAAGGCTCGCGACAACGCAGGCGCGCGTTTTGGCCACAACCCGTAGGGACGGGGCGATTTGTGCGCATTTCGTTGCCGGCCGCTCCTAACATAGAGTCTATGCGTCGTCGCGGTCCTCCTAGAACTGCATCCCGACTCGCCACCGTCGCACATGCGAATCGTGGCTGAGATAGGTTCCTTCCAGGCCTGGACGCACGCGAACCTGCAGCGCATCGAGTCGGTACTGCAACGCGTTCTGCCGGGGCCGGAGATCGCCCCGCAGCGCCTGCACCAGGCCATGCGCTACGCGGTGCTCGGCGGAGGCAAGCGCGTGCGGCCGCTGCTCGCGTTCGCCGCCGGCGAGCTCGCGCAGGCCGAGTCCGAGCGCGTGGCGATCGCCGCCGCCGCGGTGGAGCTGATCCACGCGTATTCGCTCGTCCACGACGATCTGCCGTGCATGGATGATGACGTGCTGCGGCGGGGCAGGCCCACGTGCCACGTCGAGTACGACGAGGCGACGGCGCTGCTGGTGGGCGACGCGCTGCAGAGCCTCGCGTTCCAGCTGCTCGGCGAATACCGGCTCGCCGAGGACATGCAGACCCAGCTCGAGATGGTGAAGCTGCTCGCGGCGGCCAGCGGATCGCGGGGGATGGCGGGCGGACAGGCGATCGATCTCGATTCGGTGGGCAAGAGCCTCACGGTGCCCGAGCTCGAATTCATGCACATCCACAAGACCGGCGCGCTGATCCGGGCGGCGGCGCTCATGGGCGCGCACTGCGGAAACGGCCTCGACGAGAAGGAATTCGCGCGCGTCGACCAGTTCGCCAAGTACGTCGGGCTTGCATTTCAGGTCGTGGACGACGTGCTCGACGCGGAGTCCTCGACCGCTACCCTCGGCAAGACCGCGGGCAAGGACGCCAAGAACAGCAAGCCGACCTACGTCAGCGCGATGGGGGCCGCCCAGGCGCGGGAGCTGTCGCGGGAGCTGAGGAACAATGCCCTCGCCGCCATCGAGGATTTTGGAGAGCGCGCGCTGCGGCTGCGCCAGATCGCGGATTTTATCGTGCTGAGAAAGTTCTAACTCTACTTAAGACCGGACGCTTCGCGCCGGCTCAAGTCCGCGCGATCGAACGGACGGAAGCGCCCGCCGTTCATCGCGCGGATAATGGGAAATCGGCAATCGGCTCGAGCAGGGGCAACGGGTATATAGATGACGGAGAACGTGATCAATTCGGGCTTGGGAGGCGAGCAGGCGGCAGGCACGTCGAAGTACGAGCTGCTCAACAGCGTGAACTATCCGCGCGAGCTGCGCCAGCTGGACGTGAAGCAGCTCCGGCAGCTTGCCGACGAGCTGCGCACTTTTCTGCTCGAGTCCGTGAGCCAGACCGGCGGGCATCTTTCCTCGAACCTGGGAACGGTGGAGCTCACGATCGCGCTTCACTACGTATTCGACACGCCGCATGACCGCATCGTGTGGGACGTCGGCCACCAGACCTACGGCCACAAGGTGCTCACCGGCCGGCGCGAAGGGATGAAGCGCATGCGCATGTGGGGCGGGCTCTCCGGTTTCCCGCGGCGCGAAGAGAGCGAGTACGACACGTTCGGCACCGCGCATTCGAGCACCTCGATCAGCGCGGCCCTCGGCATGGCGGTCGCCTCGAGGCTCGCCGGCGTGAAGCGCCACGTGGTCGCGGTCATCGGGGACGGTGCGATGACGGCGGGCATGGCGTTCGAGGCGCTCAACAACGCGGGCGCGATGGACACGGATCTCCTGGTGATCCTGAACGACAACGAGATGTCCATCTCGCCGCCGGTGGGCGCGCTGAACAAGTACCTGGCGAAGCTCATGTCGGGTCGCTTCTATTCCGCCGCGAAGCGCGCCGGCGAGCGGGTGCTCGGCGAGCTCGCCCGCCGCGCGGAAGAGCACATGAAGGGTATGGTGACCCCCGGCACGCTGTTCGAGGAGATGGGGTTCAACTACATCGGGCCCATCGACGGGCACGACCTCGACGCGCTGATCCCGACGCTGCGCAACATGAAGGGGCTGACGGGCCCGCAGTTCCTGCACGTCGTGACCCGCAAGGGCGCCGGCTACAAGCTCGCGGAGGCCGATCCGGTCCTCTACCACGGCGTCTCGAAATTCGACGCGGCAAACGGCATCGTGGGTGGGAAGAGCGGCAAGCTCAGCTACACCCAGGTGTTCGGCGACTGGCTGTGCGACATGGCGGAGCGCGACCCGCGCCTGGTGGGCATCACGCCCGCGATGCGCGAGGGCTCGGGACTGGTGCGCTTCGCGGAGCTCCATCCCGAGCGCTATTTCGACGTCGGGATCGCCGAGCAGCACGCCGTCACGTTCGCCGCGGGCCTCGCCTGCGGGGGTCGCAAGCCCGTGGTCGCGATCTATTCGACCTTCCTGCAACGCGCCTACGACCAGTTGATCCACGACGTGCAGATCCAGAACCTGCCGGTCCTGTTCGCAATCGACCGCGCCGGGCTGGTGGGCGCCGACGGCGCCACCCACAACGGCAGCTTCGACCTCACCTACCTGCGGTGCCTACCCAACATGACGGTGATGACGCCCGCCGACGAGAACGAGTGCCGCCAGATGCTCTACACCGGCTTCCAGATGGATACTCCCGCCGCGGTGCGCTATCCGCGCGGCACGGGGCCCGGGGTTCCGGTCGAGAAGGAAATGCGCGCGCTGCCGGTCGGCAAGGGCGAGGTCCGGCGCCGGCGCAAGGGGCCGGGTGGCACGGGGCCGAGGGTCGCGCTGCTCGCCTTCGGCGCGATGCTGGCACCGGCCATGCAGGCCGCCGAGGAGCTCGACGCGACGGTCGCCAACATGCGTTTCGTGAAGCCGCTCGACGACGGCCTGGTCGTGGAGCTTGCCGATGGGCACGATCTGCTCGTCACGGTGGAGGAGAACGTGGTGGCGGGCGGCGCCGGCAGCGCCGTGCTGGAGGCGCTGGAGCGGTGCGGCAAGACGGTGCCCGTTCTGCAGCTGGGGTTGCCCGATTCCTTCATCGACCAGGGCGACCCGGCGATCCAGCTCGCGTCTGCGGACCTCAACAGGGAAGGCATCGTGAGGTCCGTGCGCGCGAGGCTTGCGGAGTAGAATGACATGCCGGTGAACAGTGAACAGTGAGCGGTAGGCGAAAAACCCCCGGGGACCGGCGGCACGTCGCCGCCCGGCTTTTGCCGTTTACGGTTCACCGTTGACCGTTTACCCGGACCAGGTCCGCGATGACGCTCAACCGGAAAATGCTGGAAGAAAACGAGATGAACGGCTACGCGCGCGTCGAGGAGTACAACCCGGCGGCGCTCAAGCGGATCTCGGAACATTACCGTGCGATCCTGAAGGATCTCGGCGAGGATGCCGACCGCGAGGGCCTGAAGAAGACCCCGGAGCGGGTGGCGAAAGCACTGCAATTCCTCACCCACGGCTACGACCTCGATCCCGCGGAGATCCTGCGCTCGGCGATGTTCCGCGACCGGTACCAGCAGATGGTGATCGTGAAGGACATCGAGCTCTACTCGCTGTGCGAGCACCATCTCCTGCCGTTCTTCGGCAAGTGCCATGTCGCCTACATTCCCAACGGGCACATCGTCGGGCTCTCGAAGATCCCGCGCGTGGTGGACGCGTACGCGCGCCGCCTGCAGGTGCAGGAGCGGCTCACGGTCGAGATCCGGGACTGCATCGAGGAGACGTTGAAGCCGCTGGGCGTGGCGGTCGTGATCGAGGCGCAGCACCTGTGCATGGTGATGCGCGGCATCCAGAAGCAGCACTCCATCGCCACGACCTCGGCCTTCACCGGCGAGTTCAACATCGACAAGACACGCGCCGAGTTCATGCGCCTGATCATCCGCGGGAATCCCGTCGGCTGATGCCGGTGATTGGGGAATAGGAAATAGGGAATAGGAAATGGAAAACAGGTGCCTTATGTCCGAGGCGGCCGCAGCGACGTTCGGCTTTCCGATTCCCCATTCCCCATTCCCGATTACCCGCGTATGAGCGCGACCGAAAAGACCAGCGAATACATCGTCGAGAACATCCTGCCGGACGTGCGCAGGGGCAGGATGGTGATCCTCGTGGACGACGAGGACCGCGAGAACGAGGGCGACCTCTACATTGCGGCCGAGCGCGCGACCCCGGAGGCGATCAACTTCATGGCGGCGCACGGGCGCGGGCTGATCTCGCTCGCGCTCACCGAGGAGCGCATGCGGGCGCTCGGGCTCGCGCTCATCACCGACGACACGGGCAACCAGACCAAGTTCGGCACCGCGTTCGCGACCCCGATCGACGCGCGCGAGGGCGTCTCCTCGGGCATGTCAGCGCACGACCGCGCGCGCACGATCGCGGTGGCGATCGCCGACAGCGCCAAGCCGACCGACCTCATCCGCCCCGGCCGGCTGCTGACGCTGCGGGCAGTGGACGGCGGCGTGCTCGCGCGGCGGGGCCATACCGAGGCCGCGGTGGATCTCGCGCGGCTCGCGGGGCTCAAGCCCGCGGGCGTGATCTGCGAGATCATGAAGGCGGACGGCACCATGGCGCGGATGCCGGAGCTCGAGCGCTTCGCGCGCGAGCACGGCATCCGGATCCTGCGCATCGCCGACCTCATCGCCTACCGGCAGGGCGAGCGCGAGATCCGGAGGCGGTCGGAAACGACGCTGCCCACGCGCAAGGCGGGAACCTTCCGTCTGGCGGTCTACAGCGATTCCATGGAGGCGGCGCTTCTGGTGGCGCTGGTGAAGGGCGAGGTGGCCACGGGCGAGCCCGTGCTCGTGCGCCTGCACTCGCAGTGCCTCACCGGAGACGTGTTCGGCTCCGAGCGCTGCGACTGCGGCGAGCAGCTCGACACCGCGCTCTCGATGATCGAGGGCGCCGGCCGCGGCGTGCTGGTCTACATGTTCGACGAGGGGCGCGGCATCGGGCTCCTCAACAAGATCCGCGCCTACGCGCTGCAGGACCAGGGCCACGACACGGTGGAAGCGAACCACGCGCTCGGCTTCGCAGCCGACATGCGCGACTACAAGGCCGGCGCGCACATCCTCTTCGACCTCGGCGTGCGGAAGGTCCGCCTCATGACGAACAACCCCGAGAAGGTCGAGGCGCTCGAGCAGTACGGTTTGACCGTCACCGAGCGCGTACCGATCGAGGTCCCCCCGCGCCCGTCCAACCGCGACTACCTGCGCACCAAGCGCGCCAAGTTCGGCCATATGCTTTCGCTCGTCGGCGAGGGCCGGGATCCGGGGGCGGGAAGCCGCAGCCCGGGGAAGAAGCGCAAGTGAAGCGGTGCCACGGGCGGCGGGCATGATCAGGAAGCTCGGCCCCGGCAGGTACCGTCTTTACTCACGAAGCAAGAATCCCCGCACCGGCAGGCGTCGCAATCTCGGGACGTTCAGGACGCGAGCGGGCGCCCTGCGCCACGAGCGCGCCGTCCAGTTCTTCAAGCGCCGGCCAGGCTAGCGCGCGCCGCGGAGAATCCGGCCCGACCCTGGTTTTCGGGGCCCGGTTCAAAGAGCAGCAGGGCAGCCGCGGTGCCGTGCTCCCGCGCGCGCACTTGCCATACTTCCCCGGCAGCGCCAGAATTTCCGCCGCACAGGGTCTGCGAGCCTGCGCTTGGGGCGGGCTCCGATCGGAGAGGGAACCATGGCGTCGAGGAGCCGAGTGGGGATTACGGGCGCGTCTCGTCTCGCGCGCGCGCTCGCACTGATCGTGACGGGCGTGGCGGCGCAGGCGCAGGAGACCATCGTCCTCGACGGTTCCACTGGCATGATTCCGTTGGCGCGGGCACTCGTCGCCGCCTACCAGAAGCAGTCGGAAGGCCCTGCCATCCAGGTCGGCAAGGGGCTCGGAACCGGCGCGCGGCTGCGTGCGCTTGCGGAGGCGAAGATCCAGATCGCGCTCGCGAGCCACGGCATCGACCCGGAGGTGGTGCGGAAGAACAGGCTGCGGGTCATCGAGATCGCCAAGGGCGCGATCGTCTTCGCCGTAAACCAGACGGTTCCTCTTTCCAATCTCACCGACACGCAGATGTGCGACATCTATGGCGGGCGGATCACCACCTGGCGGCAGCTCGGCGGTCCCGACAGCCCCATCGCGGTGCATACCCGTCCGCCCACGGAGGTCGACCCCGAAGTGATCCTGGAAAAAGTGGCGTGCTTCAGGGACCTGAAGGCGGCCGAAGCCGTGAGGGTCATGCCCCGCGGCGGTGACATGGCCCATGCCCTTGCCGAAACCGCTCATGCGATCGGAATGACGAGCATGACGGTCGTCGAGCAGGGTTCCGGAAAGGTGAGGGCGCTCAGCTTCAACGGCATCGCGCCGACGCCGGAGAACGTGAAGAGCGGCCGCTACTTCCTGAGCCGGGGCTTCTACCTCGTCGTTCCGGAGTCGCCCGCGCCCGAGGTGAGGAAGTTCATCGACTTCGTGTTGAGCCCCGCGGGCGACCAAGTCATCACTGCCAATGGCGCAATTCCCGTGCGATGAGCGCCGAATACGGATCAAGCCGCCGATGCGCGCCGATAAGAACGAAAACTGAATTCTTCCATTCCTTGCTTTTCCTCTGCGTCCTCTGCATCCTCTGCGGTGAGAGGTTTCGGCTCTTGAGATGAATGCTCAGTCGATCCAGAACGCACCGCGCATGCGCTCGAGGCGCCAGCTGTCGGCGGCTGCGGTCCGGCACACGCCCCAGCGGAACGAGGGTGTGAGCGCCGGCAGCGTGAAGCGCAGGTCGAGAAACCACACGCACACTCTCCCGCCATGGGTCTCGATCCGGTCGAGCGCGGGAAACCGCGCAAACCGCCGGAAATCCGCGAACGCTTCCTGGTTCCACGCCTCGCGGGCAAGCGCGGCCTGCGGTCCTTCCCCGTACCGTGAATGGCGCGTCCAGCCGGCCGCTGCCACCGGCCGGTAGCCCGCGGCGATCCGGCGCAGCAGCGCGTCGCCGTCGGCCGGCGGCCGGGGCTCTTGCGTGCGCCACAGGTTGACGAACGCCTCGTGATAATCATCGCCGCGTTCGACGATGATTTTCCAGTTGAAGGGCGTCAACGGCTGCGGCAGGGCGTGGACCTCCGCGCCCGCGAGGCGCTGCGCTCTCGCGTATTCGCGCCCGGCTTCGAGCGCGCGTGCGTGCAGCCCCGCCTGCAGGCCCACGTAGGCGGCGAGCACGGCGAGCGCGGTGACGGCGGGCGTGCGCTTCTTCGGGCGCAGCAGCGCCGCGGCAAGCCCCGCTGCGAGGATCGCGGTGAAATACGGATCGATCACGAAGGCGAGGGGCAGGGCGTAGCGCTGCGCCGAGAGGGGAGCGAAGAGCGCGGTTCCGTACGCGGTCAGCACGTCGCCCGCGATGTGGGCGGCGATGCCGAGCGCGGCGGGCGCGAGGAACTCCCGCCACGAACGGCGCCCGCGCGTCGCCCACGAGAAAGCGTGCGCGAGCGCGTACGCCCAGAGCGGCAGCAGTATGATCGAGTGCGTCACTCCCTGGTGCCAGTTGAGGTAGGCAAGCGTGTCGTAGAGCCGCAGGGAGAAGTCCACATCCGGAAACGCGGCCGCCGCGAATCCCGCGGCCACGCGCGCTGTCGGGCTCAGGGCGCCGGGCGCGGGCTGCGACGGGGCGGCCGCCCGCGCGAGGAGCGCCCCGCTCAGCGCATGGGTGAACGTGTCCAAGACGGGTCAGCCACAGCGGACACGGAGTTCACGGAGATAAACCTCAACCTCTCACCGCAGAGGACGCCGAGGACGCCGAGAAGCGCCGGGGAAGAGCAGTCATTCCGAATCCCGGATCCCGAATGATTCCGTGGCCCGTGGTTTCAGCGCTTCAGCCGGTTCTTGAGACCGGTTCTAGCCTGCGGACCGCTCCGCCGGGGGCGGCGGCGCCTCGCCCGCGCCGCCGCGCGGCGTGCCGTAGACCGCGCGGTCGAGGCGCTCGGCCAGGCCGAGCCAGCCGTCGAGGAAGCGGCCGGTCGCTTCCGATCCCGCCGTGTCGTCGGTCATCCAGTGGAAGAAGGTCATCAGGTAGATCGTGGTGAGCCCGGTTTCCTCGAGCGCGCGGCGCACGTACGCGGCATCGCGGTGGGCGGCTTCACGCACCCACTGCACGGTGCGGCTCACGCGCATCAGTCCGGGGAACAGGATGTGGACGTGCCCCGGCTCGAGCTTGCCGTAGATCATCTGCCGGGTAACCTTGCGGTGCGGCGCGAGCGCGCGCAACCACGTCAGGATGAGCCGGTGGATGCGTTCCCGCGGCGTCAGCTCCCGGAAGCCCGGCGCCTCGGACTCCCGCAGCATGGCGGCGTCGGCCCGGTCGAACCAGGCGTCCACCACGTCCTCCTTCTCGCGGAACTGGCGGCGCACCTCGTCGAGGGTGACGCCCAGGCTGTCGGCGACGTCGTGCAGCCGCACCGCTTCCCACGAGTCCCGCTCGGCGAGCGCGATCGCGGCATCCACGATCCGCTCGCGCAGCTCGTCGTGCCCCGCCGTAGCCGTTTTCTGCCGTTGCGCCATGCCCGATCGCATTCCCGCAGCCCGCCTGCGCAGGCGGGCCCCTTTACGTTATTCGACGGCGGGGTTTTCCACAAGCCGGCGCGGGGCGCCGGAGAATCCGGTGCGGCGCGCCCTGAGCGGCCGGCAACGAACGGGCGGGGTCTCCACCCCAAACGCCCTGACCACCGCCTGTGCCTTACCGCCTGGCGCGTGCGGCTTGCAAGTCACGAGCCACGAGCCACGAGAAACGAGCCACGCTTCGTCAGAAGCGCTTGATGAGCGTCATCGTCTGCCCGTCGCGCTTCATCTCCATGCGGTTGAGGAACGACATCCCGAGCAGAGCTACGGGCAGCCGCTCGCCCTCGATGACGACGGCGTCCACGCTGGTGAGCGTGATGTCCCCGATCGTGATCGAGTCGAGCTTGACCCGGTAGACCGGCACGACGCCGTTGGCGGTGTGGGTGAAGGCGCGGATGCCGGAGAGGTAGTTGACGCCCGCGCGCCGCGCGTCGGCGCTCGAGAGCGCAACCGCGGTCGCCCCCGTGTCCACCATGAAGCGCATGCTGACTCCGTTCACGGCGCCCATGGTGAAGAAGTGGCCGCGCGAGTCCGCGGTGAGCGTCACGCTTCCTCCCCCGCGCGGCGGCGGGCTCGCCGCGATCGCCGCGCCCTGCCCCGCCGCGAGCGTCTGCCGTTTTCCGCCGACCTCGAAGGTTGCCGTCGCACTGTCGGCGGCGATGAGCTTCACGCCCTCGGGCGTCGTCTGCCCCACGGTGAGCGTCCGCGGCTTGCCACCGTTCACCACCACGACCGCCTTGCCGGCGGTGAGCGCGACGACGTTGATGTCCGCCGCGTGCGCCGCGGCGGTCGCGAGGAAGAACAGGAGTGCGGCTACAATATGGCGCAACACCAGGTCCAAACCCATCCCCCCGTAAACGACGATGAAGCCCGTTGCCATCTTCCGCCACGCGGCGATCGAGGGTCCAGGGTATTTTGCCACATACCTCGAGCGCAACCGGATCCCGTGGCGGCTCGTGAAGGTGGACGAGGGCGAACCCGTCCCGGAAAACCCGCGCGAATTCAGCGGGCTCGCGTTCATGGGCGGGCCGATGAGCGTGAACGACGATCGCGCGTGGATCGCACCCGTGCTGCGGCTCATCCGCGCGGCGGTGGAGGCGGACGTGCCGGTGCTCGGCCACTGCCTCGGCGGGCAGCTGATGGCAAGGGCGCTGGGCGGAGAGGTCACGCGCAATGCGGTGAAGGAGATCGGCTGGGGCCGCGTGGATGTCGCGGAGGCGCCGGCCGCTTCCGCGTGGTTCGGCGCGCGCACCGAGTCGTTCAACGCGTTCCACTGGCACGGGGAGACCTTCTCGATCCCGCCCGGGGCGGCCCGTATCGCGTCCACGCCCCACTGCGCGAACCAGGCGTTCGCGCTGGGGAAGAGCCTCGGCATGCAATGCCATGTCGAGATGACCCGCGAGCTCGTCGAGTCGTGGTGCAAGAGCGGCGCGCGCGAGATTGCGCGCAACCTGCCGAAGAGCCCCGCCGTGCAGCCGGTGGAGGAGATCACGCGGGAGCTGGACGCGCGGCTGGAGGCGCTGCACCGGGTGGCGGACAGGGTTTACGAGCGGTGGATCGCGGGCCTGCGGCGCGGGTGAAGGAGGGGGCTCGGCGTCTCGATCCTGTTGAGCCGCCGCCCGCCAAGAAGATGAACCCGTCACTTCGTCACTGCGTCACTGCTCTGTGAACCGCCGAGACGCCAAAAAGCATTCAAGACCGGCTCTCGACGCGGAGGACGCGGAGGACGCTGAGGAAACCCTGAAAAGCTTCGACACGAAGGACACGAAGGAAATACGAGTCAAGTCCTTCCAGAGTCCGGAGTCAGGAAGCAAGGCGGCACGCACTCCCCTCCTGGCCGAGGAGGGGTGTCACCGAAGGTGACGGGGTGGTCGCCGCCGAATCACGAATCACGGCTCGCTCCCGCCGTGGATGGGCGCCGCCGGAGGTGCGGGAACCGATGAACTCTCGCCCGGCCGGTCGAGCGGGCTTTTCACCCCGCGCCCGCCCTTGTTCAGCACGTGGGTGTAGATCATCGTAGAGGAAGAGCAGCGCGGAAAGCGCCTGATTCTGCGTCGCGGCGGCGACGTGGCGCTCGGCGGCGAGATGGTTCAGAAACGCCGTTACCTCGGCCTCGCCCAGCGTGGCGGGATGGCGCTTGCCGGTGAAGTAGATGAAGCGCTTGATCCAGTGCACATAAGTTTCCTCGGTCCGGCGGCTGAAATATTTCCGGCGGATCGCCTCATGTACCTGCTCGAGCAGACGCGGGCGGTGCGGAACGCCCGCTGATGCGGGATCAGAACTCCTTGATTGATCCGACATACCTTCCCTCCTCGCAGCCTATCCTGGCCGCTCACGTCACCACAGCATCATGAACGCCTGATTTGCGGGGAAGGATGACAATGCCAGTGTGCTGGGTGTCTAATTAGCCGACTTTTCGGAAGTTCACTATACGTTGGGTGGCAAGAACAGAACCGAGTAGAATTGCCTCGCCGAATCGAGGTGACGTATGAATTATACGATCGAGCACGAACTCGAAGAAGACGGCCGTTGGCTCGCGGAAGTTCCTGAATTGCCGGGCGTTCTCGCCTATGGCGCGACCGCCGCGGAGGCGATGGCGAAGGCCGAGGTCCTGGCGTTGCGCGTGCTGGCCGAGCGCCTCGAACACAACGAAGCCGGACCTCAGTCCATCTCGATCGCAGTTCCGGCCGCATGAGCTTTTGGCCTTCGACGAAGGCCCGTGGTGTTCTCGCCGCACTCTTCCGGATTGGCTGGACGCTCAAGCGCAGTCTGGATCACACAAGACCCTCTCGCGTCCCGGCTGGCCTGATTTTGTCTTTGCGTTCCACGACGGCGAGACTATCGGTCCCAAGATGCTCGCCCGCATTGCCAAGCGCACGGGACTGACGCCCGAGGATCTGTGACCAGCCGCGTCCCTTGCCACCCAACCGTGCCGTCAAAACCGACGCGCACAAAGCGGCGCGCGGTTCACGGCGGACGTGTGTGCCGGGCATGGCACGTAACTATGTCGGTGGGAGTCCGACAGCCAGGTTTTCGCAGAGCCGAAGGCTAGGGAAACGGCAAGGGCGTCGCCGCGAGGTGGGGTCTGAAGGAAGCCGAACCCGAAGCTGCGGGGCGATGAACAAAAACCGGATATGAGGCGTGGTGCGTCCGGGGCGAGCGGGCACGTGACTGCGAAGCCCTCCATCTGCGGCTGGG